>NZ_JBEAES010000014.1:0-166003 GCF_050477165.1 Brevibacillus sp. FIR094 | reverse complement strand
TGGTCGCATTCTCTTGAAGGTGTTTTGATTTGTCTTACGTTATGGGGTCAGTCCCCGTGTATGTAAACACGGCGCCGGGCTTATTTTTAGATACGGAATTTGCCGATCTGGTTTTGCAATTCCTCCGCGAGGTGTTCGAGAGAAACGGCTGAGGAAGCGATCTCTTCCATAGAGGCTAGCTGCTCCTGGGCAGCTGCGGATACACTTTGTGTTCCATCAGATGCTTGCAGTGTCACTTCGGAAATATGACCAATGATCTCAACCACTTGCTGTGCCCTTGTGGAGAAATCACGCGTTGCTTCAGATACCTGACCGATTTTCTCTGCCACTTCATTGACGGCTGATTGAATTTGTTCGAAGGACTGGCCAGCTTCGTTCACTTTTTCAATACCTTCCGTTACTTCACGCTTGCTCTGATCCATAACAATCACAGCATGGTTTGTCTCCGCTTGGATCGCGGTGATCAGCTGACTAATTTGTTGTGCCGAGCTTGCGGATTGCTCTGCCAGCTTGCGTACCTCATCAGCCACCACAGCAAAGCCTCGTCCATACTCCCCTGCTCGAGCCGCTTCGATTGCCGCATTTAGTGCGAGCAGGTTGGTTTGATTTGCGATGGCAGTAATCACATCCACGATGTTTCCGATTTCTTGGGAACGCGTCCCCAGATTATCCACGACTTTTGCCAGACCGTGAATCGATTCGCTGGATGCGTTCATTTGCAGGACAGCTGATTGAATGGCTTTGTTTCCACTCACTGCCAAGTCCGACGATTCCTGGGCTACGCTGAAGACATTTTGTGTATGCTCTACAATCTGACCGATTCTTGCCGACATTTGTTCGACGGCTGCGTTCCCCTCCTGCGTATGGGAGACTTGCTGCTCGGTTCCCTCCGCCATTTCTTGCATGGTCTCTGCGATCTGTTCTGTCGCTTTGCTTGTCTGATCTGCACTTGCAGCGAGCTGCTCTGCTGAAGAAGCCAGCTGCTGAACAGAATCATTCACAGAATGGAGCAAGGAACGGAGAGATTCCGCCATATGATTGAAGGCTTTGCCCAACGTACCCAGCTCATCGTCACTTCGTATATCTACTTGTTGTGTCACATCACCTTGACTCATTTTTTCCGCTGCTTCTGTCAACATGCGCAATGGACGTAGTAAGGAGCGCAAAATCAGGTAAATGACTCCACCAGCTACCACCAGCGCAGCAATGATAATCACGAGCATCGTGTAAAAAATCGGATTTGCTGCTTCTGCTGCTTCACTTTCATACATCACGCCGACAAGCTTCCACCCCGTATTTTTATTCGTAGTAAACACAGCTTGAACGGGATTTCCTTCATGCTGAAATTGTAAACGACCTGACTCTCCTGCATAAACAGTATCCGTCCAAGACTCTGCAACCTCATCGCCAGACTCTCCATTTGGATTGACTAGCATTTTTCGGTTTTTATCCAAAATCGCCATAAATCCTTGGGTACCGATTTTCGCTTGCTTGACCGTCGCGTCCAGCGCTTTCAGTTGAATATCAATTCCCAGAACACCGGATTTATCTGGCAAAGACATCGCTATTCCCAACACAACTTTTCCGGTTATGGCATCAATGTATGGGTCCACAATGACGCTTTTTCCTAGTTGCTTCATTGCCGCTATGTACCAATCCCTCTTTCGCGGGTCGTATCCCTCCGGAAGCTTCGAGTCAGTCGCAGTCAACATGCCACCATTTTCGTCCCCGATATACGCTTCACTCACTTCTGGGTTCATTGCGAGAAAACGTTGCAACTGCTTTTGGGTTTCCATTTTGGTCTCTTCTAAGATGTCATGGCGTACAATATCAGAAGCAATCCATTCCACATTCCTCGATTGCTCCAGCAGTGTGTGATTCAAAAGCTCATCTATCAACCGAACATTTTCAGAGGCAGTCGTTAGCAATTCATCTGACAACTCTGCCTTGGCACTCTGATAAGAGAGCAACCCGAGCAAAAGCATGGGGATCACTAATATGGTGGAAAATGTAGCGATTAGCTTAGATTTTACAGTAAGTCTGGGTGTTTTCATTCGCTAGCATCACCTTTCTGCGTGTCATAATTGTCCTATATTGATACCCGCTATATGTCTCATTGTAAACCTACATTCGCCCACTATTTTGCACATTCGTTTATTATTTATTATTTTTTATTATATTCAGAATATACTTTCTTCTATAAATAGGTAAAAAATCGCTTTACAACAAGAAAAAAATGCCATATTCTAAGAGTACGTTCCACACACTACTACTACGGAAAGAAAGGAGGCAGCACCATGATGATGATAGCAATGAATCCAAATCCAGCTCTTATTTATCGTCTTGTGGATGTTCCAACTAAATATAGCAGCGCCTCCTGGGTCGACGAATTCCAGTAGTATTCGTACTCTTCAACATTTCCATTTCGTCTATTACCGACCACAGGCGTTGTTGCTTGTGGTCTTTCTATGCCCTTCAACACGGCATGTCCGTTTGTTGATGCCAGAAGACCGCAGGCTTTCGCCCGTGGTCTTTTTCTTTCTCAACAATTAACATTTTTAACCTTGAAAGGGGGTGATTGGTAATGGTACTGAACTTTTTGCTTTTCACAGTCAAGATTGAACGCAATAAGGAACAAGCGGAGACACTTTTCGCAGAATCTGCTCGCTGTCGCTATCTCGAAGAACGCGCCGAAGAACATGCTTTTCAAGCAGCACAATTTGTGAGCCGCATTTAATGGACGAAACACGACGACTTGACTACAGGAGGGATTTTAGTATGAAAAACAAACAACGGCGTCAGATGATGAGGTTTACGGGAGTCAAAGCGATAGATGGTAGCTGACTGCACCAAATTAACGGGATGGGAGGGATACACTCATGTACATTCCAATGATTTTCTTCACAATCATTATTGAGAAACGGAAATTGACACCGAAGCAAATTGAAGCAAAATACATGCAACAACAAGCGCTGAAACGCATCGAAGAACAAAAGCATCAGATCGTCACACAATTTCCAGAGTTTTTGATTCGCTAAAAAGAAACGGTTTTACAAAGATCATGTCTGCGGGGGCATGATCTTTTTATTTTCCACTGCTCTTCCCCTCTCTCGAAGCTTTATAATGGATTCAAAAGAGAACAGTGGGGAGTGAAATCATGGAGTATCAAATCGTCTTTTTAGACATTGATGGAACACTCGTCAACGAAGAGAAAATCATACCACCGGATACTCTCGAAGCCATTCAAGAGCTGCAAAGAAACAAAATCGAGGTCGTCTTAGCAACAGGCAGAGCTCATTATTATTTTGACGAGCTTGCCCAGCAGTGCGGCATCGACTCGTATGTCAGCTGCAATGGCGCATATGTCGTCTATCAAGGAAAAACCATTTACGATCGCCCCATCCCGACCAAAACACTCGATCAATTGCAGCAGATCGCGGCCCAGCACGACCATCCCATCGTGTTTCAAGGCAGGACGGCGGGCTTTTCTACTCATAAGCAGCATCCTTATTTGGATTGGACCTTTCAGCAATTGAAGCTCGATTCCCCCGATCACAATGCGAACTTCGCCCATTCTGAAAATGTTTATCAAGCGCTGTTGTTTACACCAGATGCACACGAACAGCAGTACAGAGAAGAGATTCCCGCTCTCTCGTTTATACGCTGGCATGAGTATAGTATGGATGTTTTTGCGAAAGGCGGTTCAAAAGCCCTCGGTATTGAAGCTCTCCTCTCACATATCGGGCTTGCGCCAAGCAAAGCAGTTGCTTTTGGAGACGGTCTGAATGATAAAGAAATGCTCTCTTATGTCGGGATGGGAATCGCGATGGGCAATGCGCATGAAGCTTTGTTGCCGTATGCCAATTATGTAACGCGCCACGTTGATGATGGTGGAATATCTCACGGCTTGCGTCACATCGGTCTGATGAAATAAATAAGCTGCCGAGAAATGCTCGACAGCTTTGCCTAATCGTTATTTTTGTCCCAACAGCTCGCGAATTTTTTGATGCGCCATCGGGATGGTGTAAGCATCTAATTCCTCCCAAGCTGCGTATCTTGCATGAGCGGGGAGCTCTTCCCCTTCGATCCAGTCACAGGACCATACTTGCATGTTCCACTGCAAATGGGAGAAGACGTGCTGAACCGTACCTAGCGGCTGGATGACTTCTACATCGATTCCGAATCGTTCACGCAAACCAACTGCAAGTGCCTCCTGCTTGGCAGCATCACTTTCCTGTTCGGTTTCAACAGTAGGGAATTCCCACATGCCGGCGAGAAGCCCTTGATCGGGACGCTTGTTCATCAATACTTTGCCGTCGCGAATGATAATGCCTACTTGCAGATCAACAGGACGTGGAGGTTTGGCTTTGCCTTTGACCGGCAGTTCTTCTGCCACTCCCTCCTGACGCGCCATACAGTAGTCAAACACCGGACAGGTCAAGCATTGCGGAGTGCGCGGCACACAGACCATCGCTCCCAGCTCCATTAAAGCCTGATTGAAATCTCCCGCTCTCCCCGCTGGAATGACCTGGCGTACGAGATGCTCAATTTTGATTCTCGTGGCAGGCTTCGCGATGTCGTCAGTTAAATACAGCAGGCGTGAAAAGACACGCATAACATTTCCATCCACAGCCGGCTCTGCCTTTTCATAGGCAATGCTAAGAATGGCACCTGCTGTATAAGGCCCCACACCTTTTAGTGTAGCGATTTCTTCTGGTGTATCCGGCACAACTCCTCCATAGCGAACCGTTACCTCGCGGGCTGCGGCTTGAAGATTGCGCGCGCGGGAGTAATAACCGAGTCCTTCCCACGCTTTTAAGACATCTTCCTCGGGTGCTTTCGCTAATTCACTCACCGTCGGAAATTTTTCCATGAAATTCGCATAATAAGGTTTAACAGTCTCTACGCGTGTTTGCTGGAGCATGATCTCCGATACCCAGATTCGATATGGGTCTTTGTTGATCCGCCAAGGCAAATCCCGCTTTTGTGAGTCGTACCAGGCCAGCAAATCCTGGGCAAAGCCAAACACATGAAATTGTTCAGGAAGGGTATATTTCAAGCTTTCTTTTTTTCTTGCCATTTCCGTTTATTCTACTCCTTTTCATCCCAGTTCCGCGGGACGAAATGCCCACACATGCAGTTTCGCAGCTCCGCCGGAAATACAGTCGCAAAAGTCTTGATCTGCCAATCGGTTTGCCTTGATTTCTTCGTATACGTGAACAGTCTCGACCTCAAACGTTTCGACAAACAGACCGGGCTGATCCAAGCCCTCCATTGAGCGATACTGACGTGCACCCATCGCTTCCATTCGCTCAGACATCGAGGTGAGCAATCGCAGAGCGTGACTCCGTTTTTCAGTATCCAGCTTGTATTCAATGAAAACCGTTAGCATGCGACATGTTCCTCCTTTAACGAATCAACGCTTTCATCATACCCTTCCCACCTCGTGCGAACAAGCACACAAATATTTTCAGATCGGGCGGGAATTAACCGTAGGCAAACGCTATAATAAACAATAAAAGTGGAAGGAAGGGAGGAAGACAACGATTCCATGGATACAGCCACACATTTTGCCATGGGCTTTGGATTGGCCGGGCTCGCCTATCTTGATCCTGTCGTAGCTTCTACTCCGTCACTTGCAGTGGCCGTCATGATTGGTACGGTCATTGGCTCGCAGGCACCTGATTTGGATGGCTTAGTCCGCCTTCGTGGTACCGCTGCCTACATTCGCAACCACCGAGGCGTTTCTCACTCGGTTCCCGCTTTATTTCTCTGGACTGGAGCCATTTTCGTTCTCATCCAGGCCATAATGCCACAGCCCCATTGGTTGCATTTGCTCGGCTGGATATTCCTGGCCGTCTGTTTACACGTATTCGTTGACTTGTTCAATTCCTATGGCACAAAGGGCCTGTACCCTTTTCGCGACAAATGGGTGGCTCTTAACGCCATTTTCATTTTCGATCCGTTCATTTTCGCTGCTCATCTCGTCGGCTTTATGCTATGGGCGGCAGGTGCGCATCCAGGACACGTCTTTTTATGGATATACGTGATCATTGCCGGATACTACTACTGGCGTTGTCAGGCGCAAAGACGAACGACCGAGCTGGTTCGTCAGCGAATCGGCAAAGCTGGTACCTTTACCATCATCCCTACTCTTTCCTGGACATATTGGACCTTCGTCGCCAAAACAGACCAGCATTGGTATGTAGGTGAAGTCATTTCGGGGGACGTCGTCATCTTGGACACCTTCTCCATTAAACCGGAAAATGAGCGGATTGTGGCAGCCAAGAAAAGCTACAAAGTCCAATCCTTCCTCGCCTTTACCCATCATGTGCATGTAGAAACAAAGGAGCGCTCCTTTGGCTATGAGGTCAAATGGATTGATCTGCGCTACCGCTCCCGTTTTCAAGGGAAAAGTCATTACATGTTCGTCGCCGTGGTCTACCTCAATTTTGATCTGACCATCCGCGATTCCTTCGTCGGTTGGATCCACCACGGAGAAGAACAGCTTACCAAAAAATTAGATTCAAAACGCTCGTAATCGACGAGACTACCGCCCCTTCCAGTAGAGGGCGGTTATTTTTTTGTCATCTGACCCGTTCATTTTTACCAAAATTGCACCTGTTCTCCTAGTCAAATACCCATTACGATCAAATTAACAACGACAAGACTGGGGGACTCGACATGATACCAATTCGTTATTCCAAGCGTACCATTACTGATCAGGAACAAATTGACCAGTTTTTGAAAGTAGCAAAGGTCGGCCATCTCGGCTTGTCCAATGAAATCGAGCCGTACATCCTGCCTATGAATTTTGCTTGGTGGAATGGCTGTATTTATTTTCACGGCGCGGATTCTGGCAGAAAAATCGAGATGATTAACGGCAACAACCGTGTATGTTTCAGTGTTTGCGAGGAGTACGGCACAATCGCCTCACCTGTGCCTGCCCATATCGATACGGCTTACATGAGTGTGTTTATTGCTGGGACAATTGAGCGTGTTTCTGAACCTGAGGAGATGCGCGATGCGATGCAATCCATGATCGACAAGTACGTACCCGGCTACTATTCAGAACCTTTGCCTTTGCAGCATGTCATCAAATATCGTTCTTCGCTGGGCAGTACGACCGCCATCTTCCGGATTACGCCTACCGTGCTGACCGTCAAAGGCAATCCACTTTCCGAAGAGCAGCAGTTCTATCCAGGCAGAAAAGTCGAGATGGATGTATAGCAACGAAAAAAGACACGCTCCTTTTCCTAAGAGCGTGTCTTTTTCTTGACTGATCCTTACTTATTTATACGGAGCACTCATTCCTGTCGAAATCGCGATTCGGTTCCAGCTGTTGATCGTATTGATTGCCATAATCAAGGCAACGTACTGGTTCTCGTCAAAATGCTCGCGGACCTGCTGATAAAGCTCTTCTGAAACACCGTTAGCCGTAATCACAGTGACAGCTTCTGTCAGAGCAAGGACGGCCCGCTCTGCCTCTGTGTAAACCGCAGATTCTCTCCATAGGCTGAGTAAATAAATGCGTTGCTCTGTTTCACCGAGTTTGCGTGCATCCTGCGTATGCATATCCATGCAAAAAGCGCAGCCGTTGATTTGGGAAGCACGAATTTTGATCAGCTCAATCAGTTTTTTGTCCAAGCCGCTCTCATTCACGAAATTTTCCAGCTTGAGCATGGTTTGAAGCGCCTCAGGATTTGCTGCACGATGATTGAATCTAGCTTGCATCATTCATCTGTCCTCTCCACTCGAATTTGTTTTCAACCTCATAGACGAGTGAAGCGTCCTTCTTGTGACGAATCATCCATTTTCTTTTTGCAAATGGGCAAGCTTATCTGGATTGACCATCATGTACAAGCGTGCAATGCGATTTTCTTCTTCATTCATTGTGATCTGGATGATTATTTTTAGCTGACCTTCGGAGTAGACGGCAATTCCATCTTGGCCATTGATTGAACGAATCTGCATGGTAGCATGAGAAGCCCACCTCGGCCATACCCCCATCCAGAAGGCAGTAATCCGCTCGTCTGAGAAGATGGGATGAATAGCCGCACGGACTTTCCCGCCACCATCGCTGACAAACACAGCATCTTTTGTCAAAAGCCCGATCAACGACATCGCATCTGACTTGGAGATGGCCTGTATCAGCTGTTCTACCAAGCTCGAAGTCCGATTCGACTGAGGGACGAGCGCCTGATTTCCTGCTTCAGCCAGCTTTTTTCTCGCAAGGCTAAACTTCTTACGGCAATTTACTTCGGTCATTTCGAGCATCGCAGCAATTTCGCTGTATTCGTAGTCGAGAGCCGTTCGGAGCACAAAAACGGCACGTAGCGTCGACGGTAGATTCTCCAATAGAACAAGCAAGCCATACGAGACTGCTTCTTCGGCAATCACTGTTTGCAGGGGATCATTGGTTTCCGAAGCGTCCAGCATCGGCTCCGGCAACCATTCCCCTACATACTGCTCCCGCTTCCAACGGGCTGATTTTAATAAGTCCAGACAACGATTGGTCACAGCTTTGCACAGATAGCTTTTTACATGGTGAATGTCTTGGATGTCGGTACCTGCCAACGCAAGAAATGTATCCTGAACAATGTCCTCCGCTTCCGTTACCGAGCCAGTCATCCGGTACGCAAGGGAAAACAGTAATGATTTATACTCCCGATAAACATCCTCCATGCGCTCTGTCATTATTTCGTATCACCAAACTGCCAAAGGGTGTGACTGAGACTTCCATAACGCATACTCATATGCAGGCGCTTCGCTGTACGTTCATCGTCAGCAGCTCCCATGACGTACACAAGCGGAACAAAATGCTCAGTTCCATACGCGGGAACAGCTTTTTCAGCATGTGGAGCAAGCTCACGGTAGTTGGCGAGATCCTCGACATTCCACTCAGTCAATGTTGTTTGCAGCCAGTCTTCGAATTGTCCTGCCCACTCAAAGGTATTACTATCGGACTCTCTCAGGTTCATATAGGAAAAATTATGGACGGTTCCGCCACTGCCGAGGATCAGAACGTCTTTTTCGCGGAGTGGACTGAGTGCTTTGCCGATCTGATATTGCTCCGTCACGGTCAGATTCGGATTAACTGATAAGGCAACAACAGGAATATCTGCATCCGGATACATATGGCGCAGAATGACCCAATGTCCATGATCAAGTCCGCGTGTCGTGTTGAGAGCAACTGGCACGCCCGCTTCCTGAAGAAGGCGGACTGTTTCCTCCGCTATTTCTCGCTCCCCTTTTGCTGGATACTCAATCTCGTACAACTCCTGCGGGAATCCGCCAAAATCGTGAATCGTCGGGAAGATATCCATCGTTCCCACCATTTGCTCAAAAGCTTCCCAGTGAGCCGAAAACATGACGATCGCTCGTGGCTTACGCGGGAGCAGACTAGGCAATTGGTTCAGTGCTTCTGTATAGGCATTGTTTTCTATCGCAAGTAACGGGGCACCATGTGCAATGAAAAAAGACGGCATCATTTGCGTACACTCTCCTCTATACTTTTTAAACTTAGTTACTTTTAGTAAGTATTATATCTCATAATCATCATGGTTACAAGTGTATCCAGAATCGATGCCGTTTCTTTTCTCTGAACAAAAAAGGCTTGCCGCTCTTAAAGAACGACAAGCCTTTTGACAGGTAAAGTTACAATTATTTCGCTGCTGCGAAACGTTTGCTAACTTCATCCCAGTTTACAACGTTCCAGAACGCGCCGATGTAGTCAGGGCGTTTGTTTTGGTAGTTCAGGTAGTAAGCATGCTCCCAGACGTCCAGACCAAGGATAGGTTTTTTACCTTCCATGATTGGGCTGTCTTGGTTAGGAGTAGAGCTGATTGCTACTTTTCCGCCTTCTGCAGTCAGCCAAGCCCATCCGGAACCGAAACGAGTAGTAGCTGCTTTTGCGAATTCTGCTTTGAAGTTGTCAAAGCTTCCGAAAGCCGCGTTGATTGCGTCAGCCAGTTCACCAGTTGGTGCGCCGCCGCCATTCGGGCTCATGATTTCCCAGAACAGTGTGTGGTTAGCATGGCCTCCACCGTTGTTGCGAACAGCAGTACGGATGGACTCAGGCAGAGCATCCAGATTGCTGATCAGCTCTTCAATGCTTTTACCTTGCAGGTCAGCGTGTGCTTCCAGAGCTGCATTCAGGTTGTTAACATAAGTAGCATGGTGGCGTCCGTGATGGATCTCCATGGTTTGCGCGTCGATATGTGGTTCCAAAGCGTTGTGTGCATAAGGCAATGCAGGAAGTTGATGTGCCATTGTAACATTCCTCCTCAAATTATGTAGGTCAAGCTTACGCCTTCATTATACTGTAAGCCAAACAGTTTTTCAACAAATCGGTATGCAAAGTATATTAATCTATTTATTATTTCAAAGATTTCCATCTTGAAAACAAAAACGAGCGTGCTAGACTTGGAGTATTACAATCGAAGAGAATCAGGTGATATCTAGTGGAAATGGACTTATCAACGATCGTACTTCTTGCCGTCTTTGGATTCATTGCAGCATTCATCGACAGTACTGTTGGTGGAGGCGGACTCATCTCCCTCCCCGCCCTGCTCGGTCTAGGAATGCCACCGTACCTTGCACTTGGCACGAACAAATTGGCTGGCACGATTTCATCAGCCACCAGTTCTTACACCTTTATCAAGAACGGTAAATTTGACAAAAAGCTCATGCTGATCTTATTTCCCGTCTCCCTGATCGGCGCCTATTTCGGAGCGAAAACAGTTCTGTTCGTTCCCCAGGAGTTTTTGAAGTTCCTTGTCGTTATCATGATGGCACTCATTTTCGTTTACACCCTATTCAACAAACGTTTCGGTCAAGATTCCAACTACAAAGGGCTGACCAAATTTACGCTCGGCATCGGGATTCCTTTTACCTTTTTAATCGGATTTTACGATGGATTTTTCGGGCCCGGAACCGGTTCGTTCTTTGTTTTTCTAATGGTGCTTTTGTTTGGCTACGATTTTGTGATTGCAGCCGGCAATGGCCGAATTTTGAATTTGGCCAGTAACATTTCTGCGCTTTTTGTCTTCACACTGGAGGGCAAGGTCGTCTTCATGACTGGTCTCATCATGGGAATCGCGATGCTGTTGGGCGCTAACCTTGGTGCCAAAATGGCCATCAAAACGGGAGTACGTTATGTTCGTCCGTTGTTCTTGGTCGTATCCATTACCTTGATTGTGAAGATGGTATATGAGTTGATTTTTACTGCTTGATTTAAATAGACCCTCTTGTACGTTACTGTATTGGTGGGGAGGAAACAGGAGAAAACGCTCAGCTTCTAGGGCCACCCGCTGAGGGATTCACTGCCCGACTCCATGCAAAAAGCGAAACCGCGTCCAAAGTAGTCCATTCAGGAAGTTTTTCAGAGGTGGACGCTTACGACCGTGTTTCGCTTTTTTCATTCCGTCTCGGTCGGTGTCCCTAAGATCTTCGCTTATTTTTCCTGTTTCCTCTGCGAGCTTTCCGTACTTAACTGGGTTTTAAAGAACTTTAAAAGAACGAAGAGTATCATCAGTCACGACAGAGAAGAATATTTCCAGACGTAGCGACTTGTGGAGTCCTACCGAGCGGAGAAGGGATTAGCGGGCAGCCTTTGCCCCCAGCAGGACGGAGCCTGGAGCCTAGACTGGAAATATTCTTCTCTCCACTACAGCCACAAGCACTTAAAGAGTCAGCCTGCAAACATCTACAGGCTGACTCTTTTATGTTTGGTGCAACAAATAGATTTCTAGTTAGCCCCGGCTGTTACAACTTTGGCCTGATGATCACGCACCGCCTGATTGCTCGCCGCCATAAAAGCCTGCGCGACCGCCATCAGTACATCTCGATGCTCGGCAACTCCTTTAAAATGACTTCCGTTAGCGCTGACCGTCACAATCGCTTCGCCTGTCGCATGTTCCCCTGATGACAATGAATACAGCTCCATGTCCGTAAACTCCACGTCGAACGGCAGTGCCTGCTTGATGCCTGCCACCAATGCCTCGACAGGTCCTTCTCCGGTACCAGAGTATGCTTGTTCGTCTCCTGTCACATTGTTCGTAATGGTGCAGGAAGCCATACGACTTCCGGATGTGCCGGTGAGCACTTGCGCATTTACCAATGTGAACGGCTCCAGTACAGCGTTCACGGTATGTCCTACCAGCTCAAGCAACTGATGATCCTGGACAACTTTTTGCTTGTCAGCCAGCTCTTTAAATTGGACGTACAGTGTCTCCATCTGTTCGTCGGTCATCTGTATTCCGAACTCGTTTACGCGGTGCTTGATCGCATGGCGGCCGGAGTGTTTTCCGAGAATGATCATGTTGCGAGGTACGCCCAAGCTCTCCGGGTCCATGATTTCGTATGTGCTGCGCTCTTTTAAGAGACCGTCCTGATGAATTCCCGCTTCGTGCTGAAAAGCATTGCGACCGACAATTGGTTTGTTGAAAGCAATTGGGAAGCTCATGGCACGGCTCACCTTTTGTGAAGTGGTGTAAATGTGCTCTGGTCTGATGCCAGTCTCGGCATCTAGTGCTTCTTTGCGGGTCTCAATTGCCATCACCAGCTCTTCCAAAGAGCAGTTCCCTGCTCGCTCACCGACCCCGTTGACCGTTACTTCGACTTGGGTGACCCCAGCACGAATCGCAGCCAAACTGTTTGCAACCGCGAGTCCCAGGTCATTGTGGCAATGTGCACTGAACTCTACCTTGTCGCTGCCACGGACATTTTTCATGACACGAGTGAACATGGCACCGTACTCTTCCGGAAGCGCATATCCGACCGTATCCGGGATGTTGATAATAGTTGCCCCTTCTTCAATTGCCGCCTCGATCATCTCAAACAGAAACTCATCTCCCGTACGGGTCGCATCCATTGGCGAAAATTCAATCCGGTCTACGAACTGTTTGCCGTACGCAATCATCTCACGGGCGATCTTAATCACCTGCTCTCTCGACTTGCGGAGTTGGAAGTCCAGATGAATGCTGGAGGATGACAGGAACATGTGGAGTCTACGACGCTCTGCCGCTTGTGTAGCCCGAACAGCTGCATCGATGTCCTCTTTCACTGCACGAGCAAAGCCACAGATTTCTACACCGTGCACCTCTTGCGAAATACGTTGCACCGCCATGAAGTCACCAGGACTGGAGATCGGGAAGCCCGGTTCAATGACATCCACGCCGAGGTCTGCCAAATGCTTCGCTATCACGATTTTTTGCTCAGGAGAAAGAGACGCTCCTGGTGCTTGCTCTCCATCACGCAGTGTCGTATCGAAAATATGAATTCGTTTTGCCATGGGTATTGCCTCCTCAATTTTTTTAGTTATTTTCCCAATAAAAAAAGCCCATCGTCTCCATATACAAGAGACGACAGGCTTTTGGCTGCCGCGGTACCACTCTCGTTGATCCCCTCTTTTTTTCAAAAGAGAATCCACCTCGCTGTCCCGATGACGTGGGACGATCCGTCAAGGTCTACTGTATGTGTTCAACCTTGCCGCTCCCGGGTGAGATTCGAGCATTTCCTGACTGCGTCGCACCTACCCGCAGCTCTCTGGACAAGAAATTCGCTTTACTAGCTCCCGTTCTTCGCGTTTGCTCTATGTCGTTGTTAAATCAAAAAGGCCTGCCGTCTCTATCGAAGAGACGACAGACCTTGTCTATCGCGGTACCACTCTCGTTGACTCCCGCTATTCGCCAGAAGTCCACCTCGTGTACTGATCCCAGTCGATCAGCACAACCCGATCACGGAGGTTATCCGTCAGAACTTACTGCTCGATGCAGCGCTACATCTTGTTCAGTCCTGCCGCTCCCGGGCGAGCTTCACTGGCTTCTCTGACTGCGTTGCACCATCCCGCAGCTCTCTAAACAGATCAGACCACTTACTGTTCCCGTTCTTCGCGTTATTGTTATTATTGTTTGAAATTCTATTCGGTTTATATCTGGTTGTCAATGGAGTCTAGCAATAAAAATAATTTTATTAACCGAATCAATGGAGTTCTCTCACCGAGCAGCTGCGACCGAACTGTCTGTAATAAAGGCAAGCAAGACCCAGTATCACGAGCACTAAAGCGGAGTAAATATTGCTATAGACGGACGCTCCTGGATAGCTATTGAGCAAATTCCAGCTCACAGAAGCGCCTCCATCAATCGTCTTGCCGAACAAGGTAGCTGCCAGTGCACCTGCAATAAAGTTCAGCATTGCCAACAATCCCATACCGACGCCAATCTGTTCTTTTGGTAGCGACTGCGAGATTGCGTTTGACATCGAAATCATCATAAACGATAGTCCGACATTGCCAAAAATCAGAAAAACGGCAATGAGAAGCGGAGATACTCCCGCAAAGGAAGAGAAGAGGACAAAGCTGCTCAAAAGTAGCGCAGACGCTGTGTAAAATAAATACGAATTCCCTTTCTTATCTGCAAGAATTCCAGCCTTTTTCCCAAAGAACGCGGTCACAATTGCTCCCGGTACCATGACAAAGCCAATGAGCCCCGGTGCCAAATGATTCACATTGGCCAATAACTGTGGACTAAGGAAAGCGAACGAATAGCCACTCCCTATCATCAAAAAGGCAATCACCAGCCCGAGTGAATAGCGTTTGCTCCGAAATAAGCCAGGACGAACAAAAGGTTCTGCGGTTGTCTGAATTCTTACCAAGAACAGAAGGAATGAGAGGATGCAGCCCAGTGCAAGCAACAAGCTCTGATTCGTAATAGCCAGTAGAAGCAACGCAATCGTGATTGCAAGAAGCCCACCGCCGATCCAGTCCATTTTGACGGCTTCCCGTTCCTCCTCCTCCAAATACTTCCGGAAAAAAGGCACGGCAAAAAGTGTGAACAACGGCATGCAGAACAGCCATCTCCAATCGAGCAGACTGACCAGCAAAGAGGAAAGAACGGGACCTAATGCGCTACCGATCGCCATCCCGGTCATTGAGATCCCTAGAGCTCTCCCCCTACTCTCTGGGGGAAAATATCGCACCGGAATAATGGAAGACGTCGCCGGAACAACTGCAGCTCCTGCTGCCTGCACAATTCTCCCGAAAAGTACCGTGCCATAGTTATGGGCGAAAAATCCGATAAGGGAGCCGATGGCAAACAAAATCAGTCCGAATGTAAGCAAATGTTTGAGCTTGTAGGAATCGGCTAGCTTTCCGTACATCACGGTTCCAACCGCATAGATTAACAAAAAGGCAGACGTCACCCAGCTTACTTGGCTAAAAGATAAATGAAATTCTTCCCTGATTTGCGGTAACACGATATTGAACATCGTAGCACTCATCACCGTAATCATGAGGGTAAACACGAGTACGCGAAGAACTTTTTCAGCAGATTGTTGTTGTGGTTCAGTTTGCATATTGGAAAGACACCTCTCGTTATCACCGATTTCTTCCCGGGAAGGTGATTGTTTGACTTGCTAGCTGTAGTTTATAATGATTTTAAAATAAACGAAAATATATCTTTTGATATGAAGTTGATATACCTGAGTATATGGAGTTGAATCGAATGGAATTGTTGCAATTGCACTATTTCCGGACAGTGGCCAAGTGGCAGTATATGACGAAAGCCGCCCAAGAGCTGCGGATTGCCCAGCCTGCTCTCAGCAAGACTATTGCTCGGTTGGAAGAGAATGTCGGTGTTCCGTTATTTGACCGCGAGCGAGGACGTATACGGCTGAATACATTTGGGAAGGCATATCTGGAGCGTGTAGATAAAGCGCTGAATTTGTTGGAGGAAGGTCAAAAAGTCGTATCGGATCTGGCTGGAATGGAACATGGTCGTATTCATCTGGCAACGTCGACCTTGGACTTGTTATCAGAACCATTGGGCAAGTTTCTCGCCCTCCATCCTGATGTACACTTCCAGATCACGCAAGCCAGCATCGAAGAAATGGCAACCCTCCTGGAGTCAGGCGAAGTGGATATTTGCTTCACGCATTTGCCGATCAAGGTGCCGGATATTTTGACTACACCCGTACTGAAAGAAGATATTCATGTAGCTGTCCCTCGCACCCATCACTTAGCCAAGCAAAACAGTATTCGACTAAGTGAGCTGGCTGAAGAGTCATTTATCGGCTACAGGGAGGACTTTCCCATTCAAATGCTGTACGATCAGTTCTTTCAAAAAGCAGGGATTACCCCCAAATTCGCTTGTCGGGTAGATGATCCCAGCTCTATCCAAAAGCTGGTCCGCGCAGGTCTTGGCATCGCCCTCTATGGCTGTATCAGTCGAGAGGAAGACCCTCACCTTGTCATGGTTCCGATCGAAAACCCGATCTGCCAGCGACATTTTCAAATGATTCGGCACGAAAAAAGATATCTCTCCCTGGCAGCACGCAAATTCTGTGATTTTATCGTCCAGTATTTTGCTGAGTCTCTTGAAAAATAAGCGCCCTTCCCAACAGAAAAAAGCCTGGCATCATTCGCCAGGCTCCTCCCCTACTCTTGCTTTCTTTTTTTCATACGTAAAATAATGCCGTCAATGAGCAGTCCGATCCCCGCTCCGTAAAAAGGGGCTGCAAACCGAGTTCCTTCAGCAAGCGGCAGGTCTTTCAAATACACGATAAACACTCCGACAATAAAACCGATCATCGTGTAGCGCAGCCGGGTCGCCCCCATCAAACGACACTCCCTTTCACGCTACTTCCCGAATTTATTTGGCATTTTCATGTTTTTCATCGTACGACTCATTTGTTTGAGCTGCTTTTGGTTGAGATTCATCCCCATTGAACGGGCCATGGCTTGAAGCTGCTTGTCGTCCATTTGCATGTTGGACATTTGTTTTTTCAATAAATAAGTCCCTCCATAAAACCCACCAGCGAGACCGATTAACAATGTAACAATTGGAATTACCCAGTTGTACCAAGCCATCAATACATTACCATCCTCTATACGTAATTATGAACTCTTTTATTGTACCATAGTTGAGCTATCTTCTGTAAATTGTGATTAGAAAACTTGGAAAATGAGAACACTGCCCTCAACAATATCTTCGTCTCACGCATATTCTAATAGCAAGAGGTGAAACAACTATGACTCCAATTGTAATTCTGGACGCTGGACACGGTGGCAGCGATCCAGGTGGAGGAAACAACACGCAGTTTACCGAGAAAGATATGAATTTGCAAATATCGCTCTATCAATATAATCGCTTTTTGGCTCTAAATATTCCTGTCGCTATCACACGGACAACCGATGTGACTCTAACAAGTGAGGCTCGTACTGAGCTGGTTCGAAACAGCGGTGCTCGCTACTGCATCTCGAATCACATTAACTCAGGTGGCGGCCGAGGCTCCGAGGTCATTTACTCGATTTACGGCTCCCCAACCTTTCCCCAATTGATCCAGGATGCCCTGGCAGCAGAAGGGATGCCGAATCGACGCATTTTTACGCGGACACTGCCAGATAATCCGCGGCTCGATTACTACTTCATGCACCGGGAGACTGGCAGCGTGGAGACGGTTATCGTCGAGTATGGCTTTGCTGACAATGCCCTGGACGCCAATAAACTGCAACAGGATTGGCGAGATCTCGCGGAAGGGGTAGTCCGAGCATTTTGCACGTACGCTAAACTTCCCTACCAGCCCCCTACGACTCCTACTTCTACTCCAAAACCTACTACAGCACCGACCCTTGCTCCCACCAATTCTCCAGGAAACGGAGGAGCCGACTGGAAGCAGGAAGCCGTCAACTGGCTGTATGATCAAGGCTTATTAACCGACGAACAATGGCGTAAACAGCCTGACCAACCTCTACCGCTCTGGGCACAGGCTGTCATCCTAAAGCGTTTATTCGAAAAGCTCAAAACGTAACGTAACATCTCCGTTTAATCGTCTGCCTTAAAACGGGTCAACGGCGTATCCGTTAAGCCCGAATAATTTCTTTTTGCTGGCACATTCACCAATTCGTCCTCTGGGTAGCGGTAGGCGGTTAACATTCCGCCGAACACACATCCTTGGTCGATGTTGATGGTGCCATTTTTTCTTTTTGGTTCTGGATGCGGATCATGTCCCCATACGATTATGGGCGAAGTCACTTTTCGTTCTTTTGCCCATTCTCTGCGGATCGGGCGCCCATCTGGTCCCGTTCCTGCCACATCGCCATATCGGCAAAACGTGTAGACCGTAGGCGAATCCATCCCTATGTAATCATCACGAATCCCCGCATGAACGGCGACCGCTACTATTTTTTCATTCCGTTTGATGATCATGTGCGAAGGAGAAGAAAATAGCAATCTGCGACTCTGCTCTCGCAGCAAGGAGGCCTTCTTCGGTCCGTATTCTTGCTGATACAGCCGAATCTCCTCTTCTACCTTTTCATCTCCGTGAGCCAATGTCACTGGTCTGCCATCCAGCCAACGGGCTACTTTCCAACCGTGGTTACTATCCACCATCTCAGCCAGACCTGCCGTGACATGATGGTGAAAAAACTGCAGCATTTTGATTGAGTAAGGTCCACGACTCGTGATATCACCGAGGGAAAGGAGCTTTCGGCCGTGGGGATGGCGATAGGTACCGTCTGGGGTTTGTTCATATCCCAAGCGTTTGAGCAATTCTATAAATTCGTCGTAACAGCCGTGAACATCGCCAACGATATCCACACCATTGTCAGCCAAAAGCACCTTGGAGCGTGTTTGAGGTTTGTGCCTCATAGCCCGTCCCTCCTTTCCGTAATCTCTCATTCGTTACTTACTATCTTTACCACATCTACGAAAAAAACTCACGGTTTGTATACAAGAAAACTGTTTAAACAAGTAAACGCGCGAAAGAGCCCCTGTTTACTGAGGAGCTTTTTGGCGCGTTTACCTATACATGATGCTATGTGATTAGCCTAAGCTATGCGTATGCACGTAAATGGCCGCTTGCGTGCGATCCTCCACATTCAGCTTGGCAAGAATGTTGCTCACATGAGTCTTGACCGTCTTGATCCCGATAATCAGCTCATCTGCAATCTCCTGGTTGGACTTGCCCTGACCGATCAGCTTCAAAACCTCCAACTCACGCGGGGTCAGTTGCTCATGGGGATGGGACTCTTGACCGTGACGGAAACGGGCCATGATTTTTCCTGCTACCCTCGATTCCAAAACGGGCTCACCCGCTGCAGCAGAGCGGATTGCCTTTGCAATCTCGGCTGCACGCGAAGTCTTCAGCAAGTAGCTGAACGCCCCTGCTTCAATGACCGGATATACCTTTTCGTCATCAATAAAGCTAGTCAAGACGATAACCTTACTGGATGGGCAGCTTTCACGAATACGCCGAGTCGCTTCCACACCGCCGATGCCTTCCATAACCAAATCCATCAAAACGACATCCGGGCGCAGCTCTTGCGTCATCCGCACCCCTTCTTCTCCACTGCCGGCCTCTGCTACGACTTCAATATCGTCCTCTGTAGACAAATAAGCAGCCAGACCCATCCGAACCATTTCGTGATCATCTACCAGTAGTACCCGAATCACCGAGCATTCACCCTTCCCGTTCCGTCTGTGACATTATAGGAATACGGACCTCAATTTGCGTCCCCTTCCCAATTGCCGAGTAAATCTCCATGGAGCCTCCGACCTCTGCTACGCGCTCTTGCATGCTGCGCAAACCGTATGACGTCATTTTCTCCCCATCCGGATCAAAACCAACACCATCATCCGATACTCGCAGGCGAACCTGCTCTTGCAGCGTAAACAGCTTCACTGTAATCTGGGTAGCTCTAGCATGCCGCAATGTATTGGACAAGGACTCCTGCAAAATACGAAACAAATGATCCTCAATTCCACTCGGCAAGCCTTCGACGTCTTCGATCTCCCAAGACAGCTGCATGGTATTTTTACGCGTCAGCTCATCTAAAAGTTCCAGAATGGCTTCCTTCAATGACTTGTTTTGTAACGTAGCCGGACGAAGATGCAAGAGCAATGCCCTCATCTCCGCTTGTGCAGCTGCTGCCATCTCTTCGACCAATTCAATCTGTTGTGCTGCACGTTGCGGATTTTTTTCTACAAGCCGTTTCATCGCCGCAGTCGTCATGGCGATGGCGAACAGCTGCTGACTGACTGCATCATGCAGTTCTCTCGCCAATCTCTGTCGCTCCTCTGTTACCGCTGCATGCTTCAATTGCTCTGCGAGAGCCGCATTGTGGTTCGACAGCCGCTGCAAAGATGCCACTTGCTCTTCCCATTGTGAAGCCAAGCGATTGATCTGCCATCCTAATTCGCCGACTTCATCGACGCCCAATTCAGGAACCCGATACGACAGCATCCCACGCCCAAGCTTCATGGCAGCTTCCCACAGTACACTGAGTCTCTTTTTCAACAAATTGCCGATGATATAGGAAATGATCAATGCCACTAAGACACCTGCAGGCAAAGAGACTACAAAAGCAGCAAGCTGAATCAAGCCCTCTGGATCAGCAGGCAGATTGATACCTATATATTCTTGAAGCCACCACACGAAGTTGCGGTCGCTAATCATTTCGTTGTACCACCGATGAATCCCGGGATGATCTTTCCATAAAAAGTATAGCCAAAAGAAGCAAATAAACGCGGCAGTAACTGCACTGACGGCCAGTAACATGCCATAGCGCACGTATTGCCACTGAATACTTGCCAATCGCTGTCGACGCATCCGCCAGTACCTCCTAGATGTACTTGACTTTTATATCGCCGACAAGCAGCGAGATATGCAAGTTTACTTTTTGCAACGCTTCATCATACTGATCTGAACGAATCTTAACGCTGCGATTGATACCTCCCTGACGGTGGCTTAGCACCTCCAGGTCACCTATACTCAACCCTGCCGTTACCGATACAGGAAGATCGACAGGTACATAAATTGTCACATCGCCTACCCAGCCCTCTACGACAAGAACCGCCTCATCCCGCATCAACACTGCCCGGGAAAGATCAATCACAACATCTCCGATTCCATGCCAGACATGTAAGTGATTCAATTCAAAACGCCCCGAGGTCAGGTGATAATCTCCAATCAGAGAACTGCGGGAATCTTTTGGCAACGTGTCGTCAGGTGATGAAGACATTCTTTCGTGATGTGGAATTTTGCCACCAACATGCTTCCATTTATTCCAGCTGTCTAGCCAAGGACGTTCCTCTGTTGAAACCTTCACGTCACTCGTAACACTCGCATCACTTGTCAAAATCGTCTCCGCAGCAGATGGGGTCCCCATATCGCCCACTGGTTGATTCATACGGTGATCTCGTCTGCTGTTCTTGCCCCGAATCAACTGAAACCCAAAATAAATAAACACGATTGGCACTGCAATCTGGAACAAATCATCAACCCCGACACCAAACCACATATCCATCGCGATGATGGTCCCCAGGGAGAATAGAATCCCTCCGCCAATTCGATTTTTCTGCCCCCACAAACGAAGGCCGAAATAAATAAGCACCATCGGCCACAAATCAAACAGACCGAACGAAATGATACCCAAACTGTCTAACAAAAGACCGATTCCCGTAAAAATAATCAGGATACCAGCCAACATTTTGTGCAAACGGGACAGTTTCACAAAAGTCTCCTCTCTCACGCCCCATGCTGATCGTTTTCACTTTGACCATTACGACATGTATAGATGAATGCAGGCGGAATGTTCAACAGGGTAAAGTCGATCTTGACCCAGGGAAAACGACCCTGCAACTCAGCTTGGAGTTGTAGCGAATATTGGAATGTAATAAATAGGCCCCCTGGCTTCAGTACAGATTGAACTTCGTCCAGAATTGCTGCCCGCAGCTCTAGTGGAAAATTGGCGAATGGCAGACCTGAGATAATGACATCTGCACCTGCAAGATTCTGCTCCTCCAAGTAAGACCTAAGTTTAGTCGCTTCCTCCCTGATAGGAAGATCGGGAAAACGTGATTGAAGCATAGAGCGAAAATGGGAATCTCGTTCCACAAGCACGTAATGTGTGCCGGGACGCAAGCGCTGATAGATCGTTTGGGTAAATGCCCCTGTGCCAGGTCCCAGCTCCAGGATCACATCGGTTGAAGCCCAATCGACGCTTTTCAACATTTGCTCACATAAAAAACGAGAGCTGGGGATGATACTACCGACGCGTCCAGGCTCAGCGATAAACCGCCGCAAAAAGACCAAGAAGTCCTGCAAGAATCGTACCTCCTAGGGGAAAAGCAGCCTGATGTACACAGGCTGCCGAATTGACACAATCTATTCTACACCTAGTCCCCCAGTTCCTGTCGAATTAGGATTGTACTGGTTTGGCTACCGGTGTTTTTACTTCATTAATGGATGCTTTGATGCTGGCAAGTTCTGCATCGAGATCATCCTTTTCCAGTTCAGTCAAAGCGTTCTCCCAAGCACGGTTCGTTTCGCGCCATTGTCCACTCATTTGCGCTTCTGCTTCCATGCGCATCACTTTTTCTTCCATGCGGGCGAAGCCACGGCCTGCAGACTGATTGCCGATACCGACAACTGCTTGATTGACTTGCTTTTGTGTACGAGCTACTTGTGCACGCGCCATCAGTGTGAACCTTTTCGCACGCATTTTATAGAACTCTTCCTTCAGCTCAGCCAGCTTCTCACGCATTTGCGAAGCTGCCTCGGATGCTGACAGGTAGAGACCTTCATATTCCGCTGCACGGCCTTCGTACTGCTTCTTGTCAGCGAGTGCTCGACGAGCCAATTCGTCTTCTCCCTCACTCAAGGCGAGCTTGACTTGACGATCGCGTTTTTCGATCAGAGCATTGGCTTCGTCCAATTGCTGACGGAATTTCTTTTCCAGTGCAACCTGACGGGCAACCGCTACTTCAACTTGTCCGATTTCTACTTCCATGTCACGCATATATTGATTCAGCATTACTACCGGATCTTCCATCGAATCCAATGCATCATTCACCGAAGCTACTGTCAGGTCACGCAAACGTTTAAAGATACTCATTATTTTTTCCTCCTCATCATATCACATCATATTGTTCATCCAAAAGACTCTTGCGACGTAGTGTTATTGTGGGCGTCTTCTTACGTTTCTCTCCCAAGTGTCCAGCGTATCTTCCTTTAATACTTTTTGGGCCCATTCACGCTCCCATGTAGGTGGAGCTTGCTTAGGTTCTTGACTGGGACGCAGTAAGCGATATCCCAGATAGATTACCCCAATGGCCAGAAGCGCGTGAAACAGTAGGTCAAGCTTGCCAATCAACATCAGGAACCCGAATAGGAAGACTAGGATTCCCCAAAAGCGTGAACCGGTTTGTCCCATAATCTTTTTGGCACCGTATATCATGATCACACCGGGAATGATGAACCCGAGCAAATCTCCGATATCGATACCCACCAGATCTAGAAGAACCAATCCACCGACTAGCAGCAGAACCAGCCCGAGTAGAACTTTGCCAGACCGTTCGCTCATTACTCGCTTACCTCCATTCGTTTTGCATGTGGTGCTTGTGGAACGTTATGCCCTTATTGTAGCCCTCGGTATAGGCTTCCCATAACGGGCGTGCGGTTGGTTTTTCCCTCCGTCCTTGGACGGAGACAATTTCCTGCCCTAATCGGACGAGCTGTCGCGCAACGCAGAACAAGCCTGCGCTGAAATACAACTTGCTCTGTCGAACGAAAACGTTACAGCATTTGACGGTATTTTTGTGACGAATATGTGAACGAATAGATGAAAAAGAAGGAAAAAAAGGACTGGCGTAGAATCTTCGTAAGAGTGCGTGTAAAAAAACATCGAAAAATAGCCGAATTCCGCTTGGCGGAAACGGGGGAACCACGTTTTTGGGGTGAATGGTTGCTACTCCTAGCAGCCTAGGGCGTCCTTTCGACCGAACCCTTCAGCTAACCTCGTAGGCTCACGAAGGGAGCAGTTTCTTTTGCGCAAGGTGGTTTTATCTTTATTTATGGCTGGAATGCTTGCTATGGGGGCAGGCGCTGCACAGGCTGCTGAGGAGAATTCTCTCAATGAAGTAGTCAGCGACTTGTACGGTACCCCTTACAAATCTTCCGGCTCGTCCAAAAAGGGCTTTGACTGCTCCGGTTTCACGCGCTACGTATTTGATGCGTTAGGTGTAGACCTGCCTCACAATTCTGCTTCCCAGTACGAATTAGGTACAGAGGTAGCCAGAAAAGATTTGCAGCCAGGAGATCTCGTATTCTTCAATACGAACGGTCGCAGCATTTCTCATGTGGGTATCTACATTGGAGACGGCACATTCGTGCACTCGGAATCTGGTCGTGGAGTCGTCAACACCAAGTTGAGCGATCCATACTACTGGAGCAAGCGTTATGTAGGCGCTAAGCGTCTCAGCGTTCCTGTTCTAGCAAAAGCAGAAACTCCGAAAAAGGAAAAAGCGGTGCAAGCTGCATCGTTGCCGGAAAAACCAGCTCAAAAATAGTCGTTCGGCAAAATAATAAAAAGCCAGGGACACAATGTCTCTGGCTTTTTCTGACGAAATTTAGTACCTGGTCTAAAGAGGTACCCTTACCTATTAGAACAACTTAATAACTTACGGGGGTTTCTTCCCCTGATCAGCTCAAAGCATGTTATGATAGACAAGACCCATTCTTTGAATGGTATTCCTTATTAATAGAAGTAACTGGGGGTTGTTCCGGTGAAAGATCACATTTTAATTGTCGATGACAATCTGGAGATTATTGAACTGCTAGAAGACATTTTGGAGAACGAGGGCTTCACCGTTTCCTCCGCAGAGAGCGGAGAAGATGCTCTCTCCCTGCTCAGCCAAGGAGAGCGACCAAATCTGATCCTTTTGGATATTATGATGCCCAACATGAGTGGCTACGAGCTCTGCTCTCAGATTCGCCGTGAGTGGGATTTGCCTATACTGTTTCTCAGTGCAAAAGGAAAAGCGGTAGATAAGGTAGTCGGCTTCGAAATCGGCGCAGACGATTACATCACGAAGCCTTTTGATACAGAAGAACTGCTCGCTCGCATTCGTGCCCACCTGCGTCGCTATGAGCGCATTCGCAAGCATACGGAAGAGCAGCCTGAGAAGGAAACAGCCTCTTCACCAATTACCGTTTTGAAATTCAAGGACCTAGAAATTCATAAAGAAACGTATTCCGTTTATGTATGTAATCAAAAGATTGAGCTCTCTACAAAAGAATTTCAACTGCTTACATTCCTCGCAGAAAATGCGGGAATCGTCTTTACACGAGAGCAAATTTATGACCGTGTCTGGGGATATGGTTATGGCTCGCTCAATACAGTGACCGTCCATATCAAAAACCTCCGTGAAAAGCTGGAAACAGAGCGTCAGTTCATTAAAACACAATGGGGGACAGGCTACGTATTTATCGGGGAGAAGCTTTAAATGAGCTTACGTAATAAAATTTTTCTCTCCTTCATTGCCTTGATTACACTCAACATCTTGTTGTTTAAATTTGTTTTTCAAGACATTATTGTCGCTCAACTCAAAAATGATCGGCATAATCAGTACCAGGCTGAGAAGGAAGCCGCAGAGAAGGTCATGCTCAATCAACTGCTTCTCGTCAGTAATTTCAAGGACCCAATCGAACGTTTGGAGCTTGAGAAGCAGTTGCCAGACGACGTGATGTACCGCATGCTCGTGAAGGATGCCAATGGAAATACCATCTACAGCAAAACATCACGCGCCTATAATTTGAAAATGCCTTCTCCCTCCTCATCAAACCGTGGCGATTCTTCCAAGCAAAGTGACCTCAAAGTAGTAGCTGAGTACCATTTTCAGCAGGAGCCACCGCGTACAGGGGAGATCGTTGTTTATTTCTACACAGATGATTACGACATGATGGCTACGACAGGGGTTTCCATGATGCTTTGGTTTATTTACGGAAGCATTAGTCTGGTGGGATTGGTTCTGCTCGCTTTGTTCGTTCGCTGGATATTACGGCCCGTAAACGAATTATCGCGCGTCACCCAAGAAATCCAGGAAGGGAAACGGCTTGTGACATTTACGTACCGCTCGCATGATGAGTTTGGACAACTCTTTCGATATTTCGGGGAAATGGTTGATGAGCTTCGCTTAGCGGAAGAAAGACAGGCCGAAATGATTGCTTCGATCGCCCACGATTTCCGCACACCTCTCACCACGATCAAAGGGTATGCCTCATATATCGGCTCCGGTCGTGTGACGGATATGACCAAAATACAGAAACAGATGAGCAAAATCGAGCTAAAAACGACGGACTTGGAAAAACTGCTAGATGAGTTGCAGGACTTCACCACCCAAAGCTCCGAAGTCCGACTCAACATAAATCGTATTCATGTCAGAAGCTTCTTGAGAGGAATCATTGAGGACTATTTGCCGAGGATCAAAGAAGCAGGCCTCACCTTTCAATGGAAGCTGCGTATCTCCAATGAACTACACATTGAAGCGGATGAGACCAAGCTGCGACGTGTCATGGAAAACTTGTTGAACAACGCCATTCACTACAACAAACCGGATGGCTCCATTTACCTTACATGTGATCAGCGAGAAGGACATGTCCTTTTTACTGTGATCGACAAAGGAGAAGGAATCGCCTCTGAAGACTTGCCAAAGATTTTCACCAAGTTTTATCGAGCGGAAAAATCACGAAATCGCAACAGTGGCGGGACAGGCTTAGGCTTGACGATTTGTAAGAGCATCGTCCGGCTTCACGGCGGAGATTTGATGGTAAACAGTGAACTGGGAATGGGAAGCAGTTTCTCCTTCACCATCCCCTTCTTCCACGGGTAGCTT
The DNA here is from genome assembly GCF_050477165.1 of Brevibacillus sp. FIR094. Lineage (NCBI taxonomy): Bacteria > Bacillati > Bacillota > Bacilli > Caryophanales > Paenibacillaceae > Brevibacillus > Brevibacillus sp. FIR094. The sequence goes on along the minus strand of NZ_JBEAES010000014.1, from coordinate 139,331 downwards.
TTACAAGCTACCCTTTCTTTATATAGATTTATTTTCAGTTAATTATTTCTTTATATTTTACTAGTAAAATATTTTTAGTAAGCATGTTGCTTTCAGTGATAAATAACCCCCAGTTCGGTATCTGACACAATCGGCGAAACCGTAGTGCTAAGATGCCTCTTTTTTTGTCCTCTATTTCCATTTTTTTCTATCTCTTTTCCAAACGCATCGGCAATCCGTTCTTTGGACGCAAGGTGACCAACGGCTCGGGTTCCACTTCCTGATTCGATTCAGCCAGTCGTAATCGATATCGCTGTGCGATGGTTGCCAATAGCAAAGCTGCCTCCATCAAAGCAAAGTTGTTCCCGATACAAACACGTGGCCCACCGCCAAATGGGAAATAAGCATAAGCTGGATTTCTTTTTAAGAGGTCGCTGTCAAAACGCTCTGGAATAAATTGATCAGGCTGCTCATAATAGCGTGGGTTACGGTGCATGACATATTGGCTCATCATCAGTGTTTCGCCTGGCTTGTACGTATGACCGCCGATCTCAACCTCTTCTACTACTTCCCGATTAATCGTCCAGGCTGCGGGATAGAGCCTCAGCGTTTCCTGTACAATGAGATTCGTATACTTCAGCTGGGGAAGGTCCTCGACTGTCGGCAGCTTTTCACACAGCACCGTTGACAGCTCGTCATGCAGTTTTTTCTCCACCTCGGGATAAGTAGCTAGCAAATAGAAAATCCACGACATGGTATTTGCAGTCGTCTCATGACCAGCTACAAAAATAGTCATGACCTCGTCGCGCACCTGCTCATCTGTCATTCCTTGCCCATCATCTTCATCACGCGCAGCCAAAAGCATCCCCAACAAGTCCTTGTGCTCTTCTCCTTCGCTATTACGACGAGCTTCGATCAAGGAGTAGATCGTTTTGTCCAGCAGCTCACTCGACTCCAGGAACTCCCGGTTGCTTTTAGTTGGTACGGACAAAGGAATGTCGATAAAAGAGGAGCCTTTATTGGCCACGTATTTCAAACCGACATCGATGGCATGTCCAATTTGATCGGCACCTTCCTTGACGGTTTTGCCAAACATAGTCTCCGTAATGATCGCAAGGGTTACTTTCATCATGTCCGCATGAATATCGCGCAGCTCCCCGGTTTTCCAATCCGACATGAGATCAACTGCTTGCCGGACCATCACCTCTCCGTAGCTGGCGATACGTTCTCGATGAAAAGCTGGCTGCATAAGCCGCCGTTGTCGCAGATGCTTTTTTCCTTCACTGGTGAGAATCCCATCCCCTACGACAGGTCGTGCCGACTGCAACGCTTTCCCTTTTCGAAAATGCGCCTGCTTGCTGACCAAAACCTCTTTGATGTGATCCGGATTCGTTAACAGGTAAACATGGCGGGAAGGACCGAAGCGAAAATGGACGACCTCTCCATGCTCTTCTACAGCTTCACGGATGAACTGAAGCGGCGATCGGCGAAATGCCATCAAGTTCCCTGAGATCGGAAGACCTTTTGGGCCGGTGATCGTGATATTCATGCGTCTCCTCCTTTTTACATGCAAAATCCTACCGATAGTATCCGGCACGATAAGGAGATTATGCGAAAAAAAGCCACCCGAACTTCGGATGGCTTACAAAATCATTTTGTTTATCGTGTAACAGGTTGATCTGTGCGCAACAGACGAGAAGCAATCAGTCGCTCGCGTACCTTGATGCCAATCAGCGAAGCCAGAACTGCTTTGACAACCCCTACAATGAGGAAAGGCGTTGCACCAAATGCGACCGCTTTATCCCATGGAATGTCCATGACGTATTTGAGTTGTACTGTACCAAAAGCCAGTGTGACAAACATGCCTATGATATTGGCGATGATGGCGTTTTTCAGGTTGAATCTCGTTTTCTCCAAGTAGAGTCCGGTCACATAAGCGGTTGCAATAAACCCAAATATGTACCCGCCGGATTTGCCTACCAATATTTGCAATCCGCCTTTTGCCTCGCTGAATACAGGCAATCCGACTGCACCGAGCAAAACGTAAATAACCAAAGCCATTGTCCCGTATCGTCTTCCCAAAATAGTCGCTGTCAGCCCTACTGCCAACGTCTGCGCAGTAATTGGAATCAACGGCAAGGGAATAGTCACCTGCGACAATACCGCTGTCATTGCGGCAAAGATGGCAGAGAGCAACAGCCATCTCAAGCGTTCGTTTCTCATGCGTAATAGCCTCCGTTTTGTTAACTAAAAATGTTATAAGGTTAACAAAATAATAATACGCATCTGCTCTTTTGTAAATCCCCGTTCTGTCCGCTTATCTTTTTGCTTGTTGATCCATGTTTAGCTGCAGCTTTTGAAGGGACTGAACCGTATAATCAATTAATTCGTTTAGGTCATCGATATTGCCTTCATCAATTTTCCGATGAAAGTCTAGCGTCACCTGGTTGGTTATTTGCTTCGGTGGCCAATCGATTCGATGCTCCTCTAGTTTAGCCGATACTTTCTGTGTAATATACGGACGCTGCCCCCAGATGTCATTGAGAATCGATGTGATTTCTCTCGCTTCTCCGGGCACATCTCTGTAATTTTCCATCTGCAAGTAAAAATGGATGCAAATCGTACATCCGATATGATCTGTCAACGGCTGTTCTAGCTGCTCGGCTGCAATATCAGCTAACTGGGTACGAAGCTGCATCTCAGCACGGACAGCTGCGGTATGATCAGGTTGATCAGCCAGCTTGAACTGGATCTGAAACAGTCGATGGAATGTAGCCATATCCATGACATCCGAACGGTTCGTAATCGTAATTGCCCCTTCGAAGTCCCTGTCGTATACCGCACCTTCCAACACAACCCTGATATTATCAAAAACAAGCGGATGAAACATCTCGCGCCCTCCTTATCCCAAGCAATCGGGCCCTTTCTATTTACAGTATATAGCATGCCTGCTTTCTACTTGTTTTGCAAGCAGACCGACTTCCCCATGGCGGCGCCTTCAGGAGAGTGGTACCATGAGAGTGATCCAACCTTTGAGGTGACAGCCATGTTTTTAATCGGAATTCTAATCGTTGTTGCAATCCTTGGTGAAATTATTCATCGTTTGAATCCATGGAAAAAGCCGGAGCCGGCCTATGAGGATCTCGTCGCCCAAATCAAACAGACAGACTGGTACCAAGAGTTGTCTCGTGATCAGGCGTGTCGTTACGTTTTGGACAACGATCCGCATGTCCAAGCCTACTATGCGAGTACGTATGAAGCCAAACGTCTCCTTACACAGGAAGGCTTTCAATTGGGGCTGATTGATTACGTCAAGCAGGAAGCTGCAAAGCACGCCGATAAACCGCGCTGACATGCGAAAAAGCCGTTGTCATGGAACAGCGGCTTTTTCTTTGAATCAAAAAACAGGTATACCTGCCATGGCTCATGCCCTGTGGTACACCTGTTTTATCCAGTATTCATGTTCGACTTAGCGTTTTTGATGATAGTACTTGTAAGCGTCAAAGGATGCTTGCTCTTGACATGGTGCGCATTCTGTTGCATACGATTCAGCTTGCTCGTGGATCATCTGGCCGCAAGCAGCACAGCATTTTGCTTCGAGATTGCGAAAGAAAGAAGTGATCGGCGTCATGATTAAAACCCCCCGTGTGTTATTATCTGTATTGTATTACAACAGCATCTGTTTTATAAAAGATTGTTATAATACATTACGCCGATTTATCTTTCTCTCTCGCTCATTCTCTCTTCATTGCTCCTTTTTTCGCTGTATTCATACATTTTTGTAAATTCCGCATCTGTTGTAACACAAGGACCTAAATCAGCAGATTGAACAAATACGGATCATGTGTAATCTCTACATAGCGGATACCATGCTGCTTCATCCGACTGACTAACGGGTGATAGTCATCTTTGCATTTCATTTCAATCCCAACCAGCGCTGGACCATTTTCTTTGTTGTTCTTTTTTGTATACTCAAAGCGTGTGATATCATCGTGAGGACCCAGTACTTTTTCCATAAACTCTCGTAAGGCTCCGGCCCGCTGTGGGAAATTGATAACAAAATAGTGCTTCAATCCCTCATGCAGCAGGGAGCGTTCCTTGATCTCTTGCATCCGGTCAATGTCGTTGTTTCCACCGCTGATGACACACACTACGTTTTTCCCAGCGATTTGATCCCGGTAGTAATCGAGAGCCGCAATCGACAGGGCACCTGCAGGTTCTACAACGATGGCATTGCTGTTATACAACTCCAAAATGGTTGTGCACACCTTGCCTTCTGGCACCAGCACGATGTCATCCAGCAGCTCCTGACAAATACTCATCGTTAGCTGCCCCACTTGCTTGACGGCAGCACCATCGACGAACTTGTCAATTTCATCTAAGGTGACAACATCTTTTTGCTCCAGAGCAGCTTGCATCGAAGCTGCTCCTGCTGGCTCCACACCGATGATCTGTGTATTCGGGCTGATGCCTTTAACGTACGTTCCCACACCCGCTGCCAATCCACCTCCACCGATACTCATAAAGACGAAATCAGCTGGTTCTTCCATGTCATTCATAATCTCCAGACCGACCGTTCCTTGTCCCGCTACCACCAATGGATCGTCAAACGGATGGACAAAGGTTCGATCTTCCTGAATGCAATACTTCATCGCCTCTGCGAAGGAATCATCGAAGGTGTCACCGATCAATACAACTTCTACATAGGAACCACCAAACAGCTTGACCTGCGATATTTTTTGACGTGGGGTAGTCGCTGGCATAAAGATCGTGCCCTTGATTTGCAAATGGTTACATGAGTAGGCTACACCCTGCGCATGATTGCCCGCACTTGCACAAACGACACCACGCTCTCGTTCCATTGTCGAAAGATTCCGCATAAAATGATAAGCACCGCGAATTTTGAAGGAACGAACGATCTGCAAGTCTTCTCTTTTCAAATACACGTTGCAGCCGTAGCGCTCAGACAAAACTTTGTTTTTTTGCAAGGGCGTCTTCTCCACCACGTCTTTCAATGCATGATTGGCTACTACGATGTCTTCCACTCTGACCGTATGCATATATATGTTCCTCCTAAGTACCTTCTCTATTGTGGTAGGGACCAGACCACCAAATCAAAAAGCCCCCGCCCCAAACCAGCAACGCACAATTTGCGCACGGCTGGCTGAGGCGAGGGCATCGCGGTACCACTCAGCATCTCTGTCTTCCTCACGAAAAACAGACTTAGGAAGTTCACTATGAAACTCCCGTCCGATAACGAGGACGAATTCGTTGTCCTATACTCACTGGCTAGACAAGCTGATTTTCCAGGACAATGCTCCAAGGTGATTTTCAAAACAGGCTGGCGGCCATTCTTTCAGCACGGGGAACGGCTCTCTGCACGCTGCTTATTGTTTCTACTCTTCCTTTTCAACGCTCATACATACGAACTATTCGAATTAGTTAAACATTCTACGCCGAAACCCACAAGTTGTCAATCTTCTTGTTATTTGACAGGAAAACCACGACAAAAAAACGGGTTCCTTTCGAGCTATTGCACTCACAACGGTACCCGTTTTTCTATTGGCTACATCCTATACTGCTTCGTAAATCGCTTCGTAACGCTTGCCGATTTCTTCATCAGTCAAACCAGCTTCACGCAGACGGCCGATCAGTGCATTTGCCCAAATCTCAGTGCGCTGCGCCATTTTTGCGTATTTTTTCGCTTCCTTGGTTTTGCGCTTGGAACGATCTTCACCGTTCGACTTGAGGTTGTCGAGGATGAACAGCATGTGCATGGTATCTTCCTCGTTCAACGTTTCCCAGCTATCGTTTAGAAACGCAGTTACCTTTTTGTAGTAGCCATCAAACTCGTCAAAAGAAATCTCAGTATCCATGTTGAGATATTCTTTCATTTTTTCAAATAGATCTTGCATCTAGCGTCACAACTCCCTCATTATTCTCCGCACTATTATAACAAAAACAAAGCTAGACAGGAAGTTGCCATTATCTGTGATGCTTTGAGAAGCACTCTAGACCTTCTTGCATACATGCAACGTCTCTCGTAATGCTCTATAATAGGGAAATACTGAATTGCTTGAGGAGAACGGAACAGATGACAATGCATAAAAAAGAACAAGACGCCAGCATCCGTGTCGGCCAGCAAATGACGCTCACAATCAAGAGCTTGGGCATTAATGGCGAAGGGATCGGCTATTTTAAAAGAAAAATCGTTTTCGTAGAGGGTGCTCTCCCTGGCGAGGTCGTCCATGCAGAGGTGACCGAGGCAAGAGAAAAATACGCGACCGCGCGTCTTTTACGAGTCGTTGAAAAATCAGCATCTCGTACAAAGCCCCCCTGTCCAGTCTATGCGGAGTGTGGCGGATGCAGCTTGCAGCACATGGACTATGCCGCACAGCTCGCGAGCAAGCAGGAAATTGTCATCGAGTCACTGCGCAAGTACGCTCGAATGAATCAGCCACCAGTCTCCCCTACGATTGGTATGGACAACCCGTGGTCGTATCGAAATAAAGCACAGTTTCAGGTGGGCAAGGAAAATGGCAAGCTCATCGCTGGACTGTATCAAACAGGTAGCCACAAACTCGTCAATTTGGAAGGCTGTCAGGTGCAGCATGAAGCGACAACGAAAATCGTCCAAACAGCGAAACAAATCATCGAAGAGCTCGGAATTCCGATCTACGACGAGAAAAAACGGACGGGCGTCATTCGCACGATCGTCGCTCGTGTCGCTTTTGCTACGGGTGAAACGCAATTAACACTAGTAACGGCCACCCCAGAAATCCCACGGGTGAAGGAGCTACTTTTGGAGCTCCGTACGAGACTGCCTGAACTGGTAGGAATCGCGCAAAACGTAAACACGCAAAAAACGTCACTCGTTTTTGGTGACAAGACAGTATCCTTATGGGGCAGGGCTTCCATTGCTGAAAAGTTGGGTGAGCTTTCCTTCGACTTGTCTGCTCGTGCCTTCTTCCAATTAAATCCCGAACAGACGCAAAAGCTGTACAATCAGGTCAAAACGGCTGCTGGACTGACCGGAAAAGAGCTTGTCCTCGATTTGTATTGTGGTACAGGGACGATTGGCTTGTGGCTCGCTCCTTATGCCCGCGAGGTACGTGGGATCGAGCTGATTCCCGAGGCTGTCGAGGATGCCAATCGCAATGCAGAGCGTAACCAAGCGTCGAATGCCAGCTTTCACGTGGGTCGTGCCGAGGTCTTGATGCCGAAATGGGCCAAACAAGGGACTCGACCAGATGTCGTCGTAGTCGACCCGCCGCGGACTGGGCTGGATGATGCGCTGATTCGTTCCTTGCTGGATGTGCAGCCGAAGAAGATTGTGTATGTGTCTTGTAATCCTTCTACGCTGGCGAAGGATGTTGGGAAGCTGATGCAGCGTTATGAATTGAAGAGTGTGCAGCCGGTGGATATGTTTCCGCATACGGCGCATGTGGAGAGTGTGACGTTGCTTCAACTTAAATGAGTATCTGAATAAAATAGGAAAGCACCCAAGCATGTATGCTTTCGTGCTTTCCTATCAACCCAAACTATTAGGAGGGAAAATAGCCCTTTTTAAATAATTCGTACCATTGATTCAATTCTTCGCCTTCTAATACGCCCAATCTCTCCAAAATATGTCTTGAAAACTCCAATGCACCGCTTCCATTCGCAGTGATGAGATTCTCGTCACGGATTGACTGACCGTCTACATAATGTTGATCTCCTCTGTAGTTCGGAGCTCCTTCCTTCAAATAAGATAATGTATTGCCTGTATGTCTATGATTGTCCAAAAACCCGTGATTCCCTAGAAAAGTCGTAGCATCACAGATGGCAGCGACAGGAATATCCTTGCTCACACAATACTCAACCACTACTTTTGCTTGCTGATTCTTTTCTTCTCTCCATCCCGTTCCGCCAGGTATGATTAACATGGCGATATCCACATTCGGATCGAATTCGCTTACGCTATAATCGGGAAGGACCGTTAAACCACCCATCGAAACTTTCGGTTCCTGATCAATGGCGATTGTCTTTACCCGATATCCTGTTCCTGGCTTGTTTACCTCAGAACTGACGTAACTTGCCTCCCAATCAGCAAAACCATCCGTAATAAAAATGAACACTTCCTTCAAAGTGATTCCCTCCTTGTCATGTTTTGTACAAATGAATTGTAAAACAACTTCACTGACAGTTATGGTCAGGAAAGAATGGTTGAGAGTAATTGGCGAAAATGAGCAAGCATGCCTTAACAGTTCGTCACAGATAAATATGTTCCTGTTCTGAAGTAAAGTAATCCAATATGAAAAAACTCGAGTTCCTTTGCGAGAGAAAACAACGAAAGAATAACATGAGTCATGGATTGGTTGGTTATAATCTTAAGGGAAAACCCGCCAATGAAAGAAGTGATATACGATGGATTTAGAAACGGTCATGCAAGAGCTGGAAGCTCTCGGCAAGGAACGAACCAAGAAAATTTATCTATCCAATGGTGCTCACGAACCACTTTTTGGCGTGGCTACAGGCGCTATGAAGCCCATGGCGAGAAAAATCAAGATCAATCAACCCTTGGCTGAGCAGCTTTACGCTACCCGGAACTACGACGCCATGTACTTTGCCGGTGTGATCGCAGACCCAAAGGCAATGAACAAAGCGGATTTTGATTGGTGGATGGATTCAGCTTATTTTTATATGCTGTCCGATTATGTGGTTGCAGTAACCCTATCTGAAGCAGATATTGCCCAAGAAGTTGCCGATCACTGGATCACAAGCGGCGAAGAGCTCAGAATGTCTGCGGGCTGGAGTTGTTACTGCTGGCTTTTGGGTAATCGCCCAGATCGTGAATTTTCCGAAAGCAAAATTGCCAATATGCTAGAAACTGTGAAAAATACGATTCACGATTCTCCCGAACGAACAAAATACGCTATGAATCATTTTATTTACACGGTGGGGACTTCCTATTTACCCCTCCACGAAAAGGCGATCGAAATCGCAAAGACAGTAGGTCCGGTAGAAGTCCAAAAAAACAAAGCAAAAAGCAAGTTCCTAAACGCTTTCGAACATATTCAAAAGGCAGTAAGCAAAGGTCAGCTTGGCTTCAAACGGAAACATGTGCGGTGTTAATCTCGTTGGATTAGGAATGACTCAAACGGAGTAGCCTTTTAGAGGTTGCTCCGTTTGATTTTTTTGCGAGCAAGCCGAAGCCCTTCTATTTGTAATAGTAGGGGAATGTGAAGGCGATACTGGTCGTGTAGAGGCTTTTTTCTTACAAGCGAGATCAAACTCCTTCTCGAGACCGATATCAAAATACATCGACTGCGGGATGTAACTACTCCCTATTGGTATATTATGGTATCTAAGTCTCGAAAATACGGTACGAGGAGATGTATTCAGTGAAGACGTTAATCGAATTCAAAAAAGTAACGAAAGAATACAAAATCGGAGAAGTGCCAATCAGGGCACTGAATGGTGTTGATTTTTCCATTGCAGAAGGAGAATTCGTCGTTATTTTGGGTGCAAGTGGCGCTGGTAAAAGTACGATTTTGAATTTGCTTGGCGGAATGGATACGGCTTCCTCCGGTCAAGTATTTGTTGGCGATCAAGAAATCACCAGGTTCAACGAAAAGAAATTAACGCAATACCGCGGTGAGAAAGTTGGCTTTGTCTTTCAATTCTATAACTTAATTCCGAATTTAAACGCTCTCGAAAATGTTGAGTTTGCCACGGAAGTATGTAAAAACCATCTGGATGCGAAAGAGATTTTATATAAGGTCGGATTACAAAATCGTATGAAAAACTTCCCTTCTCAGCTCTCTGGTGGTGAACAACAAAGAGTTGCAATCGCGAGAGCTGTTGCCAAAAATCCTTTGCTTTTACTATGTGACGAACCAACCGGAGCTTTGGATTATGTGACAGGTAAGTCCGTCTTAAAGCTTCTCCAGGATTTGAACAAAGAAACGAAAAAGTGCGTCGTATTGGTCACACATAATTCCGCCATTGCTCCTATGGCTGACAAAATTATTAAGGTAAAAAGCGGAATGATTGAAAGCGTTACCATGAATCGTGAAAAGCAAAGTGTGGAAGGAATTGAGTGGTGATCATGAAATTATTTTTAAAATTAATAAGGGATATCAAACAATCGATCGGGCAATTTATCGCCTTTGTTTTGGTTATCGCCGTAGGAGCCTTTTTCTATGGGGGGCTAGTAACTTATAGCAATAATCTTAGTGCTTATACAGAAGGTTATTTTCAAGAACATAACTTAAGCGACCTACATGTATTTTACAAGCAAATTTCCAAAAATGATGTCGCTGTTTTAAGTGAAATAGAAGGCATTAAAAAAATGGAAGGACGTTATACCTTTGATGCCACGCAAGCCTTTGAAGGTGAGAAAGCTTCTTTGAAAATTCATTCCATCCCTGTCAAAAACGAAATAAACACGATTGCTATGATTGAGGGCAGAATCCCGTCAAAAAAGAATGAGATAGTAGTAGATTCTCGTTATGCGAAAGCACATCTTTTTCAAGTCGGTGATGAAATCCGTATTCGTGCGAATGAAAGAAATCTTACCTTTACCATTAGCGGCTTGGGTGAGAATGTCGAACATGCAAAAAAGAACGAAATACAAGACCATAAAACCTACGGAGTCGCTTATATTGCCGAAGAGACAATCTCTGAAATCTTAGGTGGCACCTCCTATAATGAAATCATGATCGATGCTACAGAAGGTTACGATATTGATAAATTAGGTCAATCCATTGAAGCACAATCCAAACACCTTACGTATGTAAACCAAGTAAGTAAAGAACGGACTTTCAGCTATTCGAAAATAAATGAAACGATCCATAATAATAAATTGATGAGTATGGTCATCCCTTTCGTTCTCTTTTTGATTGTAGCGATTATCCTGTTTCTTACCATGTCGAGAATGATTGATTCTCAAAGAAACCAAGTAGGGATTATGAAGGCTTTAGGTGTCAAAAACAGAAACATCATGCTTCATTACATGGGATACCCTGTGCTGGCAGGTATCATAGGTTCAATCATAGGTTGTGCTATTGCCGCTCTCGTATTTATTCCATTCGTAACTGCATCGAGTGCAAGAGCCTACTCTCTGCCTGGCATTACATACTCCCTTTCTTTTTATTCTTTCATTCCTCCCATTATTTTCTCCAGTGCTTTTGGAATCCTAGCGTGTTACCTGAGTGGTAGAACCATATTAAAAGAACGTGCAGCTCATGCTATGCGTCCTAAACCGCCAAAGAAGATGAAATCGCTATTAATAGAAAGAATTCCGGGTATTTGGAGTCATCTTTCTTATAGCTACAAACTCATTTTGAGAAATATTTTCCTAAATAAACAAAAAGCCTTAGCGAGCTCAATTGGTGTTGTTGTAAGCACGGTCTTATTAATAACGGCTTTTGGCACTCAATCTGCCTTGCAACAAGTAGCTAGCCAAATCGAAGATGTTTATATGTATGATTTACGAGTAGATTATGCGATGGAAACATCTACGGATACGATAAAGCTCCCCTCCGGTATAAAAAATCGTTATTACTTATCCACCTTTCCTGTTGAATTTATAAAAGGTGATGAAAAAGATAATGCCACTCTCATTGTTACTGAGAAAGAAAACTCTCTCATTCATTTCTTTGACGAAAATGATAAACGGATCACTTTAGAAAATAATGGTGTGCTCGTACCAAAATCTTACGCAGACAAATATCATATTTCACCAGGAGATATCATCCATCTAACTTTCAAAGCACCAGAGCTTAAAAACAAATCTGTAGAGATGAAAGTTTTACATATATCTACGCAGTATTCGAATCCTTCGTTTTATATCACACCAGACTATTTAGAGAGCTTTGGCATAGACTACAATCCAACCTCGCTTTTCGTTCAAGCAAATAGCTCTGTAAATCTTAATAGTGTTCGTAACTTCTTTGAACAAGATCCTCATGTAGAAAGCATCTCAGATAGAAATGATCTAAAGAAAACCGCTGAGTATATTTTGAAACAAAACAATTTTGTCTTTATCATGTTTATTGTTTGCGCCGTCATCCTCTCTTTTGGCGCGATATACACTATCTCTTCTATCAACATATATGAAAGGAATCGCGAGCTTGCAACCCTTAAGGTATTAGGCTATCAAAAACATAAAATAAACAGACTTATCTTTTTTGAAAACATGATACTCACTACATTTGCGATCCTTGTAGCTATACCGATAAGTGGTTACGTTTATTCCATGATTGTCAAAGCACTGTCTAGTACCCATCAACAAATCCCGGATCAATTAAATATTCCTATCCTGTTCGTTTCTGTTATTCTTGCCTACTTGCTTACGATTCTGTCCAGCTTGCTACTTCGGAGAAAAGTAACCAACATAGATATGATTGAATCATTAAAAGGAGTAGACTAAAACCTTGGAAAGGCTAAGTGTTTGCGTACAAACCAACGCCAGAGGAAGAAGCACAATGGGCCACCATCCGTTTCCATCCCTTACCTGTCTACATAGGATAAACAAAAACCTGGGAGGAAACGAGGAATGCCCAAAAAAGTCTCGCTTTGTGAGCAGTTCTCCAGAATTATCAGGGGGCAATCTGGCTTTGCTGGGGGAAAATGTGTCTCGACCATTAATCGAAATCAAGTAAAAGCGACCATTTTGGGAAAAAGATTTCGTGTAACGTCTTCTTTTTCATTCGAATCCTTCAATCAAAAAACGGGTAAAGCCCTTTGTTTAGGGAGAGCCGCATTCCTACAGAAAGAGGTCAATCCGTTCATTACAGCCATTCGGAATCAAGGCATAAAAGTCTCGTCTATCCATAATGAATGGTTATTTGATCGTCCCCGCTTGATATATGTAAATATTGAAGCAGTTGATAGACCTCTTGCTTTCGCAAGAAAAGTAAGGCGAGCATTAGATGCCATTCCTTCATGAGAATAGGAAGAAACGAGTCCTCTCTGTCACCGCAGGGAGGATTTTTTCGTCTATAGAACATAACAACTCGATCCGCTATAATGAAAAAAACCAAAAATAGGTATTATAGTGAAATTTAGTTCGTACTCACACCTCTTACTAGAAAGGATTGATTCTCTTGGATACACAGATCATCGATATAGGCGTAAACCTGATGCACCGCTCCTTTCACCAGGATCGCGATGAGGTCGTTGCCAGAGCAGAGAAACAAGGAATTTACCCATTAATTTTGACAGGGACAAGCTTGAGAAACAGTATGGATGCCTCTCGATATGCGAGTCGCTCCAAAGGAAAGCTATACGCTACGGCAGGTATTCATCCTCACGATGCCAAAAGCTGTGATGAATCCACAATCAAGAAATTAAGAGAACTGGCTTCTCTTCCCCATGTGGTAGCAATTGGAGAGTGCGGGTTGGATTATAACCGTGACTTCTCCCCTCGTGATATTCAAAGAAAGTGGTTCATTGAACAAATTTCCCTAGCTACAGAACTTCAACTGCCGTTGTTTTTGCATGAACGCGATGCTCATCTTGATTTTGTCTCGATTTTGAAAGAGCATCGTCAAAATATCAATCGTGCGGTTGTACACTGTTTTACTGGAACCTCCAAGGAATTGGATACTTATTTAGAATTGGACTTTCATATCGGGATTACGGGATGGATTTGTGATGAACGGCGTGGGAAACATCTTCGGGAGCTTGTCAAAAAGATTCCCTTGAATCGTTTGATGATTGAAACGGACGCGCCATTTTTAACCCCTCGTGATTTGAAAGAAAAGCCTGTGGATGGTCGGAATGAGCCAATGTATTTGAGACATATATTGCACGCGGTCGCACAATGTATGGGGTTGAGCCCAGAGGAAGTGGCCAGCGCTACTACCAAGACTGCGAAAGAATTTTTTCATGTATAGGTAGTTTTCACAAGAGGGACTCGTGCCCTCTTTTTCATTTTGTGACAAGGCAATGAATATAGAGCATTTCACAAAAACGTCGCTGTCCTCGTTTCAGGAAAGCTGCCTGCTCCCTATGATGTATATACAATGGTGTAGCTATACGAGATAACAGATGGGATTGCTGCCTGGAAGCAAATGAAAAACATGCTGTTTTTCGCTGGCTTGATGGTATCTGTTTTGTTTGCTTTTGGTCTTCACTTATTGCTCTATCAATTATTTAAGCCACTCTCACAGATATCACTAACATCCCGTCAAATCGCGGCTGGTGCATATGATACCCGTCTTCCCGTGTCTGGACAAGACGAGCTGACCGAAATGGCGGAAAGCTTTAATCACATGGCAAAGGAAATTCAGAGTCAAATCCAGCAGTTAGCGACAGCCGCTCAGCAGAAACAGCAGTTTATCGACAACTTTGCATCTGGATCATGGACAAAAAGTAATTATGGTCGAAGATAATGGAAAAGGAATTTCGGCAGAACTGAGCTTTTCCTCTGAACCGGGGAAAGGGACCATAGCCAAACTGCTATTCCCCGCCTACTAGATCTATACGAGAGAACAACGACACCTGACTGATCTTCCGGGGTGTCTCATTTTTTTCATGAAAGTGAAAGATTGTCAGCAGCTTTTCCGTCTATACAGTGACAAGGAGGTGTAACACCAGTGGAGGATCATACTGGCGCACGAATCGAGCAATGGTTTCACTCATACAGCCAGGATGTATATCGATTTCTCGTCTATTACACGGGACGAACCGATATCGACGATCTTGTTCAAGAGACCTTTATTCGTGCCCTCAAAGCCATACACGACACAGAGGTTGAGAATCCCAAAACGTGGCTGTTTGCCATAGCACGAAACGTAGCCATAGATGAAAGGCGCAAAACAAAGCTAATCAGCTGGTTGCCGGATATCTTCTTGCAGCATCTCGTATCGCACGACAAAACACCGGAAGAGTCGCTTATGTTAAGTGAAAACAAGCGTCTGCTCTATGAAATGATCAATCAGTTAAAGTCTTCTTATCGGGACGTGTTGATACTCAGAGGGATCAAGGGATTATCAAGCAAGGAGACTGCGGAGGTTTTGGGATGGAGCGAAGCCAAGGTCAATCTCACAATGCATCGAGCGATAAAGTCGATTCAAAACAAACGAAATGTTTCGATTGCGGAGGTGATGAACGATGCCATCACGAGATGAGCAGGTCGTTCTGGAAGAATTGAATCAATTCCCTGAGCAAATCCTTTCCCGAGAACGAAGCCAAGCAATATTAGAGGGGGTGCGAGAAGAAGGAGGTAGACTTCAAAAAGTGAACAAACGAAAAATGTACTATGGATGGATGGCAAAAGGGCTAATCACCTGCGGCCTGTTGCTCGGTTTTTTCTGGATGAAACCATTTTCTACCCCGGCAGAATCAACGAGCAGTGCAGCCTTGACTCCTGAAGAACAAACGTATTTTGCGGCTGCTCAAAAAGCCGTACAAGAAGCGAGTGGCATTCAGAAGACCTTCCCATTTGGGGAGATCGAGAAAGACAATGAATCCTATATGGTACAGACAAAGAATAAAGAAGCCAGAGAAGCCCTCGTAACTTTTAAGCCTGGTACCACAGAGGTTCTTACCGTCTTTGCGCGGTTTGCGATCAACGAATTACCCAAGCCCTATCATCAATATGTAGAGACTGCACAAGAAGCATTTAAGGATACGAAACAACAGGTTACCTTCCAAAAAACCAATTTTTTCAAGAGCAAGAAGGAAGCGTATTTTTCCTTTTGGACAGAAGATAGACAGAACGTCAAAGTCGATTTCCTAACAAATAAAGTGACTGGTTTCACATTGTATTACAACCTAGAAGACGTCGATCAAAAGATCATCTCTATCGCGCAAACAGCCTTGATGCGTTTATCCAATGAAAAAAATCTTTCCTTTACCAACGCCCAAAAACGTTCAGACGAAAGTGAAGATAAATGGTTGCTCATTAATGAACAAAAGAAATATGAAGTAATGATCGGAGCAAAAACAGGTCAAGTGTATCTTGTGAACCATGTAACAAATAACTATAAGATCAAAGCACTGAATGAAGTTATTCCCGTAACTAAGCCGCTTATTCAAGACATTTTTGGCATAGACATCTCTGGGTATACGGCTTACGGCGGCCGGGACTGGGGCGGCTACATTTTGAGAAGTCCGGGGAAACCAAGTTTCTCCATTCAGCTTGCCAATGTGGATATTGGCAATATTTATCGAATTGAAATCGAATAAGGGGCAACGGGTTCTATATTCGTATATGGAACCCGTTTTCCTTCTCCATCTCCATCGTACTATTGTTATTCAGGTCTTTTGCTGTTGCCACTCGAAAATGAATCATCGTTTGCCTCCAATCGAATCAATTATTAGATTATTCTAACATCTTACAAGAAAACCCCTTTAGCTAAAGGGGGGGAATTCATCTATTTTACTTGCACGTATTTATTCGATTCGGATTCAAAATCAGCGCATCATCTTCCAGCTCAAACAATTTATCCAACAGTGCATCCATGCCATGCTCCAATTTATATTCCATCTCTTCTTTATACAACGGAATCAAGAAATAGGCATGAACCTTGTTCCCATCCTTGGTGGGAATGACGCTGATCTCTTCGGATAGCTGAAACAGAAGGACTCCATTTAAGCCCGTGCCATCTGCATACGGTTCATAGTCCTCATAATTCGGTATCGTATGTCCGTATCCCAACCACGTATTGTACTGGTGAGGAAAACGAGCCATTTGTTTCATCAGCCTGATCGGCCAGTAGTTGTTTTCATCCTGTAGCGATTCTTGTGTCAACTCCCAGGAAGCCGGCAAAAATATCATCATTTCTGCTCGATCGAAATTCTCTTCCATCTGCTCCTGTATTTCATCCGGGATCGTCATCGGTAAATCACTCATCCCAGTCGTATACAGAACCCAAAATGGTTCTTCTTCTGTAGGACTCATCACATTCACATCAATATGTATCATATCGGAAATAATTTCGTGAAAAACACTGCTTTCTCTTCCCGCAAAAACCGTTTCAAAGTGGGCAACAATTTCTTCTACATATTCCATGGGAGCTGGGGGTTCATAATCAGCTTGTTCGTTATATGTGTAAATTGTGGTGCCGTCCTTTGACTTTTCTCCGTTGTTCGTACCACCGAATAGCTTCTTGAAAAAATTCATCGCAAATCCTCACCTTCTCATCATTTAGACGCTGGTTCCTCTCTATTGTATCGGCATGAGATACACCCAACATTTACCTTATCTTTGTAACTCTTGCAAGAGAATTTCGAATCAACTTACACAAAAAAAGAGGGGCACCTCTCTAGCGCTCCTCCCATGTCCTTCTTATTTCAGCACAATATAATACCTAATCTCTTCTTTATCTACCTCGAATCCAACCGATTTGTATAGAGACAAAGCAGATTCATTCGTCGTTTCCAGGTTGATAATTGACTCACAGTCATACCCCTTTCAAAGTCGGGGAATATCACGGGTTGGCGGGCTACTTACGCGAGTTCCCCATCAAAAATTTGCCCTTTGTTAGCATTTGTCCAATCACAATAAACGCCTTCCTTAACAATTGTGACCATCTGAATTATCATATCGTGCACCTTCTCGGCTATCAACGATTTTCCCATCAGGCAGGAATTCATCTTGCGAGAAAATCAAAAACCAAGTAAACTTTACCTCATTTACTGGAGGTATGAAAATTATGGAAATGATCAATTTCACAGGTGACTTCGAAAAAGTTGGGGAGAAGGAGTTTCTTTATGGACACGAGAATCCCGGAAAGTGTTAGACCTTTCTTACACGACTATACGCAACGACTCATGGCAGAACTGCCTGATGTCATCTGCGGTGTCTATTTGTATGGCTCGATTGCTCTGTCAGGCTTCGAGGAAAATAACAGCGATATTGATTTTGTAACGCTCTTGCATAGAGGGTTAACGAATGCAGAAATCGAAACGCTCAAGAACATCCATCATACTCTCCATAACGCCAACCCACTCGCTAAAAGAATGGACGGCATGTATATCAAGCTGGATGACATCGGAAAAACCAATCTATCCTTGGAGCCTTATCCTTACGTTGACAGTGGGACATTCAAATCATCCGGCCACTATGATGTCAATCATGTGACGTGGTGGATCCTCAAGCATCAGGGCATTACCGTTATGGGGGAAAGTGTTGAAGTATTACACATCCCTACCCAATGGTTTGATGTCGGGGAAACGATGAAATACAATGTACATGATTATTGGTCACCAAAAGGAAAAAGTATGGTGAAATTCATGATCGATGAGTGGGTAGAATTCGCCGTTTTCACCTTATGCCGAATCTATTACTCCCTCATCCATGAGAATATTATTCCGAAGAGAAAAGCCGTAGAACAGGCTCTGCAAGAACTCCCAAATGAATGGCATCTTTTACTGAAAGAATCCTTGCGAATACGCTACCAACCAAACGAACCATCTTTATTTTCGAACAGATTCAAGCGGGCAAAGGAAACCCAGCGATTTATTCGCTATATTTGCGAGCTGTCGACTAGTAAGACGGAATAATACCCTAATGGATCATCCCAAAACACCACCTTGGACCAAAGAAAGCGTACAGCGAGCCGAAGCTCTACGGCAAAGCCGCTTTACATAAGGAAGGAGATTTGCTTTGTGAAGATCATGGAGCATTTGCACCTCGATCATTTTAGACAAATGGAACAACTCGAGCTTCAATACTATGATGCTGAATTTATTACACCTTATGAAGAGAGCTACAATTGGTATTTGTTTCGTCCCGATTCGGTCGTTGCGATTGAAGAGAATGGGCACATCATCGCTTTTATGAACCTGCTTCCCGTCAAGCCGCATATCTACCAGCAAATTGCGCAAGGGACGTTTAAAGACAGCCTGATGACGACTGCGGATATCGAAGATTTAACTACTTCTCCCGCGCAAGTCTATTATTTTCTGTCCTGTGTCGTTGTCGATCAATCTTATCGGAAAAGCCCTGCCTTACGCATGATGCTGCATCATTATCTCGATGTACTAGCTCATGTTGAGCAAAGTGGCTGCCGCATCCAATCGATCATCATGGACAATATCACAGAAGCAGGTAATCGGTTCGCTCAGCGCCTTTGCATGAAGCATGTCTGTATAAGCGACCACGACTCTCATATACATGCCTCGGACTATGAAAGCTTCAAACAGCATGTGCATGTGAGTTACCCCATGCTTTCCCGCTAAAGGCTTCGCATCGACTTGATGCGAAGCCTTTTCGCGTATGCTACGTATAAAGTGCCATCATTTCTCGCAGTCTCTCTTTTGCAAAAGCTCTTAATTCCGCTGGCTCTACTACCTCCATATGTCCGATCATATCCAAAATATCGCGACATGCTCTTTCATAACTATACAAATTAATCGTCAATTGCTCGTACTCTCCCTGCTGCTCAGCGGAAATCACCTCCAGCTTCTCTCGCATGGCCAGCTTTTCAGCATGCAATCTGATCACTACAGGAAAATATTCGACTTCACGACAAGCCTGCTTGAACGCCGCCTCCTGATTCGTCCAATAACCTGCCAACGAAAAGCTCTCCGGAATCTCGAATGCCTCCTCCCTTACATGAACAGAAGGAATCCGCTCGCACTTGAATGTTCGAACCGCCTGCGCATTTTCGCAGTAAGCAACGAGATACCACTCCGTTTTTTTCACGACGAGACCATAGGGACATACCGTACGTGATGAGCTACTCCCATCCATTTTGCGGTAGGCAATGACGACTTTGCTTGATCGCCAAACTGCTGTCCGCAAAACCTCCTGATGCGGTATGACTACTCTCTCTTCCCACCACAGCGTCTCATCGAAATAGAAACGCTTCTTCGCTTTCTCGATATCCGGCCGATAAGTCTGCGGCAATGTCTTTTCCAATTTGAGCAAAGCGGACCTTAATCGGTGTCCAGTCTCGGTATCCTGCCCGACATGAATCCCCATCCCGGTCAAATACAAGTGCACGACATCATCGACGTACAGCTGTTTCAGATTGACCGTATATCCTTCCATCAAATAAATTCCACCGCTAGGTCCCGAAGTTGCCGCGATCGGAATCCCTGCCTGGGACAGTGCGTCAATATCCCGATAAATCGAGCGAACAGACGTCTCCAGTGCTATAGCGAGTTCTTTTGCTTTCATTTTTCCTCTTGATTCGATCAGCAGCAAGATCGCAATCAATCGATGCAGTCTCATCTCCAGCCTCCACGAAAAAACGACCACTCTATTTTTCAACGCGGTCAAATTGATGACACGATGCTGTCAACAATACAAAGATATCATAGAGCTATCATTATGGGAGGGATGCAAGATGAATATCGCAGTATTAGGAACCGGATTTGGTGCGTACCATGCGCATCTGCTGAAAAAAATGAATGGTATAGATAGATTGGTAGTATTCGGTCGAAATGAATCCAAGCTACAAAAGCTACAGGAAGAGCTGAATGTGGAGATTACGAAGCATATGGACGAGATCATGCGAGATCCTACTATCGATGTCGTGGATATTTGCTTGCCTTCGCAGCTGCATCGGCAATTCGCAGTAGAAGCTCTCGAAAACGGAAAGCAAGTATTCTGCGAAACACCGGTTTGCTATACGCTAGACGATGCACAAGCCATGAAACACGCAAGGGACCGATCGGGGAAAATGCTGTTGGTGAATCAGTTTATCAAATTTGACCCGGCGTACGCCTACCTTCGCAGCGCTCAGACAGAGAACAAGTACGGACAGCTCCTCTCCCTCTCGCTCAAACGAGAAACAGCTCCTTTATGGGGGGATCTAGGCTTGTCCTCCATTACAACCAATCTGATGATCCACGAGCTGGACTTCGTCACGTGGCTGTTCGGTCGCAATGCCAGTATGAGCGCATGGGGGACAGAATCATCGGATAAAAAACAGTCCATCGTCCACTCGCACTTTCATTACCCTGATGCCCATGCTGAAATAGTCTCCTCCTCGCAGATGCCGACCTCGTACCCATTCACTGTCGGTTACGAGGCGTACTTTGAGAAGGCAAAGCTCGTCTTTCAGGAAGCTGACAACCAAGGTAAGACGGAATCTTTCTTAGTAGAATACACGTCCTCAGGCAAGAATGAGCTCGTTCTCGAACCCTTCAATCCGTATGAAAAAAGCTTGCGTCATGCCATTCAATGCTTTACGAACCATACAAAATCGATTATCGATGTTGATCATGCAATTGTGTCTTTGGAGCTCGCGCTTGCACTACAGAAACAGCTTGCACGCCAGTAAAGAAAAAAACCGACTCCTTATTAGGAATCGGTTTTAGCCTAACTAAACCTTATATTTTGCAGGAGCCATCTGCGCAATTGTCGCCAGATTGCTCGTCTTTTTTCTCGTCATTCTGCACGAATTTCAGAGCAGGAGCGGCGCTTTCTTCTTCCCATACCTGGTTCAATGCGCCTAAAAAGACTTCTCCTGGCTGCGCGCCAGAAACGGCATATTTGTTATTAATGACAAAGAACGGTACACCTGTGACACCCAAATCGTTGCCTCTTTGTTTGTCCTCTTGTACTTGCTCTCTGTATTCGTCTCCCGCCAGCATGGCGAGCGTCGCTTCCTTGTCCAAGCCTACCTCAGAAGCAAGCTGTGCCAGCACCTCGTGGTCACCGAGATGGAGCGATTCCGTAAAGTACGCCTTCAGCATTCGCTCCTTCATTTCCTTCATTTTTCCATGGGCATGCGCAAAGTGCGTCAAGCGATGCGCATCGAATGTATTGGTCGGAATCATCGTGTCAAAATGATAGTCGAGACCGACGCCTTTTGCCATTTGGGTTACTTGGTCATTCATCCCCTTGGCTTGTTCGAGCGGAATGCTATACTTGGCTGCCAGTACTTCATGCATGTCCATATCAGTATCGCGTTCCATCTGCGGGTCGAGCTGGAAGCTGCGATATACGACCTCTACTTGATCCTTATTCGGAAATTGAGACAGCGCTCCTTCCAGACGGCGCTTTCCGATATAGCAAAACGGGCAGGCAAAATCAGACCAGATTTCAATTTTCATGTTCCATCCTCCTCTATTTGAACGGTGCTGACCAAAGACGGCAGACCGCACACTACAAAATTCGTCGTATGCACATTATACAACAACGTACGGTACGACTATGCACTTTGGAGGCTGAAAGCTGCACTTTGCCCTTAGCGAGTCATTCGAATGATGCGATCACATATTGTTTCCGCATCTGCTTTGTCATGCGTGACCAGGATCGAAGTCATCTTGGCAGCTCGGAGCATTCGCTTCAAGTCATCGCGTATTTTCGTTTTCAGCTCGGCATCCAGATTACTGAACGGCTCATCCATCAACAAGATAGCCGGTCTAGGTGCCAGTGCACGCGCAAATGCGACACGCTGCTGCTGCCCACCACTCAGCTCATGCGGATATCGCTTGCCGTAGCCTTCGAGCTGTATGAGCGCCAACATCTCTTGCAAACGAACCAGACGCTCTGCTTTGGATAAGCGATGCAGACCGAACAAGATGTTTTGCTCGACAGTTAAATGAGGAAACAGCGCATAATCCTGAAAAATCATACCGATCCCGCGTTGCTCTGGTTCCACAAACTGCCCCTGATCGACCAACACTTTCTCATCGATCTGGATACGTCCGCTCTTGGGCGACTCCAGTCCGGCTATCAATCGAAGCAATGTACTTTTTCCGCAACCGCTATTCCCGAGCAGCCCGACAACTTCCCCCTGCTCCATCTGCAAGGAAAAATCCCGGATGACGCTGCCGTTCCCGCTTGCATAACCAAACGTCAGGTTTTTCACTTCAAAAAAAGTCATTTTGCCTGTCTCTCTCCTAACCAGTGATAGAAAATAACGGAGACGATCCCCACCGCAATAATACAGAGCGACGGAATCGCGGCCTGATGAATTTGTTCATCGCTTGCATATTGGTACGCCTTTGTTGCCAGCGTCTCGAAGTTATAGGGACGAAGGAGCAAGGTAAGCGGCAATTCCTTCACGATTTCCATGAACACCAAGATAAAACCAGTGAGCACAGCCCCTTTGATTAGTGGCAAATCCACCTTGAAAAAGGTTCGTGTCATACTCATTCCGAGCATACGTGACGCTTCTGAATAGCGGTTTCCCGTCTTCTCAAACCCTGCCTCGACTGCATTGAATCCAACTGCAAGAAAGCGGATGATGTAGGCAAACGTCAGCATGAACAAGGACATGCTGAGTACCAGCTTGTTTGCGCCCAAGCCCAACCAGCTATAGAAGGAACTCAGTTCTTTATCTACAGACATCACCACCGCCATCACACCGATGGACAAGACTGCGCCCGGAATGGAATAGCCCATGGAAATCAAGCGCGTCAATGCCACAGCGAATATCGAGCCTCGGGAGAATCGGATGACATTCGCTACGATTACCGCAAGCAGCATCAAGATGGTGATGGAGATACAGGAGATGAACAGCGTATTGCTCAAGAGCTTCCAGAAGGTCTCGTTCAACACTTCCCCATACGTCCACGTCGCCCAGACACTCAACTGCACAACAGGGATCACAAATGAAAACGAAACAATAACCAATCCGAAGATGATGGCAGCGTACATCGGGATTCCGCGCAATTTTCTGCGTGTGAGCGGCGTGCTCCTGTTCGTAGGCGAGCTGTATTTTTTCCGCTTACGCACGAGTCGTTCGACGATAAAGATTCCGATGATCAACGTCATGAGCCAGGCGGCCAAACGGATGGCCGATTCTACGTCATACATGCCAAACCACGTCTTGAAAATCGCCGCTGTAAAAGACTGAATCCCAAAATGCTTCGTCACTCCAAAATCATTGAGCACTTCAAATGCCACAAGACTGGCTCCACCGACGATGGCTGCCTGTGACATAGGCAGGACGATGCGAAAAAAGATATGCGTTTGGTTTTTCCCGAGCAATCTGGCATTTTCAATGAACACAGCACTCTGCTTTTCAAGAAAGGTTTTCGTGATCAAATAGACGTACGGGAACAAAAACAGAGTGAAAATAAAAATAGCGCCCTTCATCGACAGAATGTCAAAGTAGCGTTGATCGAGCGTCAGCCCGAATGTATCACGCAAAATCGTCTGAATGCTCCCCGTGTAGCTGAGCATGGAGCCGTACGTGTATGCTGCGATATACGGAGGAATCGCCAGCGGCAGTACAAAAGCAAATGAAAAAAAGCGACGTAATGGAAAATCGTAGGCAGCGACCAGCCAGGCTAGCGTCACACCTACGATGATCGTACAGGCTCCGGTACCGAGCACGAGCCATAACGATTGCAACGCGTAATCCAACAGCATGTACTCTTGGATATGCTGCCAGTTTTCATTCTGTTTTTGAAAGAGTCCGAAAAAAATATAAAGAGACGGGAGAAGGGCCAAAAAGGCCCCTATCACGCTCAGCGTTACCCACCCGTTCAGTTTTCGTCTCAGGCTTCTACGCAAAAGTGCTCCCGTCATGCTTATTTCCAACCTGCTTGATTCAGCAGTTCTACCGCTTTTTTGTTATGCTCGCCGAGCTTCGCAAAATCGAGCTTTTGCGTTTTGAATTCTCCCCACTCTTTCAAGAGAGCAGGCTTGTCAGCCTCTGCATTGACAGGGAACTCGTAGCTTCCGTTTGTCAGCATCGTTTGAGCGTCTTTCCCTGTGACGAACTCAATCAATTTCACGGCATTGTCCTTGTTTTTCGCGTGCTTGGTCAAACCAATACCGCTGATGTTCAAGTGTGTGCCTGTCGTTTCTTGGTTCGGGAAGAAAACGCCGATGTTTTGCGCGACTTTTACTTCCTCTGCATCTTTGGAGTTCAGCATTTGTCCAACATAGTAGGTGTTCATGATCGAAACGTCACCGACTTTGGCAACGATAGCTTTTGCCTGATCACGGTCTCCACCTTCAGGCTTGCGCGCGAAATTGTTTACCAGACCCTTTGCCCAATCCAAGGCAGCCTGCTCGCCATTCAACTCAATAAAAGAAGCAACGAGTGACTGGTTGTACAGGTTGGAAGAAGAGCGTACCAATACTTTGCCTTTCCATTTATCTGTAGCCAAATCTTCATACGTAGACAACTGCTCAGGCTTCACGCGATCCTTCGCATAGACGATTACACGCGCACGGGTAGCCATACCGATCCATTGGTTGTCAGGATCACGCAGTTCTTTCGGTACGTTTTTCTCTACTTCAGCAGATTGAATCGGTTGCAGAACGTCATTTTGCTTCGCGTAGTTCAGAACACCACCGTCAACCGTGATGAACAAATCCGCTTCGGAGCTCTCTCCTTCACGCTTCAAGCGCTCAACCAGCTCTTCTGCTGTACCCTTCACTTCGTTTACCTTGATGCCTGTTTGCTTCGTGAATTCTGCGAACAGTTTGTTATCAATATCGTAATGACGCGCAGTAAATACGTTAACGACTTGCTCTGTAGTGGCTGGCTCCTGTGCCTTTGGTGCTTCTGTTTGCGGCTGGGCAGTATTCGCGCCGTTTCCGCATGCAGCAAGTAAAGGCAACGTCAGCATTGTGCTCAGCATGACTGCCAGCATCGATTTTTTTCTCATTTTGACTCTCCCTCTCTATCGCACTGATTATTGATAATGAATATCATTGCCAATTGACAAGGCTTATTGTAACGAACAAAAATGAGAAAATGCTGTGAAAATAAAAAAACATCCCTAATTATTTTTAGCAATATGTGATCGGGTGATATTCATTGACGAAGCGGTACAAAAACAGTCACTGTTGTCCCTTTCTGCTCCAGACTCTGAATCGTTATGCTGCCGTTGTAACGCGCAAGCAATCGTTTGGCAATCGCCAATCCGAGTCCGTACCCGCTCTCCCCGCTATTTCTCGCTTTGTCTACCCGATACAATCGGTCCAAGACATACGGCAAATCCTGCTCGGGTATGCCGATTCCTTCATCTATGATTTCCATACAGGCTACATTTTCTTGCACCTTGGCCCTCACGCAGATTCTTCTGCTCTCCCCGGAATACTTGACCGCATTATCCAAAAGGATCAGTAGCACTTGCTCCAGGTGTTCTTCTGATATGGCAAGGATTTCTCCAGCCAAAGGCGCAAGTTCTTGCTCGATCGTAAATGTCGGCTGAATCATGGCGAATTTCTTGATCATGTGACAGACAGCCCGATCCGGATCTCGGAGCTCGACATTCTCTTCTATCTCCACATGCTCTGCTCTCGTCAAAACGAGCAGCTCCTGCACCAGTCCTTTTAATCTGGCGAGCTCTGAAATCGATGTCTGCAAGGATTCCTCCAAAACAGCTGGTTCATTTTTGCCCCAGCGCCGCAGCATTCCCAGATGCCCTTCGATAATCGCGATCGGCGTGCGCAGCTCATGTGAGGCATCTTCGACGAATTGTCTCTGCTGCAAAAAGGACCGCTCCACCTGATCCATCATTTTATTGAACATTTTCATCAAGGTCGCAATCTCATCCTGATTATCGTGAAACTGCACACGTTCATGGAATCCTTTTTGCCGGACGTTGCTCATCGTTTCATTCATCGATTGCAGGGGCTTAAGCAACTGCCGCGCAAGCAATCTGCCACCCAGACCGCTTATGATCACAGCGGTCAAGCACCCAATTGCCATGACCTGAAAAAGCGCACCACTCAACTGCTCAAACTCTTTCATATTCTTCAGAATCATGACTGTCCCGTTAAATTGAAAGATCGTAAGCGGACTGCTCATGATCAACAGGTCGTCACGCACTTCTTGGGTCTGGGTGCGAATCGACTGAACAGGCGGAAGCGGTGGCAGTGTGATATCTTGAAAGTTTTCCGAGACCACGACAATCGGATTACCCACTTCGTCCAGAATGCGAATCATCTGGTTTCGTTGATTGATTTTCTCCAAGAAGCTGCGCAGCTCTGCGAGGTCCTCCCCCTCAAAAGATTGCTCTTTTTCCAGCGCGTAGTTCAGGAACTCTCGCATCGTCTGTTGCACAACCTGCTGCTCTTTATTAAACATCCACTTCTCAACAAAAAAATATTGAAAGCTATTATAGCCAATGAATACGAGAAAAAGCAGAAGTGACGACCAGAGTGTCAGCTTCCATTTGATCGGGAGCTGCAAGAATCTCGATGGGCCTCTCATTTTCGCATCACGTAGCCAATCCCGCGTACAGTCGAGATATAGCTGTCCTCATTGGGAGAATCAATTTTATTGCGCAAATACCGAACGTACACATCGACAACATTGGTCTCGACAGCCGCCTCGAATCCCCATACGGTATCGAGTAGCACATCGCGAGGCAGGACTCGATTGATGTTTTTCATGAACGTCACGAGCAAATCGTACTCTCTTTTGGTCAACTCAACAGGTTGATTATTTTTGGTGACGATACGTCCCTCCATTTGGACCACCAGCCCTCGGTGCGCAAGCAAGGTTTGGGGGACATTCTCCTTCTCTTCCTGGCGGCGAAACACAACACGTATGCGTGCCAACAACTCCTCGATCGCGAATGGTTTCGGTATATAATCATCGGCACCACTGTCCAAGCCTGAGACGCGATCCGTAATACTGTCTCTGGCTGTCAGCATAATAATCGGCGTTTTTTTCACGCTGCGTATTTTTTGACAAACCGCTATACCATCGAGCCCCGGAAGCATAACGTCCAATAGTATGACATCCCATTCTTCCTGTAAAGCGAGCTCGAGTCCTTTATGTCCATCATGCGCGACTGTAATCGCAAACGATTCATAGCGCAGCTCCAGTTCAATAAATCGGGCCATATTGATCTCATCTTCTATCAGCAGCACTCTTTTCACGTTTTGCCCACCCTTTTGCCCATGCCGGGGAATTCCACCTGATTGTAGATGAAAATAATTATCAGCGTCAATGTTCTCCTGCGCAGCCTAGTAACCATGCGCCCACCACTTACATAAGATATGTCAAACTGGATTATGAACTAAGGTGGTGTAACATGTACGGATATCAGCCTTACGAATACCCCTATGAATATGACTTACGAGCCGTGTCTTCACAACATGGACGGAGAACAGGACAATCTTTTGCCGAAATCCAGGGTGGTCCACTGGCACCGAACCTGCATGGTTACGTCGTATTTACCGATGTCCCCTACGGAACTGAAGTTTTCGTGGAAGTCAGTGGTCTCCCCAATTTCCGGCCTGCTTCCGGCAATCACCTGCAAATCGGGCCCTTCGGATTTCATGTGCATGAGCATGGCGTCTGTACGGTAGGAAATCCGGAAGATCCCTTTACCGCAGCAGGCAGTCACTGGAACCCCACGCACCAGCCACATGGCAATCACGTGGGCGATTTCCCCGTGCTTTTTTCCAATGACGGCTATGCACGAATGACTTTTTTCACAAACAAAATCAGTGCAGCCGATGTGGTCGGCAGAAGCGTGATCATCCATCAAAGTCCCGATGACTTCCATTCGCAGCCGGCAGGAAATAGCGGAAAACGACTGGCATGTGGATTGATCTACGCTGGATAACGCTTCACTCGAACAGGAAAAGGGGGCAACTTATTGAGCTGCCCCCTCCCATTATTGAATCAACTATCGCCGTAATGTCGACAAATCAAATGCTGGTACAAGCCCTTCCTCGGCTGCACGACCGAGCAACGCCTCGACAGCTGCATAACCATCGTTACCCAAATTTCTTGTAAACTCATTCACGTACAAGTTAATATGCGCTTGCGCTACCTCCAAGGACAGCTCTTGGGCATGGGACATGACATATTCTTGTGATGCGGTCGGATTCGCCCATGCATATTCCACAGAGGAGCGCGTCCAATTGGTCAGTGCCTCGATGTCCATTGATTTTTTCGCGATGATGGCCCCCAGCGGAATCGGCAAATTCGTATCAGACTCCCACCAGTTGCCCAAGTCAGTCATAAGAGACAGCCCGTAGTTTTGATACGTGAAACGCGCCTCATGGATCACGAGTCCCGCATCGATCTTGCCGTCACGTACAGCAGGCATAATCTCATGAAACGGCATGACGACGATCTCCCCTACACCACCTGGGACATTTTGTGCAGCCCAGAGCCGGAACAGTAAATAAGCTGTGGAGCGCTCACTTGGAACTGCTACACGTTTGTTGGACAGGCGTGCCGAATCGTTCGCACTCTCGCCAGAATTTCCTTGGGTCAAAACGAGTGGCCCGCATCCTCTGCCCAGTGCACCGCCGCAAGGGAGCAACGAGTAATTGTCCATCACCCAAGGCAATGCCGCGTAGGAGATTTTCATAACTTCAGGGCCTTCCCCTTGTGCAGCAAGCGTATTCGTAATATCGATATCTGCGTACATAATATCGAGCTTTGGCGCTCCCGGAATCAAATCATGTGCCCAGGCATGAAAAACAAAAGTGTCATTCGGACATGGTGAAAACGCAATTTTCATGATAGTACCTCCCGTAGTACAGAGCTTCCCTTTTCCAGAGATTCCAACGCATCTTTTATCCGCCAAGCAGATTTATCCCGCGGTCCAATTGCATTCGATACCGTACGAATTTCCAGAACAGGTCGTCTGGCAGCCTGGGCGGCAGTCGCAACGCCATACCCCTCCATCGCTTCAGCTAGCGCGTCTGGCATCCGCTGTGCCAAAGCCGCCGCTGTTTCCGCTGTTCCCGTCACGGTTGATAGTGTGAGTACAACGCCTTTTTTGGCGACCAAGCCTGCCGCCTTCATTGCTTCGGTGGCCCGTTCGACCATCTCTTGATCGACACTTACCCGAGCTGATCCAAATCCGAGCTCGTCCACACTGCAAAAGCCCTCAGGCGTTTCTGCCCCCAAATCCGCACAAATAATTTCTGTCGCGACAACCAGCGACCCAATCTCTGCTTGTCCCACGAATCCACCGCATATTCCTGCACAAATGACCAGATCGTAGTCCGCGCAAGCAAGTGCTCTGGCTGTACTCGCTGCGGCTGCTGCTGGCCCTACTCCCCCAGCGATGACTGTGAAACGTTCATCCCCTTGAATGCCGCGCATTACTGCCTCCCGTTCTGCATCAACGGAGGTCACGATCAGAATGCTTCTATATTGTTGTGACATAATCATTTGCCCTAGCTCCTTTCAACCACTTTCCCTCTTCCACGTTATCGCTACTTTTCGTTCATGTAAAGCCGTTTAAAGAGTTTGTCAAAAGACAGGTAAATTATTACAATGATACCTGTTGTGCATTTTCGTTAGATGAGAGGTGACCGATCATGCTTCATCCACCGAATCCAAACACCCATCCCGACTGGCTGGCCCCCCACTCTTTGGCCTGGTACACTCAGTTGGGCGCAATGACTGGTGAATACGTATACCCGTGGCGCTCTACCATTACGGAACCGAATGGCGAGTCGCTTTTTATGGAAGAAATTAGTCGCATGGTTCCAAATCAATCCGTTCTCGACATCGGCTGCGGACACGGTGCATTCACACTGCACTGGAGCCGTTCTGCCAAAGAAATTGTCGGCTTGGATGTGACAGAAAACTTTGTGCAAAAGGCCCGCACGCAAACACCTGAAAACGTCTCCTTCGTTGTCACCAATACGAAATATAGCCTCCCCTTCCATGACGATACGTTTGATTGCGCCTACAATCGCAAGGGACCTACCTCCGCCTATCCAGACATAACACGCGTCGTCAAAAAAGGAGGCTCATTCATCGGATTACATCCAGGCGATCAGTTGTCCGCCGAATTATTCGAATGGTTTCCTCATTTATTTGGTTCACGTCCAGCTGACACCCCGATCCTGC
This sequence comes from Brevibacillus sp. FIR094, assembly GCF_050477165.1. NCBI lineage: Bacteria > Bacillati > Bacillota > Bacilli > Caryophanales > Paenibacillaceae > Brevibacillus > Brevibacillus sp. FIR094. The sequence goes on along the minus strand of NZ_JBEAES010000014.1, from coordinate 108,657 downwards.
AAAATCTACAAGAGAGACTCAAACAAGCTGCTTTTCAGCGAGTGGATATTCAGACGGTGATCGCCACCGAGTATTTTCAGACCCCACTCGATGTCATTCGCATGCGTTGCTTCGGGCAAAGTCCCGCAATTCTCACGTCCGCCATCGAACAGCACATGGACAGTGTTATGCCGATTTTTGACCACTATGCGACTTCTGGTGGTCTGCCAACTACGCATATGTATTACCTCGTTCGCGTGATTGTTTGATTCTTCCTATTAAAAAACCTCCAGCCGCATTTGGCCAGAGGTCTTCACTACGCTTATCCTTTTAGCAAATAGCTGTTGCCATCTTCATCCTGAAAAGTCGCATAGGTCCCCCACTGCATCTTGTTCAGTTCTCCTTGAAAAACAACACCGTTCGCTCGCATCGTTTCGTACGTCTTTTCAATTTCTGTACATTCAAAAACGATTGAGGCTTTTTGTTCCTGCCAGTTGCTCATCATACTTTTCGGATAGAGTACCAAAGCAGTCTGTGCACCTGCTGGTCCAACCTCCAGCCAACTGCTGTTTGGTCCCATCGGGTGCTCTTGCTTGACTTCAAATCCGACCTTTTCTGTCCAGAACACTTTTGCGCGTTGCTGATCTTCTACATAAACAGCTACCGTTGCCATTTTGGTAATCATCGTATCCTCCTTACTAGCTCGAACCTTTTCATCCCATTGTAACCGAAAAAAAGTTAACTTATCGCCATCAGCACACCCAAATGTTGACAGTAGTTGCACAGGAATTTATATTTAATTACGAAATGTAAGAAGAGGAGCATTGAATAAGCTTCTCCCTTTCAATGCATCATGTTAGTGTAAAAACAAGTTGCAGGAGGAATGCAGAGTGGGTAAGGATTTTATTGCAGCTGTAAAAGACAGAAGAACGTACTATGGGATCAGCAAGGAAACTGTTGCATCTGATGAACGTATTAAAGAAATCGTTCAGGAAGCAGTAAAGTACACACCATCCGCATTCAACTCCCAAAGCGCTCGCGTTGTTGTCCTCTTGGGTGCGGAGCACGATAAACTGTGGAACATTACGAAAGAAACGCTACGTAAAATCGTTCCCGCTGAAAATTTCGGGGCCACGGAAGAAAAAATGAACGCCTTCGGTAGCGGCTACGGCACTGTTCTTTTCTTTGAAGACCAGAGTGTTGTCGAAAACCTTATGCAGCAATTCGCAGCGTACAAAGATAATTTCCCGATTTGGTCCGAGCAATCTTCCGGAATGCTTCAATATGTTGTGTGGACTGCGTTGGAAACCGAGGGCTTCGGTGCTTCCTTGCAGCATTACAATCCACTTATTGATGAAGAAGTCCAACAAACGTGGAACCTCCCTAGCGAGTGGAAGCTGCGAGCACAAATGCCTTTTGGCAAACCAACCGCTCAACCAGGTGAAAAACAATTCCAATCGTTGGATGAGAGAGTGAAGTTCTTTTCCTAAGTAACATTTTGTTCAAAGTTCGTAATGGACGGCTCTGATTATTTCGTATTCGGGCCGTCCTTTCGTTTATTGAGCGATTGCTTTCCTCTTGCTTCTGTGATAGTATTATCTTAAACAAAAGATTCCTATTTAAAGCGTTCACATATTGTAAAGGGTTTACACTTATGTTTGAACCTTTTACAATGTGTGAATTTTATTTTATCCAAAAATAAAAGTTACATATTCATTTTATTTTGTTGGAGGTAACACCCATGCAAACAGGTACAGTTAAATGGTTCAACGCAGAAAAAGGTTATGGCTTCATCGCAGTTGAAGGCGGAAACGATGTATTCGTTCACTTCAGCGCAATCCAAGGCGACGGTTTCAAAACCCTCGAAGAAGGCCAACGCGTTGAATTCAACGTGGTTGAAGGCAACCGTGGACCACAAGCTGAGAACGTAACAAAACTGTAAATTACACATAAAGCTGCCCTTGCAAATAACAAGGGCGGCTTTTTTTTCCGGCTTTTTTCTCCGCAATAATTCGTTCTTTGTTCCTAAAGAGCAGTTGACATTAGCCATGCCTCCCCATATAATCACTTTATAATGCAGAGTAAAGCAACGGCGCTTTCTAGCATAATTTTCCAAAATGATACAATAAAATAAACGCAATTTGTGTTTTTCGTTTATTTTTAGCGAGCTATGAAAGCGGTTCCAGCTGGTTGTTATTGCCATTACCTGTCAACAAGTTCATACAAAGTAAGCAACGGCGCTTAGGATCTATCTCATTCATTGATGAGATCCTAAGTGCTTTTATTGTTTACATCCGCAAAAAGGTGGGATAATCCATGGAGCACATTGGAAGCGTCATTATTTACATCATCATGTTATGTGCAGTAATTGGTGCCATTGCCGCGATCCGCAACAGCGATGAGGGTCTCGGTAAGGAGTTCATGGAAGGGATTCACTCAACAGGTTACATCTTCGTTCCTGCTGCCGGTATTATGGCGTCCCTCCCGTACATCTCTTGGTTCGTAGAAAAAGCGGTATCACCCATCTTCAACAAAATTGGAGCAGATCCTGCGATTGCGGCAACTGCGATTCTCGCATCTGACATGGGTGGCTATCAGTTGGCAAACCTCCTGAAGACCACTACAGAAGGCTGGGTTATGGCTATGATCGTCGGTCTGATGGCCGGTGCTACGATCGTGTTCTCCATCCCAATGGGACTTGCTATGTTGGACAAGCGTGACCATAAATACATGGCGCTTGGTGTAATGTCCGGTATTTTGACTGTTCCGATTGGTGCTTTTATCTCTAGTGCCATTCTTGTTTTGACAAATGCAGAGGTTCGTGCTGAAATCTCGACGAACGCTGAATCGACTTATGCTTTTGCCATTGGCTTCGGACAGGTACTTCTGAACCTTTCACCTATTTTGTTCTTCGTACTAGCGATTGCTGCTGGTCTGCGCTTCCTGCCAGACTTGATGATTAAAAGCTTCATGATTTTCGGAAAGACAATGGATGCAGGTATCAAGCTCGTTCTCGTATTCTCGATCGTGCAACACTTTACTGGCATCTTTACAAAGATTTTCGGAGTTTGGGGCTTCGATCCGATCATCGCCGATCCAACCGATCAATATCGTGCGTTGGAGACCGCTGGTTACATCGGTATCATGCTCGCAGGTGCGTTCCCAATGGTTTACATGCTGCGTAAATATGCAGCGAAGCCACTCGAGGTATTAGGCAATAAGCTGGGCATGAGCCCTTCTGGTAGTGCAGGCTTGCTCGCAACTAGCGCGAACATCCTGGCTATGTTCCGTCTCATTCGTTCCATGCCGCCGAAAGACAAGGTTATCAACATTTCCTTCGCGGTTTGTTCAGCTTTCTTGCTGGGTGACCACCTGTCCTTCTCGGCTAACTTCCAACCAAACATTATCTTGCCGGTCATGATTGGTAAATTGGGTGCAGGTATTATCGGGATTGCGTTTGCTTACTGGCTCTCCGTTCCAAAAGCACTTGAACTGGAAAAACAAGATCGTGCTGCGGGAATTATCGGTCCAGATGAGTACTTGGATCATCATAATAGCGCGCAAGCCGAAGTTGCAGCAACCAAACAATAAAACCAAAAGAGCGGTCCTTCATGGGCCGCTCTTTTTTCCTTTACACAATCGTCTGGCTCATCTCCCAAATTTCCCATGCAGGTACCGGCTTTTTTGAGCACCCCTCCATCGTTAATTCACGCGCTTCTTTTGACCACAGAAAAGGATAGATCGCGAACATTTCATCGCCTTTTAGCTTGGAAACATCCTTCTCCCAATCCTTCCAGAAAAATGTCGCATAAAACGTATGGATATCCCCCGTCATTGCCCAGTGCAAAAAGTCGGTATAGCCAATTTCAAGATCCTCCCACGCGAGACTGTCCGGAGCGAAATACCATATACCGCCTATCGAATCTGGAAACATTCCACCATTGATCGCAAAGAATCCCCCTATGACATCGTCTGCTACTAACAGCATCTGGTTCATAGCACATTGCTGATTCCAAGAAGTGATGGAACGAGGTAAATGAGGATGGCCTGACCCTAGAATCCGTAGCCAGCCTTGGTGAATTAGAATCCCGCCTGTTTCAAAAGCAACAGAACCTAGAGTTGACCTCGTCGTTACTTGTAAATCAACAAGCTGTTTTTTCCCTGTCTCCTGTTCAGACGGAAGAAGGGTAATCTTTCGGTCTGATGCTGACTGCCACTTTTTTATCTCTTCGATCGCTGAATCCTCTTCGCAGTACAATTCCTCGAAGCTTTTCATTTCGGCCTCCACTCCAAAGTTATTGACGCGGCGCCCATAAGATGACGCTCACTCCGATCAGACAGATGATAGCGCCTACCCAGTCATACAAATCGGGTGTCTTTTTATCCACCAGCCATCCCCAAAAAACAGCAAGAATGATAAAGACCCCTCCATAAGCGGCATATACCCGCCCGAAGGAAGGGAAGCTTTGAAGCGTAGGAATGATTCCGTACAACACCAGGATCAATGCACCAACGATACCGTACCAGTATGGCTTAGACTCCTTTAGCCATAGCCATACCAAATATCCCCCGCCGATTTCTGCTAATCCCGCCAAAATAAACAATAGTATCGATACTGTCATCTATGTTTCCTCTTTTCCTATCAAAACGAGTACGTGCAAAGATCACGTCTATTATCTGATGGTCCCTCATAGTCTGTATATGTAATCATCACATTAGCTCGCCATGACGGACGAATCCCCTAAATCTACCCTTGATGGGCAGCCTGTGGAGAGCAGCACAGATCTCCTTTGCCCGATTCAAGTGCAGAATTCAGGCTCCCCAAAACATGAGACCAAGCCATTTCGTGCCAGCCTCGAGCCTTTTCCCACTCCTCTCCCTCTTTCCAACCAAAATGCTCGACCAATACTTGTGTTTTCCCCTCAGCTTCAGACAAGGTGACAAGCACGTAAGTCAAGGCCTCCTCGTGATTCATGGTATCTGCGAATTCATCCGGTCCCTTCCATGTAAAGCCCAGGCGCTCCTTCGGTTCAAAGTGGGTAATGATGCACCCTTTCGTCCCCATCTGGTCGCGATTGGCTGGATTGAAGTACAATTCGTACGCTCCGCCCAGATACGGCTCAATCGTTGCATCAGGCGCAAACCACTGAACAAGCCGTTCCTTTCGTGTCCATGCCCACCAAACCAGCTCTATAGATGATGATACTTCTATCTCCGTTTTGAAGAAACCCATTGAACTTCCCCCTAACTATTTTCCTAACAGTTTGAAAATAGCAATTTCTGTATAACCAGTCAATACAGAACACTCGCTATCTTCATTCTCACGTCTGAATGAGATTTCAAGCGTATAAATGAGTCTGAACAAGTCTGAATGGAATATTTTTTACTAAAAAGTGTAATTGTGCAGTAATCGCATAAGAATGAATGCTATAATAGCTAAGTAAGTAAAAAATTTCACAATGGGGAGAGGAACGATGGAACAACCACTTGCAAAATCGACTCATCAGAAATTACCCATTGGAAAATTGCTCAAGAGGGTCTTCGGTATCCTGATTGGTGCTTCTCTGTTCTCGGTAGCACTCGAAATTTTTCTCGTACCGAACAATATTATCGACGGTGGAATCGTAGGTATCTCGATTATTAGCTCGCATCTGTCTGGATTGCCTCTTGGCGTTTTCCTTTTCGTGCTTAACTTGCCCTTCTTAATTATAGGGTACAAGCAAATCGGAAAAACGTTTGCACTCTCAACCCTCTTTGGGGTTACGATCATGTCAATTGGAACAACACTCCTTCACCCTGTCCCAGGGCTAACGGATGATCCCCTCCTTGCAGCTGTATTCGGAGGTATCCTACTGGGGATTGGTGTAGGACTCGTTCTCCGTTATGGAGGCTCTCTGGACGGTACAGAGATCGTCGCTGTACTACTTAACAAGAAATCCCCGTTCTCCGTTGGTGAGATCGTAATGTTCATGAACTTATTCATTTTGAGCAGTGCCGGATTTGTATTCGGTTGGGATCGTGCGATGTACTCGCTGATCGCCTATTACATTGCATTCAAAATGATCGATCTGACCATCGAAGGCTTCCAGGAGTCGAAAGCGGTATGGATCATTAGCGACAATCACAAGGATTTGGGAGATGCGATTGTTGCTCGTCTGGGCCGTGGTGTTACCTATTTGAATGGTGAAGGCGGCTATACTGGAGACGACAAGAAAGTAATTTTCTGCATCATTACACGATTAGAAGAAGCCAAGCTGAAGCTGATCGTGGAAGAAGTTGACGAGAATGCCTTCTTGGCTGTCGGCAACATTCACGATGTACGCGGCGGGCAATTTAAGAAGAATGCGATTCATTAAAGTGGAAAAAGTGTACCCTATAGAGCAGACTTTTGAAAAAGTCGTTCTATAGGGTATTTTTGTAATTACGTTTTGTAAAGAAGTGTCTACCATTCGTTTCCATAATCAGGTAAATAGAGTACGATATTCGTATCACGTATGGATGAAGGAGGTTTTCTCAGTGAATCCAGCATTCTCGATAGAACGAGTTCCTTTTGAACAGAAGCACGCTCTCAAGCAACTGTTGGAGCTGTATACGTACGACTTCACTGAGTTTGAGCCTTTCGAAGTAGATGACGACGGCTTGTTCGGCTATGACTACTTTGAGAAGTATTGGGTAGAACCAGAACGCCATCCCTTTTTTATCAAGGTAAATGGTAAGCTGGCCGGGTTTGTCCTCGTTCGTATGCTCACAAGCTCTGATCCTGATTTGCCATCCATCCACTCGATTGCTGAGTTTTTTATCATGAAACGCTACCGTCGGCTAGGGATCGGGAAAGCGGCCTCCCATCAAATCTTCAAAATGTTCCCGGGTGCCTGGGAAGTCTTTCAATTGGAAAACAACATGCCTGCCATCGGCTTTTGGCGTATCAGCATTCGCGATTACACGGCCAATCACTATCAAGAGCGTCAAGAGGATGGCAAAGTCATACAAACCTTCATTTCGAAACCGTAATACTAGAAAAAGCCAAGGGACAATGCAAATCCCTTGGCTTTCCTCCTAGAAACCAACTAGCTGGTGACCGCAGGAAACGTCATCACGACAACTGTTCCGCTACCTAGCTTGCTGTCCACCGTAATCTCTCCCCCGTGAGCCAAGACGAGCTGCTTGGCTATCGCCATGCCCAGCCCCGTTCCACTGGTATTCTCTCCTGTATGCCCACCTCGGTAGTATCTTTCGAACAGATTGGCCAGTGTCGTCTCATCCATGCCCGGCCCATTGTCCGCAATTTTGACCACAAATTGATCGGCTGCAATCGACTGCACCTCTACGAGCACGTGTGTACCTGCCGGGGTATACTTGATCGCGTTTGTCAAAATGTTGACGATGATGCGGCGAAACCAGATTGGATCGACCTCGGCTGTTATCGATTGGACATTCGCCGAAAATTCGATGTCATGCAAAGAAGAGCTCGGATCGTTCACCATATCCACCACAATCCTGCGAATGGTTTCTATGATCGCGACAGGTTGTTTGACCATCGGTAAAGCTTGGTTCTTCAGTCGATAGGTCAAATTCAAATCCTCAATCAGCCCATTCATGTAGTCTGACTTTTCCCGTATCGTTTTCCCAAATTCGCTGACTTCTTTTCTGTCCCACTCATACTGTTCCGACTCCAAAAAGGTAGCATAACCGTAAATCGAGCTCAGCGGTGTCTTAAGATCATGAGACAGCCCCGTAATCCATTCCTCTCGCGTCTGCTCGATCTCTTTCTGAAGCTTTTCATTGGAACGCAAGGTTTCACTCAGATGCCGGAGTGCGTCAAACACATCCTTGAATACACGAAATGACTTCTTTTCTTTCCCTCGCCAATTCCTTCCGATCGGTTTCCCTTTTTTCCCGATGGGCTCCTCATAGCGACCTTGGGCCAGTCTTTCCAGCCAATTCACCATGTGCAAGAGAGGCTTGCCTACTCGCCACGCATACCAGCTGCCTGCGAATAGAACGACCAGGATCAAAAGAATACCGATCTGGAGAAACGTTTCCTTGACCATAGCATCCTCAGACGTCTCTTGGACACCAGACTGATAGGTTGGATTCGGAGTGCCCACTACATATGTCAAATCGCTATTTTTGTCATATCTACTAGTGATATGAACAGGAACATTTTTGGCTGTCTCACCATTCTGAAGAACTTCCGCCATGTCTAATTGGGCGGAAGCGTTCGGGTGATTCCATTGATGGATGAGTTTCCCCGCACGATCGTATACCAAGTACCATGCCTTTTCCCGGGAAAAGCTTTTGTTCAACTCATCCCATGTCTCCTTGCTCGTTCCCGATTTTGCTGCGATCAGGCGCTTCATCATTTCTTTTTCGGGAGCGGGTGTTCCATAAAGGATGATAATGTTCTCGTCAGATTGGTTAATGACCCAATATGTGATGTGATAACGAGAAGCATCACGATTTTCTACATAAGCGATCCACTCCCCTGGCCCAAATTGACTGGGAACATCAGTAGGTGTCCGATAGTTGTACAGAATTTTACCGTGCTTGTCGATGATCTGCAACCAGCCTTGATGTCTCGCCACACTCTTCTCGATTTCCGGATTGACGTGAATACGCCCCCCCTCATAATCGATCTTCAACGTCAAATCAGACGCATCCAGCCTGGACAAATCGATGGACAGTTGCTCGTTCATGATCCGCCAGCCTAACCCCAGCATCGCGATTATCAGAAATAGGAGCAAGACGAGGAGAAATCCGAACAGCTGCCGGACATATTGAAAGATCAGCTTGTTACGCAAATTCATGACTGTCTTGCCGGGCTAACCAGCTTGTAGCCCAGCCCTCTCACCGTGACTAGGAGCTTTGGCTGTCCCGGATTTTCTTCTATGCGCTGGCGCAGCTTGTGAATGTGCACCATGACTGTGTTTTCATCAAACATCCCGTACTCATCTTTCCATACATGATCGTATATTTGTTCTTTCGTAAATACCCGGTTCGGATTTTGGCAGAAGAAGACGAGCAAGGAAAATACTTGCGCCGGGCAGTCTACTCGCTCTCCGTTCACGAACAGCTCGGCTGCCTCCACATTTACTTGGAAACGGCCAAAATCAAAGCGCTTTTCTTCCAGGGCTGGCGTAGCTCCCCCCAAGGTTCTGCGCAGATGAGCTTTCATCCGGGCAACGACCTCTAGTGGATGAAACGGCTTCGTTATGTAATCATCCGCTCCATAAGCAAATCCGCTTAATTTATCAAAATCCGTGCCTTTTGCTGTCAAAAAAAAGATCGGTGCCTTCGTTCGCTGGCGCACTGCTCCGCACAACTCAAATCCATTTTTATCAGGCAGCATGACATCCAGAATCAACAAGTCGTATGTCTTCTCCTCCACGAGACGAATCGCCTCAGCTGCTGTCGTACATGTATCGATCTGGACAAAGCCTTCCTTTTTCAGCACTGTTTGGAGCATCTGCAAAATCGCTTCTTCATCATCTACCAGCAAGATTCTTGCTTCTTTCTCCATATCCGTTCCCTCCCTTGCTGTCATTCATTCTACCATGAGAAGCGACGCCAACAAAAAAGATAAGGAAATGGTAAGGTAGCGTTTTAGTAGGGGAAAGGTCTGGCCATTATGATGAAGGAGAAAGGAGCGGATTCACTTATGTGGGCTATTTGCCAACACGAATTTTTTCGGTTGTTTAAAAGTATCAAATCGTTAATTACCGTTGCCTTTATCGTAGGCATCTCTTACTTGGTTTCTGACCTCGTCAATCAGGCAGCAAGCTTTCTGCCACAAAAGGAGCTGGCGCAGGGACATGCGCTTGGTATCTTTGCACTCATCATGCTGTTTGGGCCGTTGTTTGTATTCAGCCTGTCTCATGATGTCATAAATCGCGAGCTAGCGGGCAGGACGATTCGCTTTCTCGTCACCCGGACTTCACGCAATCAGATCATTTTAGGGAAATTTCTCGGAGTGGCGTTCTTCTGGCTAACCTGCATGATTATTACGTTTGGCGTAGTTTTCGCCACCGTGCAAACGTTTGACGCCAAGACCTTTTACCTTTGCGTATCCCTGCTTATCTATTGCATCTCGCTGGCACTGCTGCTCTCGCTCGTGATACCTCGCCCCAGCTACACGATGTTTTTGGGAATTGTGATCGCACTGATCTTGCCTGGTCTCGGTCTGTGGAGCACCTTCTCCAGTCACCCAGCAGCACCATGGATTAAATATTTGACGCCCTTTTCCTTTATGGAAAAAGGCGGCGCCTGGACCGGCTTCATATGGCTCTATGCAGCAGCTTTCCTGATCGCTTCTATGTACTTATTCCGACGGAGGGATTGTTAATGGCAATGATCGAAACCATACAGTTGAACAAGCGCTTTGGCAATCGCACGGTCGTGAATGACGTCAGTCTTACTGTGCACAGCGGGGAGATTTTCGGATTCCTTGGTCGAAACGGCGCAGGAAAATCGACCTTTATCAATATGCTGACAGGCATTCTGATTCCGACAGCGGGCAGCATTCGCATGTTTGGAGAAGATCCCCATACAGAGGGATGGAAAAAACGAATTGGCGTACTGCCGGATTACTCCACCTTCTACGACCATTTATCTCCTGCTGAGCACTTGCACTATTTCGCTCAGGTAAAAGGCGTCACACTGACAAAGGAAGAATGCATGCGCATCCTGACAGCCGTTGAGCTTGAGGAGCATGCATCCCGCAAAGCCAAAACCTTTTCCTTCGGGATGAAAAAGAAGCTGGGTATTGCCCAAGCATTAGTCGGAGACCCAGAGCTCATCTTCCTTGATGAACCTACTTCTGGCGTAGACGTCGAATCAGCCCTGCATATTCAAAATTTGCTGCGCAAGCTCCATCAACAAGGAAAAACGATCTTCATGACCTCGCACAATTTGAATGAAGTCGAGAAAATCTGTACCCGCATCGCCATCATGAAAAGCGGAAAAATCAGTTCACTCGGCACTCTCAACGAGCTGCAAGCTGCCCATCAAGCATGGCGATCTGTACATGTGCGTCACTCAGCTTTTTCTACGGAGGATTCTGGAAACCTGCGCACCTTTATTGAGTCCCTCGGGCGCAATACGATTTGGGAAGACGGGCGTCTCTCGATTCAGGTCGATGATGATCAAAAAGTGGCAACCCTCGTTCGTGCTCTTGTTCAGGCACGCGTGGACATTTATGGCGTGAACGTTGAAGTACCTTCACTCGAACGAATTTTTATGGGGGAAGAGTCTCATGATGCTTAATCTCGTTTTTGCCCTGCTTCTATCCGGGATGCTGCTTTTCAACATCTCGATAGGAAAAAGCGTGACCACCGGAAGCATGTCAATCACAATTGGCCTGATTGTCCTCAATCTCATCTTTTTCATCACAAAGTACAGGAAGAGTCAGCATGAAAAAATGAAAGATCAGGTTAGTAGATACCAACGATAATCAGGCTCAGGTAAGGTACGCAAAACGCGAGGAACAAAAGAAACAAGAAAATATTTAGAAAAAAGCAGCTTGATTGCCACCGAAAACAGCCTGCAAGTTATGCGGCTATGGGGCAACGGGCTGCTTTTTTCTACAAGATTGCGAGAAGTTGATCCAGTCTCTCGATGACCGCCAATGGTTGATGCTCAGTGGTAGGCTGCTTCCCCCTCGGGTTGATCCAGACAGCTGAAAAACCAGCGTCCATCGCTCCCGATACATCTGCCTCCCATGTATCACCGACGAACAGCACCTGCTTGCTCTCGACGCCGAGCTGTTCGCGAACGTGTTCATAAATCCGCGGATCAGGCTTATGATGTCCGATGATTTCGGAGATAAATACCCGCTTCTGAGGAAAATACGCAGACAATCCCAACCGCTCCAGCTTGATAAATACCATATCGACAGGACCATTGGTGACAATCCCTAGTGTATGCTCTTCTGCCAACCTCGCAATGGTAGACTGAACAGTAGCATCTGGCTGGACTGCATCCATACAGGCCGCCTGATAGACGCGTTGAAAATCGTCGACCTGCTCCGCTTCAATCTGTCGGTTACAATCAGCCATGGCTCGCTGAAAACGCAACCTTCTGTATTGCGTAAAATCGTAGCGTTTGGTGATCACATCGACCCACAAATCATCTCCGTGGCGCCGCAGATCCTCAAGGAATTTCACTTGGTCTATTTCTGCTGTAAGTGCATGAGTCGCAATCGTCTGCTGCATCCCTTTCTCCCAGCAAGCTGAAAAATCAAAGAGAGTATCGTCAAGATCAAATAGGATTGTCGTAAATTTGGTCATGGCTGGATTGCTTCCCCTTCCTTTTTTCTTGCTGTTTTCATTGTGTATATGACTCTGTCTTTTGTTATGATCATTGTAACGGAAAAAGGAGGCGGAAACATGTCGAACGAAAAACTGGATATTTTGATAGAGGGTATGAATGAGTTGCGTCTGGTTGCTCATGCTCTTATGGATCGGCAGGACGAATTGGATGGCAAGATGGACGCTTTGACTATGGACGTTCACCTGTTAAAAGCCGAAGTTGCAGAACTAAAGCAGGATGTCGCCATGTTGAAGCAAGATGTTGCTGAGTTAAAGGAAGGTCAGGATCGCCATGAGCGTATCTTGGAGACATTGGCGCTGCGTGCTCTCGAATGGAACAATTTCCGCCTCGATTTCATTCGCAAATCATCCTGAAGCCTTTAGCTTTTAGGCAATTCCATTAGCAGTGTCTCTTTCAACTCAACTGGCAAAGAAATAGATTGGCGTGTGTTCGCATCGATCATGACCATTGTCACATCGGCGTCCGCCACTAATACATCTGCGGCGTTGTACAGCTCCTGGCGGATGACGAAGCTTTTTTCACCCACCTTGACCACCGTAGTAATCGCCGTTACCTCTTCACGCATCTTCAACTCTTTGCGGTAGTTAATGTTTATGTTGACCACTACCGGCATGATGGCCCGTCGCCTCAATTCATCCAGTGTAAATCCTTGCTCCCATATCCACTCAAAACGCGCCCACTCCATGTACTCTAAATACTTAGCATTGTTCACATGTCCGATTACATCAATATCAGTAGAACGCACAGTTAGATTATAGCGATGAGCCATCGTTCTCACTCCTTGTTTTTCTTCAGTATAACGAATCCAGCTAGCTGAGTGAACATTCATTCAAAATATTCCGAATGATCATGCTGTTCTTTTCTGATCTTTTTCCTATAATAAAAATAAACACCAGAAAGGAAGATTGGATGTTCGAACAAGAACTATTGCCGACCTTGCAAACAGCTCGCTCCCGGTATCAGGATGCACTCGTCCATTTAGATGAAGCCGAGCTTGGCTGGAAGCTGGCTCCGGGCTCCAATTCCATCGGATTTTTGATTCATCACATCGCGGAAGTTGAATATCGATTCTGTATGATGTTTTTCGGCAGAGCAATCCCGACCGAGATCACCCTCACTACAATTGGCCCTGTAAAGGATGAAGGAAACTTTACCGACTTGTCTGCCTTGCTTGCTTTCAAAGAGGCTGCCTACCATCACTTACTGGACTCTCTGGCTGCCCTACCAAAAGACGCGTGGGATACCCCCTGTGAAGCACCGATTGCCACACTGACTCCTCGTCAGGCACTTGGTCGTCTGATCTATCACATGGGCTACCACGGCGGGCAGATTGGACTTATCCGCAAATCCGGAGGACCTCAATGAGTCTCATTCTGACAGGTGAGCGGCTCATCATTCGCGAATTGCTGCGCGAGGACTTACCCGACTTACTCGCCACCTACAACAGTAATCCAGAGTACAATCAGCTTCGAAACGGCATGAGCACAGTAAGTATTGCTGATCTGGAAGCCGAATATGACGCCACCATACGCATACCTTCTGGGCATTGGCTCGCCATTACTCGTGAAGGTACGATCATTGGAGTCATCCATATCGTCCTCTCCAGTGAAAACGATCCGAAAAGCTGGATTAGTCTCTTGCTTCTGCATGCCGATTATCAGCAGCAGGGCTTTGGAAAAGAGGCAGTGACACTCATGGAAGCCTACTGCATCCAGCATGGCAGTCAGCATGTTCATCACGGTGTCATTGCACATAATGAACCCGCTCTTCTTTTCTGGGGACGGCTTGGCTATGAGCAGTATCGTCAGGTGGAGGCTCCAGTCGGTCGTCTGACACAACCTGTGCTGCTGATAGCCAAGTGGCTAACCCCTACAAAGTAAGGAGGTGAAATATATGAACCGTCGCCTTTTTGAAAATGATGTGCCCACCCTCCTCTCCTAGTCGGTGAGGAAGCGGTTTTCTTACTGCCTCCCGGCTACGGAATAACGCTCGAATGATTGATTCATTATTCCGGGAGGGACTTGTTATGTCACAATCACAATGGAAACAAATGTTTTTGGGGGCTATCTGCCTGACTCTTGCCGCAGCGATCTGGGGCGGTGTTTATGTAGTCAGCAAGGTCGTGTTGGAAGTGATTCCACCGTTCACGCTATTGATTTTGCGCTTTTGCATTGCTTTAGTCGTGTTGGGGGCATTTACCGTTGCTCGCAAGGAGCGTGTCGCGAAAAAGGATTATCCTCTGCTAATGGTCATCGCCTTCGTCGGGGTCACGATCTCAATCGCCGCGCAATTTCTTGGTACCAAGCTGTCTACTGCCCACATGGGTGCATTGATTACCTCCGCATCGCCTGCCTTTATTGCCATTTTTGCAGTCTGGCTATTAAAGGAGCGCATCCATCTGAAGCAGGCAACGGGTATTTTGTTAGCGACGATTGGTGTAATTATCGTCATCGGTGTTCCAGATCAAGCTGACGCCCAGTCTTCCCTGACAGGCAACCTGATTTTGTTCGTAGCAGCGATTAGCTGGGGATTGTACACCGTTCTCAGCAAGAAGGCAACGCAGCGCTATTCGTCCCTGCTAGTCACTACCTACGTAGCATTGTTTGGCATCATCTTTACGAGTCCCCTCATGTTTTGGGAGCTGTCTGTCACGCCTGTCTCCTGGCAATTTGGTTGGGACATCTGGGCAGGCGTCCTCTATATCGGGATGATTTCTACTGCAGGTGCTTTTTATTTGTGGAACAAGGGCTTCGAGCTGTTGCCCGCAGGGAGTGGGGCTGGGTTCTTTTTTGTTCAGCCCATTGTTGGTGCTTGTTTAGGCTGGCTGTTGCTGCATGAGCATTTGGGTGTCGGCTTTTTCGCTGGAGGCGCATTTATTTTCCTCGGGGTCGCCTTGTCCACTCTGCGTACACGTGAATCGGCCAAAACTAAACGTGAAACGACGGAGGAACATTCTCTCCCCCATTACAACGAGAAGCAAGGCTAATAACCCTGTATGCTTACATGCTACGAGGACTTCCCATTCATTGGGAAGCCCTCATTTTTTTATGCTTATGGACGAAAATATTGCCGGACGCTTCCTTTTTCCAAAGACAGCTCCACTTCAGCAAATGCGCCATTAATAAAAGTGATTTGTGGCGGCATATGCCCACAATCTACATCGTAGAGGACAGGGACTTGCAGCTCAGCAGCCAGCTCCTGATAGACATCTTCCACGTTGTAGCCTTCGACCGCCTGATTCGCTGGACTGCGCCCAAACATGATCCCCGCACAATGATCGAACCATCCGGCTAGCTTCATTTGTACCAAGGATCTACGCAGATCAGTCGTAGAAAGCTCACAGTTTTCCAAATACCAGATGATCGCTTCATTCCCGATCTGTTCTTTTTGAAACGTATGCACGTCCCCATATGGTGTGCCGATCACATGCCGAATGGTATCGAAACAGCCGCCAAGTAGCCGTCCCTGCATGTTTACGTGGGGAGTGGTCTCTGTGGTTTTCCATACAGTCGGTTCCGTCAGGTGAAAGATATACGGTGAAGGATTCGTATGCTGCCATTCCTTTTGATACATCGTGGAAGAGTACTGCAACACAGATTCGCCCTCGTTCGTTGACAGAACCGTTTCCCACATGGCGGTCGTCTCATCCATATCTACTCCACGCAATTCCATCAGATTCGTCCCATGGGCCGTAGCCATCCCCGTTTTTAATGTAATCGCGAGCAACAGCACGCTCACATCTGAATAGCCTAACACCCACTTTGGTTGCATGGACTGAAAATCAAGCTTGTCTAAAATCTCAATCAGCAGCTCGCCACCCCAGGGAGGGATGATGATATCGACGTCTTTATCTTGCATCAGGGAGTTGAATTCGGTTGCGCGGTTTGTGGAAGGAGCTGACTTGGCTTTTTCCTGTGTCCAGACTGTATCTTTGCAAACGATGGAGTACCCCCTGCTCTCCATACGACTGCATGCCAGTCTGATTAGTTCATGCAAATACGCTGGTACGCCTGATGATGGCGCAGTTACCCCGATAGTAGCACCCTTTTTCAACGATGGATACGTGATCATGCTGCTCCCTCCCGTTATGTATGAATTTGGATAATCATACCATGAAATTGAACAAAAAAAAGACGACCTATGGCCGTCATCAAGGTATATAAAACGGGAGGGAAGTAGAGGAGTTCAAACGAACGTGTTTCGAGTTCGTGAATGATTACTTCTTGCTGGCGTCAGTCGTTGTAGACTGTCCAGTGGAACCGCTGTTTTCAGTTCCTGCAGCACTAGGCGATCCAGTGCTGGTACCTGCATCAGACTTGGCATCTGTCGCAGGTGCTTCCGTAGACGAACCTGAGTCCGCAGAGGCGTCCGTTGTAGACTGATCTTGCGAAACCGAGCTATCGGTCGATTGTCCGCTATCAGTAGTGGAGGACCCCGGAGCGGTTTCGCTAGTCGTGCCCTCTGATTGTGTCGCCGGTTCAGGTGTTCCTGTTGTGTTAGAGCAGGCAACCAAGCTGCCAGACAGGAGTAATGCGACAGTGGCAATGGAGAACCATTTTTTGTTCATGTTCATTCCCCTTTCATTCCTTGGCTTCGTGACCTTCTCGCTGTCACACCTATATCGTAACGGGCAAAGATAACCATTCTGTAAGGAAAGTGGGAAAAAACGATGATCAAAATATGAAAAAAGTATGACCATGATCATTTTGATTGGATCATGATTTAGTTCTCCGCTTTAATCCTTGGAAGCCATATCGTAAAAGTACTGCCCTTCCCAGGCGTGCTCTCTACTCTGCATTTACCATCATGCAACTCTACCAGCTCTTTTACAATGGCGAGTCCAAGCCCTGTCCCTTTATTGTTCTTGGAACGTCCCCGATCCACTTTGAAAAAACGTTCCCAGATGCGATCCAGATCATCTGCTGCAATCCCCAGCCCAGTATCGATCACTTGAATCTGTACATATTCCTCTTCCAGCGAAGCACGCATGCGAACTTCACCTGTAGCCGTAAACTTGAGCGCATTCTTCACCAGATTTTTCAGAATTTGCGCGATCCGATCCTTGTCGGCATAAATTCGCGGAAGCTCGTCCTCTACCTCTACTCCCATGCGAAGCCCTTTTTCCTCTGCTTCTTGATGGAAGGAAAACGCAACCCGATTCATGACATCTGCCACATCGACAGGGAACTTGGCCAGATTTACTTCGTTGTTCTCCAGCTTCATCAAGTCCATCAGGTCATCCACCAAGCGATTCACTTGCATCGTTTCGGTGTACATCACAGCGTAATACTTCTGTCGCGCCTCTTCTTCTTCTACCAAGCCATCCTGCAACGCCTCGAGAAAACCTTGGATCGCGGTGAGAGGCGTACGCAATTCATGGGAGACATTCGCCAAAAAATCATTGCGCACTTGCTCCAGATGATGACGCTCCTGCTCTACCTTCTCCAGCTTCTGTGCCATTGTATTGATCGTTTGCGCCAAGTCGCTGATCTCATCAGACGTATCGACCTGGACGCGCTCTGCATAATTCCCTCGACCAATTTCAGCCGCTGTTCTCTCAATGGTTCGCAATGGACGGGAGATTGACCATGACAAATACGAAACCATGATCGTAGAAAGAAGCACCCCAAATAATGTCGCCCACAGAATCGATTCGCGCATTTGACCAAAGGTTTTCTCAATTCCTTCAATCGGCGCGTGCAAAATAATTCCGCCATAGACGTTTTCGCCCTCGCCCCACGGGACAGAGACCGACAACATCGGGTCATCCAGACCTTCGATTTGCAGTTCAGTTACCGCGCTTTTTCCGTTTAGCACGTTACCCGCGATGGAAACTGCCACGGACTTGCCCGTAAGCATTTCATCCTTCATCGAAGTCGCGACGATTTTTCCATCCGTATCAAATAACCAGATGCGGGTATCAAATGACTCGTCCAGCATCGCCAGCTTGTCCAAGAGCTGTTTGTTTACTTCATTACTGTTATGGATAGCGGCATTCACTTTTTTCGCCATCCGCAAAAGCTCTTCTTCCTTGGCATTGTAGATGTACTCCTTCGTAAAAAAGGAGAGAGCGATACCGGTAATCCCCAGCCCCACCAAAACGGTAGCCAAAAAGCTGACCAGCAGTCTGCGGTAGATACTTTTCGACATGCCTAGCATCAGTTATCCACCCCAAACTTGTAGCCGATCCCCCAAACTGTTTGAATGCATTCATAAGGGAGCTTATCTAAACGCTGTCTGATCTTTTTAATATGAACATCGATTGTTCGAACTTCGCCAAAATAATCAAAGCCCCACACTTGTTCCAACAATTGCTCACGCGACCATACACTTCCAGGAGATTTGACAAGTTGAACAAGCAGATCAAACTCCTTCGGGCGAAAGCTCACTTTTTCCCCAGAAACGATCACTTCCCGTTTATCCAGATCAATCGTCAATTGATCAAAAACAAAGGTCCGAAGCACTGCCTCATCTTCTACTTTTGGCTTTGGCTGCAATCTGCGCATAATCGCGCGAATACGAGCAACGATCTCACGTGGACTAAACGGCTTCGTTACGTAATCATCCGCTCCGAGTTCCAAGCCGAGTACACGATCAAACTCCTCATCCTTTGCCGTCAGCATAATAATCGGCGTATCCCACTTCTTGCGGATTTCCCGACATGCTTCAAAGCCGTCCAACTGCGGCATCATGACATCGAGAATGACCACATCCGGCTGTTCCTTTTCCATCATCTCAAGAGCTTCTCTCCCATCTGTTGCTGAGATGAGCTCGATTTGCTGTTTTTCAAAATAAAGGCGAATAATTTCGCGTACGTTTGGATCGTCATCGGCAACCAAGACTTTCATCGTGGACATAGCCAATAACCTCCCTTCTTTCAAAACGACATAGAATGAAACATGCCGTTCAGACAATTTACGTTTTTCCATGGTAACATAGATCACCCATGTTGTGGACGGATAGAAGTCCTATCCAGCTGGTAAAAGCAGGACAAAAATTGTTTGCGACATGAAAAAAGCGAGTGGACCTAAAGCCCACTCGCTCTTCATACTTTACTTCGTTTCTCTTACAATCGGGACACTGCGTGTGAGGCTAGCCCACAACACCCCTAACAGTGCGCCTGCTAAGGCCGGCACCAGCCAACCAATTCCTACTTTGTACAGTGGCAATTGTTCCAGGATTGGTGTCAGCGAGTCGATAGACAATCCAAGCTGGGAAGCTCCATCCAACAGACTGATGACAGCCGTTGCCGTGATCGCGCCTACGTATACAGCACGATGTCCATTGAACATTCGATCACAAAACGTCAGTAGCATCAGCACGATCGCAAGTGGATAAATCGCCATCAAGACAGGCACAGAGAAGGTAATCAGCTGTGTCAAGCCTACGTTTGCTACCGCAGCGCTGAACACACACAGGATCACAGCCATTTTCTTGTAGGAGATGCTAGGAATACGACTCGAGAAAAATTGACTGCACGCTGTGACGAGCCCAACAGAAGTGGTGAGGCAAGCAAGCGTAACAGCTGCTCCCAGCAGGAGTGAGCCTAATGGACCGAACAGTTGCAGCACAACCCCAGTTAAGATCTGACCGCCGTTTTCCGACTTCGCAATCAAAATACTCGTCGCTCCCAAATAGCTGAGGGCAAGATATACAAGTCCAAGTCCGGTAGCGGCGAGGATTCCGGCTTTGATCGTGGACCACATCACTTTTTTGCGATCGATGATACCTCTATCCTGAACAGCCGCTGTTACTACCAGACCAAATACCATCGCAGCCAGCGCATCTAGCGTCAGATAGCCTTCGATAAATCCTTTGAAGAATGCTGTATCCTGATAGGCGCCTGTCGGCTCTCCTACCTCACCCAAAGGCGAAATGAGTGATTTGACAAACATCAGACCAATGATGATCAAAAGGGCAGGTGTTAAGATTTTGCCGATTCGATCCACCAGCTTGCTCGGGTTCAGACTCAACCAGAAGGTGATACCAAAATAGACGATCGTGGTCACAAATAGTGGTACCCAACTGCCTTTCATGGATTCAGACAGATACGGCAATACGCCCATCTCAAAGGTTACTGTACCTGTCCGCGGAATCGCCATGAATGGACCAATCGACAGATACACAATAAAGGTGAACACGACTGCAAACATCGGATGGACTCTTGACGCCATCGTCTGCAAATTACCACCAGCCAAGCCTACCGCGATGATTCCCAGTAAAGGCAGACCTACACCGGTAATCAAAAAGCCGGCCATCGCGACCCAAACATTATCTCCTGCAGCTTGTCCTAGAGCTGGCGGAAAAATCATGTTCCCTGCTCCAAAGAATAGGGCAAACAGCATCAAACCAATTGTAATTGTTTCTTTCGTTGAAAGTTCTTTCATATGAATCCTCTCAATATTGTTTAATAAAATAAAATTTTCATTAGTATAACTTAAAATTAACTCACTATTCAACCTTTAATTTTTTAAAATTATTGAACTTTTGTTAAAAATGAATGTTTTTACAGGTCAAATACCTCTTTTCTCTTGATCGCCCCCACTGCTTCCCATACGTATAGACAATAGATGCTGCGCCAAGGAGCCCACTTTTCCCCTATCTTGCGAATATCGTTTTCATTTGGCTTCGAATTCATTCCATAGAGGTGAACAATTCCATTTCGTAAACCGATGTCAGCAGCCGGCAACAAGTCTGGACGCCCCATCCCAAACATGAGTAAGCACTCTACTGTCCACCGCCCAATTCCTCGCAGCGAAGTGAGGTAAGTAATGATTTCCTCATCACCCATTGTCCATAGTCTTTCCAAATCTACCGTTTCATTCACAATGGCACGGGCGAAATCGATAATATACTCTGCTTTTCGCTGACTAAATTGCAGCGTACGCAAATCCTCTACAGTCAATCTCGCTACCGCGTCAGGAGTCGGAAAAGCGATGATGCTCTCGCCGTTTGGGTTTTCTACTGGGTCACCTGCCAGTGTCACCAGCCTCTCGGTCAAATTGGCTGCAAAGGTCAAATTGATCTGCTGCCCGATAATCGTCTTGACCATGCATTGAAACAAATCGGCATCCAGCGTAAGACGAAGACCGCGAAACCGCTCGGTCAGAATGGCGAGCTCCTTTTCCTCCCTCATCTGCTCGTAAATAACGGATAAATCCAAATCGGCACTAAAAGTGCGGCGAATCATTTTTTCTAGTATCTGCTGGTCTGTCGTGGACAAAATCGCCTGTGTCTTGTAGCGCAATGCGGGTTCTTCCAAGCCACCCACAAATTGCATATGGACCAGAACAGGCCGTAAGCCGATACGAAAGACGCGCTCTAGGCTATTTTTTTCTTTATTCACTCGTATCTGCGTATCTAGATGTGTCTCAAGACGCCGAAGCAGCCGGTCAAAAGAAAACGGAGGAGTAAGCGAAATAATCCAACAATTCACAAGACTCTCACCTTTCCAGATAAAATAAAAACCTCCGGAGAATCTCCGAAGGTGTCAAGTATACTTCGCAAAACTTATTTCGTAAACATCCCTTTGAGAACAAATTTTACGTTTGCCGGACTTTCTGCCAAACGGCGCATGAAATATCCGTACCAGTCGTTTCCATACGGTACATAAACACGCATTTTATAGCCTTCGCGAGCCAAGTCAATTTGGGACTGTGTGCGAATGCCATACAACATTTGGAATTCAAACTGTGTGCGCGGGATATTGTGTTCCTTTTCCAGCTTTTTCACAAAATCAATGATGCTGTCATCATGCGTTGCCACAGCAGCGTACCCGCCGTTCAACAGATGCTGCTTGATGATTTTTTTGTAGTTCTCATCTACATCTGGCTTGTTCGGGTAAGCGACTTCAGGAGACTCCTTGTAAGCTCCTTTTACGAGACGGAAGTTCACTTTTTTGTCCTTCAGACTATCGATATCGTCCGATGCTTTGTAGAGATACGCCTGAATAACGGTTCCAACGTTGTCGTACTCTTGCAGTAATTCGTTCAGAATCTCCATGGTCACGTGATTGTGTGCATAGTCCTCCATGTCGATACGCACGAAAATGTTTCCGTTTTTCTTAGCCGAATCCAAAATGCGTCTCATGTTGTCCATGCAGAGCTCACGGCTGATGTCCAGACCAAGTGAAGTCATTTTCAACGAGAGATTACAATCGACACTAGATTGGTGAATCGCTTCCAACGTTTTGATGCAATAGTCAGCAGACTCGTTTGCTTCCTCGACGCTGAACACGAATTCGCCCAGATGATCCAGCGTGCACACAAGGCCTTGCTGGTTCAGCTTACGTACGGCGCTAATTGCCTCCGCAATGGTTTGACCGGATACAAAGCGACTCGCTCCAAAGCGCAGACCCCACTTTTTCGCGGCAGAATTTAAGGTTTTGTTTTTGGATAAAAATAGAAAGAAATCCTTCATAGCTTGTTCCATCGTTGACTGTCTCCTCCTCAACGTACTCTGCCACTTCTACTAGCATGAACCGTGCCAACTTATTCTCGTAAGCGCTATCGTGATGTCTAAACGACATTTTCAACACATATGTACATTGCGTGTCTATTCTTGTACACTTCTGATTAGATGTACAACAGGGACGATCGCTTTTCCTGTTAGTTTGGATAAGAGGTGACAATTTGAAACCGTTATTTTCGCTGGACAGTACACTCTCTTCCTTTGCGATTCCGATTCCACCGGATATTGTCAAAATACGCACAGGTGAATCTGTAGGTGAATGGGTTGATAAGGAACGAAAAGGCAGAGTCGTCATCGTCTCTCCTACAACTACGCTCGAACAATCTATCAGCCACATTCTCGCTGGCCCAGGCGTTTCCGATCTGCCGACACTCGTCATCGTGGATGAACAAGGGACTGCGACGGGAATGGTTGAGCCATACCAGCTCATGACTGCCTTTGTCGTGTTGACCCAAAACCAGTCTGCCCTGCTCAGTACCTTGATGGATACGATGAGTGAGGCCGTCACTATCGTGGACTCCCGCAACGTTGTCCAACACTGGAATCGGGCAGCAGAAACTATCTATGAAATCAATCGCGAGCAAGTCGTCGGAACTTCTCTCGATGAACACTTCGCTAGTGAATCGATCCGCCTGCTCGATGCGCTGCGTCAAGGGACATCTGTTCAACGTGTCTATCATATTCCTCGTCCTGATAGTCATGTACTCATTAATGCGGCACCGATTCGCCGCGAGGGTGAAATTATCGGCGCGATTTCCATTGAACAGGATATTACTGAGCTGGTTCGTCTCAATGAAGAATTAGCACATACGACCGCCCATCTCCACAATTTGCAGCAAGAGATGAGTCGGTTTCAGGCAGCAGACGATCCTTTTTATGCGATCAAGGGGCATTCCGCCTCGATTCAATCCGCTATTGGTTCCGCAAAGAAAGTGGCGCAGACGGATGCGACTGTGCTGATTTATGGGGAAAGCGGCGTTGGGAAAGAACTGTTTGCCAAAGCGATTCATCAGGCAAGTCGCCGACATGAGAAACCTTTTATCGCGATCAACTGCGGTGCCATTCCTGCTGCTCTGTTCGAAAGTGAGCTGTTTGGTTATCAGGGCGGTGCTTTTACTGGAGCCGAGAAAAAAGGCAAGCCTGGCAAGCTGGAGCTGGCCCATGGTGGGACGCTTTTCCTCGATGAAATTGGGGAGCTGCCGCTAGAGTTGCAGGTCAAGCTTCTTCGTGCCTTACAGGAACGGCAGTTTTACCGCGTTGGCGGAACAGAGCCGATCACCGTCAACACACGGATCGTAGCGGCGACAAACAGACAGCTGGAGCAAATGGTTACAGACGGTCGTTTTCGCGAGGATTTGTATTATCGGCTGAACGTCTTTTCTCTGGAAATTCCGCCGCTGCGCGAGCGACGCGAAGATTTGCCAGAACTCGTGCAAATTTTCATTCATGAGTATTCCGTGGCCCATGACCACTCTGTACCACGCATCTCTCCAGAGGTCATGCAAGCGTTGTACGAATACAACTGGCCTGGGAACATCCGACAGCTTCGCAACGTCATCGAACGTCTGTCGATCCTGCAAGAAAACGGCGTTATTTTGCCTGAGCATCTGCCGTCTGTCATTCGCAGCCACGCAGAACCCACACACGTCTCTGTGCACACACCGATTGGGGGAACGTATGCACCGCCGACTCCAACACCACCGTCAATCATACGTCCGTCGATTGCGTACACTTCTCCCCCTGCGAACGAAAAAGAACGCATTCTGGCAGCGTTGGAGCGCACATACGGCAACAAAAAGGCAGCAGCCGAGCTTCTCGGCGTATCTCGCGGCACCCTTTACAATAAAATGAAGAAGTTCAATATAAACGAGGAGTCTTTCAAATGGGATTGATCACATGGTCGGATGATACGTATCAAATCCATTATGCCGGGGAAACGATTGTCCTTTTGCCGAAGGAATACGCTTTGTTTCAATTTCTGTACACGTGGAAAAACCGGGCCTTTTCACGGAGTGATCTCCTGGATCGCGTCTGGCCGCTGGAAGAGCCTACTGACCGTACTGTCGACGATCACATTTACCGCTTGCGGAAAAAATTACAAAAGTGGTCTCATCTGCTCACGATTGATACGGTCCGAGGAGTAGGCTATCGGGTTACGCTAAAAGAGCAACAATTACCGAGTCCGGCGGCTTTAAACAGCGATTTCTCCGCGAACATCCAGAAGATGCTAACCACTTACCACGGCATGGGTATGGGGGCCGCTTTGCAAACACTCTATGCGAATCAGCAAGTGCTTGGCTTCCAGATGGACTCTTTTTACGCTACCTATCTGCGGTTTGTTGTCGGTGACTTCAGCTGGTTTATCGAGGATCAAGCTACACCTAAGTCAGACAAACTGTTCTATTGGTACCATTTGTACTATATGACACAATTGGACGCACAAAAGACACTCGAAGTTTTTGAATGGGCAATGAAAAATTTGGATAGCATGCCTACTTCTTTTCAGGATGAGATGAAAATCAATGCAGTCGGTGTATACACTCACGCAAAGCAATGGGAGCGAGCCAAAAAACAGCTGTTACCCGCTAGAGAGGTTGTCGAACGAGTCAATTCACCTGGTTTCCAACTCTTTCTTCAAGCGGAAGAAGCCTTCCTGTATCTACTGATGGGTCAGGTAAATGAAGCGGAGGAAGTGATTCAACGCTCAAATGACATCTTGCAGACACTCCCCATGCAGCGTGAGCTCGGCAGCTTCACCATTACACGCGGGCTTTGCTTGTACCATCGCCAGGAGATTACCAAAGCTCGCCGCGTGGTCGACGAAGGCATCGAAGTCGTCCGTGCCACCAAGTTCGTCCCTCACCTGATTTATGCTATACAAAGTATTTTGTTGTTCTTCAGGAACTTCGGCTATGATGCAGAATGGGAGCGCAAATACCAGAAAATCTGGACGGAATTATCCGAAGAGTATAAGTTCGAATACTTGCAGAAAAAAATTCGTGCCATCATCTCATCGACTATCTGATATTCCTCTGACAAATCCCTTTTATCATCGAGTTAACAGATCGATGGAGGGATTTCTTTGTTAAAGGAAAATAGAACGTTTCGCACACTGTTCATCTCTTACGGACTGTCCACGCTTGGCGATTGGTTTGATTTTATTGCGGTATCCATCCTGTTGGGATTTGTGTGGAAGGTTGATCCGATGACGATGGCCCTCCTGCCGGTTGCCTATGCGGCTCCAAGCATTTTGCTCGGGCAGTTTGCCGGGGTGCTTGCAGACCGCGTGAACAAGGTACGTATGATCATGACCATGAATATCATTCAGGCTGCTCTTACTCTGCTCCTGCTTGCCATGCCTACTCCGCTCTGGTTCCTAGTGGTCATTGCCCTGCGATCAGGTGCCTCTGTCTTCAATGATCCGGCGCAACAGACCTTGACGCGTCAAATCGTACCTGAGAATCAATTATTACAAGCCTCTGCCTTGAATGGAGCCGTATACCAGATGGGGAAATTGATCGGTCCACTTGCCGGAGGATTGGTAGCGGCCGTTTTTGCACCTGCGATTTGTCTGATGATTAATGCTTCGACATTCCTTCTCTCTACTGGATTTCTGTTCACGATTCGTAAAGTGGAGAATAGGTTGTCACGTACTTCCGTAGAAGAGCAGCCTCTCCCTTACCGTCTAGCATGGCAAGAGGGCTGGCGGATCTTTTTGCAAAACCGTGTCCTATTGTTCAGCACGATCTTCGCAACTATTACTTCATTGGCGATTCAATTGGCGGATACACAATTTCCTGTGATCTTCCGCGAGAAGCTGCCTGACAATCCGGAAATGCTCGGGTTTACAGTCAGTGTCATTGGATTAGGCGCACTTGTTACAGTCACCTGGCTACATCGCTTAAAAGAAATTCGTTCCTACGGGTGGGTGCTGGGCGGTGGCGTTTTGCTCATCGGAATTAGTTTTTCGTGGATTGGATTTTTCCAGCCGGGTGATGGCATGTATTGGCTGCTGATTCCCGCTATATTGGCTGGAATCGGAACTGGTCTGACTTCGGTCGGCGCCAATTATCTAGTCCAAAAAGAAAGCCCCCCACAAGCACTGGGCCGCGTGAGGGGAATTATCGATTCATTGACGAGCGCCACTTTCATTATTGCTCCGTTGCTCGGTGGCGTCATTATGACCATCTGGGGTCCAAACACTGCTTTTTTATGGGTCGGAATGTTAATCGCTTCGATTGGCGGAGGCGCTGTTCTCTTACAACAATGGATTTGGGGGAAAAGAACAAAAGACGTGGCTGTTGTTACCGCTAATGCTGGATCGGAACGAGTCGGATAATTTTATCGTCCCCTTCTCTCGGATTTCCACGACCATCGCGGTTGTTAGTCAACATATAGAGTGTGCCGTCTTTTCCTTCGACCACATCGCGCAACCGTCCGAACTCGTCTTGGAACAAAGTAGTAGCCTTCAATACCGTATCAGGTCGAGTAGCGTCTAAGGTAATTTTCTGAAGCTGCTCACCCCTGAGGTTCGCTACGAGCAGTTGTCCTTTCCAAGGCCCTTTGGATACAAACGTCATACCAGAAGGAGCCCATGTCGTATCACCGCTTTGCAGGAGGGGGGTTTTCATCCCCTCTTTTTGCTGTTCACCGAAAATGACCGGCCAGCCGTAATTTGCGCCTGGCTCGATCCGATTGATCTCATCATGTGCAGTCTGGCCGTGCTCCGAGCTATAGAGTATCCCTGTATCCGGATACCATGCGATGCCTTGCGGATTGCGATGTCCATAGCTGTATACAGGTGAGCCGGAAAAAGGATTGTCGGCAGGAATCGTTCCATCCAGATTGATGCGCAAAATTTTTCCTGCGAGACTTGCCCGATCTTGTGCAATCATCGGCTCATGCGCATCGCCTGTCGTAATATAAAGATGCTGATCCGGACCGATTTTGATCCGTCCTCCGTTGTGGATCGAGCTTCCCGGGATTTTGTCGAGGAGTACCTTGTCAATCTGTGCGGTATTGTTTGCTTCTCGCAGTCGCAGGACACGATTGAAAGTAGCCTCTCCCTCTTTGTAAGTATGGTAAACGTACAAGTAGTGGTTATTCGCAAAATCAGGATCGAGCACAAGGCCCAACAGCCCGCCCTCTCCCTCGCTTATGAACGGGGCAGGGAATGAGATGAGCGGCTCCGGCAGCAGCTTGCCTGACTGGATCACTCTCACTCTTCCTGGTCGCTCTGTGAAAAAGATTCGACCATCCGAGGCTATATCTATCGCCCAAGGCACATCCAATTGATCAACTAATACCTCCATCCGATATGGAAGTGTTTGTTGAGCTGGCTGCGACTCTGGAGCAGGATTCGCCTCGCAGGCCACAACCGGCATACTCAAGATCAAGGTAAGCACACATAGCATCCATTTTTTCCACATCTCACGTTTTCCTCCCTGTGCGATTTGTCCAGTAGGAACCAGGCAGCATTTTAGACAGTGTTTCGCGAATGTACGCTTATGTTCCTTTTTTATGCCTTTTCAAATGTTGACTGAAGCCGCGTAGGAAGAAGCGGATTTCCAGTCCAAGCGCCTCTGGAGCCCAACCCAGCGAAGGAATGAATGTCGGGGGTTTTCAGCTTCACTTATGATATACTCCCTTGAAACTTCAACGTTTGAAGCGCTCCCGACATTCATTCCGTAGTGGACAGTCCCCGCCTCCCCGCAGGGCGTAGGCCGAAGTGCAGACTGGAAATCCGCTTCTTCCCTCCCCTACAGCCACTCCAATCTCACCAGCCAAAAAGGCAAAAAAAAATTGGTCCCCATTGAACCAATTCACGAAAAGACCTACTCGATTTTCACTTGTCTTCGTTCCTCGATTTGTCGATGCAAAATGTACTTTCGCAAATTATGAAAATGACGTGCATTGATTCCTTTGATCGTACAGCCGTAAAAATAGTTCGGACCCTCTATTCGTTCATGAATGATAACCAGGTCAGTTTTTACTACCCCATCTGGGCGATTGCGACCATACAATTCAAAGGAAAAAACAATTTGCTGATCCGCAGGAATATGTTTGTCTGAGCGGAATGCCAAGCCTCCCAGGCTCAAATTCACCAAGTACACCATTTGACTATAAACGGAAAAAAATGAGTCTGGCTCCTGCGTCGGATACTGAATCCAACCCTTAACCTCCATGTCGAAACGGGGATAGCGTCTGCGCTGTTCCCGAAACTCAGTAGCTGTTGGAGAGTGGAACAAAAACAAGCGATTTTTGTCTTTAGCCACGACTACGGCTTCAAACGTATTGATCGTTTCATAATCAGCCGTCAATAGACAAGGGATCTGATCCCCTACAGTGACATCCAATGGGCTGGGAAATACGGCTTCGATCAAGTCCCCTTCTTCATAGGTAACATGACCTTCTATCACTCGATTTCCTTTTCTAATTTGTATTATGCTTTCCATCTGCGTTCTCCACCACTTCGCACAAATATATTACCGGGATTTCCGAAATCTTTACCTGGATGCTTTTCGCGGAAAATAAGGTATAATGGGAACATTGACAGATAGGAGGTTACAGACCGATGAATCGTTATCAATTGGTAACACTGGCTTTGGCATTTTTGGTAACCGCCTGTCTCATCGGAGTTGGCATTGCCATTGGGGAAAAAAGCCCCCTCGGTATCCTTGGCTGTATCGTTGTTGCCTTCTCGTTGATGGGATTTGGCTTTTCGTACAAGCGCAAGCATATGCGCTAACCTCTTCTCCGTTATCGCCGTACAAGTAAACTGTTCACATAAAACAGGACAGAGGGCAAGCCCTTCGCCTGCTTCAGCAGTTGTCTAGCGATAGTATAAATGTGTGGCTGGCTCCGATTCACCTTGCGATCCGCGAGATAAAACGCGACTAGCCCGTCCACGATCATACGGTGAAATGCAGGATTTGGCAAGCGTTTAACGCTTGCCTTTGCTTGTTCTATGAAAAGCTTCAAGCGTTCAGTCGCTATCCGTTCCGAATCGTAATAGCTCACAAAATTTAAATCTCCACCCATTTTATCTTCTTCCAGGTCAATTAAATAGTCTAATAAAATATGTAACCCGCACAGCCATGGAAAGTAAGCTTCACTTACCGTTTGAATTTGCTCTTCCCCTACATCTGGATCAGTCGCCAAGCAAAAAAGAGCGAATATCCCGATAGTCGAGCCTGTGACAGCCGCAAATTCTTGCCAGTGCAAATCGTGATAGCGTTCCTTATACTGATCCCACCACGTCAACAAGTGATCCTCGCGCAAATGGTGAGCAATGTGCTTGTATACTTGCAAATCGCTATACAAACAAGAAAACTCGAGTACCTTTGCCTGGATTTTTTCATAGGCTGGCAATTGTGCGACATGCTGTTGACATGTCTGAACCAGCCCAGCCAAAAAGCCGCCGTCATCTTTATCCTCGCGGTACAAATAATAGTCTCGCAACGGAGCGCCCGGCGTCAGTGCATCCTGCATCGACACGTGAAGCTGACGGAAGTCTTGCGGATCTAATGACGTGCTGCGATCACACAGATTATCCAAGTAGTCACTGATCGTTTGGTAGGCGACAATCAGCGGGACAATTGTTTCTACATACGGGATGACCTGTGCTGCATAAACACATCCCCCTTGGCAGTGAAACTTTTTGGAATCCATACTGTCTTGTGCCTGTTTTCTCAACTCGGGATTGGGAATCGCCTGTGCTTTTTTGTACCAGGCCGCAAACTCTCGCTCCAGAACAGGTTGTACATGACGATAAACTCGGTAAAGTAGCTGCCATGGATTACGTAGTTCGCTCACTTATTTCCCTCCCAAAACAAATGTAAACGGAGGCATTCCCAAGCTTTTATCAGCTTACATCGAAGCCCTCGCTCATGACCAATAAAAATATCTTATCACATTTGGATGCCCACTCCAAAAGTCAGCCCTGAAATACACCAATTCGTCTTTTTGACTCCATATAGAGTACAAAAATAAACTTTTTGGTATTGATACGAGTAGAAGAGATCGTCATTTCCATCTGATTCTCCAGCTCTAGCATGCGTTTTCGCACCTCGGTAAAATCAAAGAATGTGGTCGCGTAGCTCTCGAATTTGGGATTGCTGTAATCGGTTAGCCCGAGGGAAGCCAGATGGGTTAATGCCTGATAAATGGCTCTGCGAACCCGTTGCTCAGCGGCCTTCGTTTCCTTTTGGATCAGGACAGTCACTCCCTTCCCCAGCTTGCGGGCAGCAATCGCCCCAAAAATATCGCGTAAAGGTGGGAGATTCACTTCCTTATCCCTTTCCTTCTCCCAGTGATACAACCACTCCATCATGTCGAGTAAATCTTTGCTGCCTTTTTCGCTAATCATCCCCAGATCGGTTAAGAGAAACCGTGCGGAAGACAAGATGCCTTTTTCAGGATACGTTGCTTCTTTTGGAAGAGCTGCCGTCACGTTCATACTGCCGGACAAGACGGAAAGTGACTGCTGAATACCCTCGATGGATTGCTGCAGCAATATGCGTTCCCGTACCTTTTGCAGAACACTGATGACCTCCCGCCGATTCACAGGTTTGGTCACGTAGTATTCGATCCCTGTCGCATACGCCTCAGCGATTATCTCCTTCGTTTCGATTTGCGAGATCATGACAATCTTGCCTGTAAAACGCCTCAGTTGGCGCACTGTTTCAATGCCATCTCGATTCGGCATCAAAAGATCAATCAACAAAATGTCTACTTGCTTCCAATTCAAAAAATCGTGGTCAATCTGTGAGCCATCCTCTGCTTCCCCGCATATCTCTCCCAAATCAGCATCCTCAATGATCTGAGCGAGCATGAATCGAATCGCCGGATCGTCGTCCACGATGAAGTAGCGCATTAGGTCACCCTTTCTGAATCAGAGTTGCGATTGGCAGGCGAATGCAAAATTGTGTGGTTTGTCCGCACGAGACCTCGGCTATATCAATCTTTCCTTGGAGACTGTCTGTCACTTCCTTTACGTATGAAAGTCCTATCCCCGTGGAAGGCCTGCCTGATACGTCGTATTTGGTCGTGAATCCAGGCATGAACAAGAGCTCCTTGTCCTCCACTACAATGCCTGGCCCATCATCGGTCACATCAAAATGAATCCACTCCTGACTCTCGTCAATCGAAGCAACGATCGAGACCATCCCCCGGTCGCGGATTGCTTCAACACTGTTGCCGACCAGATTGTTGATGAGTGAGAGTGTCGTGTAAATGTGGCAAGCGAGATAGGGCATCTCCACATTCGTTTCAAACTGAATGTCCTTCTCCAACAGTCTCGCGTACTTTCGTTGTGCCTGCACGATAATGGCAATCAATTCTCCCAGGGGCATATAATCTCGTTCGTTCTCGTCAGAAATCAGCTTGGAAAGGCCTGCATATATTCGTTGATTGTCCTTTTTCACTTCATGCACTTGTCCGGCAAGGGACAGCAGCCGCTTCGCATATCGCTTACTGGTCCCATCCTTGTGCTCCACCTCGTTCATCTCGCGATACAGCTCATAGCTGCTGCGCGTGATTTCCTCAACTTGATGCAATGTCTTCTTTAGATGAACAGATTCCTCGTACAAATTGGAAATGAGCATCAACATCTGCTCGTTTCGATTGCGCTGTTGTTTTTCCATCCATTTCGCCTGACGCAGCTGAATCATATTGAAAAAACTAAGGACAAAAAAACTGCGTATCAAAGCAATGACGGCAATCGGCCCTATGACCTTCAGCTGATAGACTCCTTCCCAGGATACAGCACGAAAGGACAGCTCTACCAAGTTAGCAGCTATTTCTGAGACCGTCCCCAACAGTCCCACCCAAAGCGGCCGATGATGTAGTGTATTAACGCGAAAGAGCGAGAATAGACAAGCAAAGGTAGCATAATAGCAAAAGGCGGGGAAATGCATCTGAAGAGAAGGCAGAAACGAAAAGACATCTCCATACAAGAAATCTAAGACTATTCTAAATAGAACAACAATTAATCCAGTTACTATCCCTGCCAAGAAAGAAGGACGCAGCCACAATAAAAAAAAGAAAAAAGCCGTTGTACCAAAGCTAATGCGGAAATCATCTTGAAACGGGTGGAATTTGAGCTCCCCGGCAATCGGGACAGCAATGAGCATAAGCAGCAGGATCGAAATGGTCTCTCTCATAAAATGTTGCCCGCACTTCCTCATAAGAAGTTGTTCAAAAAATTCGTTACGTTTATTTCTTAGTTTACTATATTTTTCTATAGATTTTTGTAGTTTTTTATAGACCTCCCCTTACAATGCCGAAGAAAGCTACAAAAACAGAACATTCGGACTAGGGGGAATTATCTTGAGTAATCGTCATTTTCTTCTCTCGCTCACACTGCTTCTGTCCATGTCGCTCATGACGGCATGTGGTGGCGGCAACTCTTCACAAGGAAGTACAGGTGGAGGAGGCGCCGATCCCGCCCAATTAATTATTGCAACAGGCGGTACAGGCGGCACTTATTTCCCACTCGGTGGCGGCATGGCTGACCATATAACGAAAAACGCTGGCATCACTGCTACAGCACAAGCCACAGGCGCTTCAGCAGAAAACATTCGCCTCCTTCGTGATAAAAAGGCGGACATCGCCTTCACACAAAACGACATTGCCGAGTATGCGTCAAAGGGAACGAACATGTTCCAGCAAGATGGTAAAATGGATTCCTTCCAAGCCTTGGGCGCTCTCTACGATGAGACCATCCAAATCGTCGTCTCTGCCGACAGCAATATTAAAAGCGTTGCCGATTTGAAAGATAAACGCGTATCCGTAGGCGCTCCGGGAAGCGGCACAGAAGTGAACGCTCAGCAAATTCTAGAAGCATACGGCATGACCTTTGAAGACACCAAGCTCCAGCGCCTCTCCTTCGCTGACTCAGCCAAAGCCATTCAGGACGGTCAATTGGATGCTGCCTTCCAAACTGCCGGTACGCCTACCGCAGCAATTACGGAGCTGGCAGCGACAACTGGCGTAAAAATCATTCCCATTGATGCCGACAAAATCGATGCAATTATCGCCAAATACCCTTACTACGTGAAAACAACCGTCCCCGCCAATACGTACCAAACCGTTCCAGATGAAGTGACCACCGTCTCCGTCAAATCGATGCTTTTGATTCGCTCCGATCTTAGTGAAGGCCTCGTGTACAAAGTAACAAAGGCGATCTTTGAGAACAGCGACAAGCTCGGTCACGCCAAAGCCAAGGAAATCAAGCTGGAGAACGTGAAGAACGGCGTCAGCATCCCTGTTCACCCGGGTGCCCAAAAGTACTTTGACGAAAAAGGCGTGAAGTAAAGCCAGATGGTTTTTATCCAGGCAGTAACAAAGGGAAGAGGGCGGACGTTGTTCCGCCTTTTCTCCTTCTTTCTTCTCGTCATTGTCATTTATACGGGCATCTCCACTCCGCTGATTCCCACTCTGGTTATCCGGGATACACAGTCGAATCAGGTAGTTTGGAGTGCAAACATACAGAATGAAGCAGCTTTTGGCATCCGCTGGACTCATTCCATTCATCGCTCCACAATCGAAGAGCAATACCGGATTGTAGACGGTCAAATTATTTTGTCAGAGATGAGCTTTCACGACTACGGTATCGGTATGGAAAATGAATTGGCTCCTGGCGAGGAGCTAATTCTGGCCGATGGACGATTCCACATTCGCAATATGCAGCGCTCTTTTCCTGCCCTATGGCTATTTATCGGGCAAGTACGGGCTAATCATACGTTGCTTTTCGCTGGACAGGATATTCCGTTGAGCTTAATCGACAAGCCGGGAGGAGCCATCACGATTCAGGCAGAAAAGCGATCCATTCTGAGCGAGTTAGGAGGTTACTAGATGAGTACAACAACGAATATGAACCAGCAAGAGATGGATAAGCTGATCGCGCAATACGACAAGGAATCAGCCACACGCCAGCTCGCGGGTCCCATGAAGTGGATCTCTTTTGGTCTACTTGTCCTCTTCTCCCTGTACCAATTATCCAGCACGCTTTTCTTCACGCTGCCTCCCCAGATTCATCGTCCGATCCACTTGGCCTTCGGACTAGCACTTGTCTATTTGTTATATGCGGGGACATCCAAAGGCAACCATAACAAAATTGGAATCGCGAACATGATTCTCGCCTTGTTAGGGGTCTTCGTATCTCTGTATTGGGTCATTGACTACGAAGGACTCGTGACCCGAACAGGTAACTATACCACGATGGATATGGTAGTCGGCGGTATTGCCATCGTGCTCGTCCTAGAGGCTGCACGACGAGTGGTCGGAATTCCAATCGCTCTCATCGCCACTATTTTTCTTTTGTACACCTACTTCGGTCCTTACATGCCAGGCTTCTTAGAGCATCGCGGTAGTGATGTCGAGCGGATTATTGGGCACAGCTACTACACACTAGAAGGTATTCTCGGTACTCCGCTCGCCGTTTCCTCTACCTTCATCTTTTTGTTTGTGCTGTTTGGCGCGTTTCTCGAAAAAACAGGGGTCGGTGAGTACTTTAACGATTTGTCGCTGGTCATTGCAGGCAGACGAATCGGCGGCCCTGCCAAGGTGGCCGTTTTTTCCAGCGCCCTGCAAGGGACGATTAGCGGCAGCTCCGTTGCCAATGTCGTTACCTCCGGCGCCTTTACCATCCCAATGATGAAACGGCTCGGCTATCGTTCCGAATTTGCCGCGGCAGTGGAAGCCTCTTCCTCTACAGGTGGACAAATCATGCCGCCTGTCATGGGGGCTGCGGCCTTTTTGATGGCGGAGTTCATCGGCGTTCCTTATTTGGAAATCGCCAAATCAGCGATTCTTCCTGCGATTTTATTTTTCGTAGGCATCTGGATTATGACGCATTTCGAAGCAAAGCGACTCGGGTTACGCGGACTCTCCAAGGAAGAACTGCCGAACAAAAAAGAAGTTTTGAAAAAAATGTACTTGCTCCTCCCCATCGTGATCATTATTACCGCTTTGATGATGAACATATCAGCCGAGCGCTCCGCGATTATCGGCATCGTCTCCACCATTATCGTAGGCGCCTTCCGCAAAGAAACCCGCATGTCTATTGCTGATATTTTAGAAGCACTTGCCTCAGGTGCTAGAATGGCTCTCGGTGTCGTGGCCGCAACTGCGTGTGCCGGAATTATCGTCGGTACGATTACATTGACTGGGATCGGATTGAAGCTGGCAAACGGTTTGATTGATCTGGCTGGCGGTCAGCTTTTCCTTACGATGTTTTTCACGATGATCGCATCGCTTATCTTGGGCATGGGAACACCTACGACAGCGAACTACATCATCACTTCCACCATCGCTGCCCCTGCGCTTATTCAATTGGGTGTACCAGCTATCGCTGCGCACATGTTTACTTTCTACTTCGGCATCGTTGCAGACATCACGCCGCCGGTTGCGCTTGCTGCCTTTGCCGCATCAGGCATTGCCAAGTCAAAGCCGATTAAAACAGGTGTAGAATCCACGCGGTTATCGATTGCCGCCTTTATGGCTCCCTATATCTTCGTCGTTTCACCAGCATTACTACTGATTAATACCACCTTGCTGGAATCGATTTGGGTTATGCTTACTTCAACGCTTGGGATGATCGGGGTGGGAGCAGGGTTAATCGGCTACTGGATGTCCAAGCTAAACATCTTGGAGCGTATCCTCGCAGTTGCAGGTGGCGTGCTCGCGGTCATCCCTGGGATCGAAACGGATATCGCCGGTTTTATTTTGCTGGGGCTCGTTTTTTCCTTGTCGTATTACAAAGCTCGCAAGCAAAAACAATCTGTGCAAACGACGATGTAAGAAAACAAACAAAAACCCTCCCAAGCATTCGTTTCCTGTTGCCAGGAAGCTCTTTTGCCTAGGAGGGTTTTCTTCGTTTATTCTTCTTGTTCGCTTCGAATCATTTTGGTCCAGCCGTCTACTTGCTCCACGCGGCGTTCCTTCATCAGTTTGCCGAGTGCCCGCTTGAAGCTGGACTTGCTCATTTGGAATTTTTCTCGGATGACTTCTGCTTCTGTCGAATCGGTATAAGGCATGGCCCCATCACGATTGATCATATAGCGCAGCAGCTTGTCCGCATCTTCGCCATACTGCACTTCTTTGCGCTCTTTCATAGAACCGTTCAGACGGCCATCCTCACGTACAAAGCTAATTCGGCAGCGCACAGTTTGTCCGAGGCGCAGACGTCCTACCATTTCATCACGATGTATGAAAAGGATATGCTCGTCCTCCGTCAACAGGAATGCACCTGCTTGAATCACTTTGTATACCGTACCTTCGACAGCCTTGTTTTTCATACTCTGATCTGCCATTGCTGCGATCTTGACGATTTCGTTTTCAGTGACCGGCTTTGCCAAGAGTCTGCCGAGCTTGTCTTGCTTCAGCGCTACTAGCATTTGATCCTTGGGACGCGGCCATTCATCAGTATGCTTGGGCAGGTCATCGATGAACAAGAGCAGATCTTTGTTAATGCCGTTGTCCAGGAATACACCCATACGCGGAGAAATGTCTACGACTTCCAACCAGCCGTATTCACCCATGCCGACATGAGGCATGTCCATGGTCGCTGCCAGTCGGTTCTCGTGATCATGGTACAAAAACACTTCGACCTCATCATCGATATGTAAACGCTCGTGCGCTTCATTGGCATGGAGAAACACTTCATCTTTTCCATCGCTCAAAAAATAGCCGATTTCCGTTTTTCGCGCTACCGTCATGGTAAGCGTCATCCCTGCCGCCAAATTGCCGTTCTGAATGATTTGGGGCTCACGCTTTTCACGCATTTGTCTTTTGTACATATTTATTTTTTCCTCGCTCTCTACCATTGTGCACACTAACTATACCCATCCCCCGCAAGAAAATACCACAACTTTTTTCTAACAAAATAACGCTGCGTAACGAAATAGGCAAGTCTTCCATTCACGGACATACATATGACAGTAAGACTGGCTTGGCCCTACTTTTTCAAGACTGGAGTGACTCTTGCCTATGTTGTTGTTGCTTGAACATATTTTTCTCGGCATTGTACAAGGCTTGACTGAATTTTTACCGATATCAAGCACGGGTCATCTCGTCCTGTTTCGCAAAATGTTTGGCATGCAGGAGGTAGGCCTTTTATTTGACACGATGCTTCATTTCGGTACGCTGATCGCTGTCGTTATCGTCTTTTGGCCACAGGTTCGCTTTATCATCATGAATCCGATGAGCAAGCTGACAAAGCTTTTGGTCGTAGGCACGATCCCTACCGCATTGATCGGCCTCGCCTTTGAAGATTATTTTGAGGAAATCTCCCAGACAGGCATTACGATCGGGTGGGAATTTCTTGCGACAGGTGCGATCCTCTGGGCAGTGGAGTCCATGCGCCGTGGAAATCGGAGATTCGAGGAAATCAACTACACGGACGCCCTCATCATCGGAACATTGCAAGGTGCAGCGATCCTGCCTGCTATTTCCCGCTCAGGCCTGACGATTGCCGGTGCTCTCCTGCGCGGAATCGACCGTGCTGACGCTGCGCGCTTTTCATTTTTAATATCCTTGCCCGCGATTCTGGGTGCTTGTGTCTTGCAAACAGCCAAGCTCGTAGAAACACCGCTTGAAACAGCCTTATTGATCCCGATGCTCGTGGGCACCATGTTTGCCGGACTAGCTGGATATGTAGCCATTCGCTGGATGCTTACCATCATCAGTACAGGCTCGATGAAGGGCTTCGCTATCTACGTCTGGGTTTTGGGTGGGTTAATTTTACTCATGCAGCTCTTGGGCTGGTAATGCGAAAAAAGCCGGCTGCTTGCTCGCCGGCTTTCATCTGCTTTCTTCCTTGTCTGGATAACGGCTGGCAATTAATTTGCCTACCAATAAAATAATGCCGTAGAACGCTGTTGCCAAAAGAGAAGTAGCCAGCCACGTCGCCGTCCCCAGCACCAGATAGAGTGCGGCATGAGCAACAAAGATACCTACCAGCCACACCATAATGTTCATTCGATTAAAAAATGTCATCAAACTACGCAATTGCTTCGCACCTCCACCATTCCATTTACTACTGTTATAGCCGATGAAACGGTGTTTTATCCCCTTATCGCTCTCCAAGATCAGGATGAGGCACAATAACCGCAAAGCCTGCTCGCTCCAGAATTTCTGCCAGTACGAAAAGAGGCGTGTCGGCAACCTCTCTGTACATTTTAGGCGTATGCAGATGGATCGCATCAGGAAAGTCTTCACTTAAATGCGTTCGCAATTTTTTCCCGCTATCATCTTCATCGGTAAATAGGTATACCTCATCTGCATCTGCTTCTTCTACTTGGGCGAGCAACTTCTCCCCTTTTTCCAAGCTGTAGGAACCGTATGTACAAAGAATGGTGCAAGGCTCAGCCAGCACCCGAAGCAAGCGTTCTTTGTCTGTCTTCCCCTCCACGATCATGACACACTCTGCCATCCGCTCCCATCCTTCCTGACAAACGCACGTTTTTTATAGTATACCTCAACATTCAGTTAGGAAAATGAGGATGACTACTCCCTTTCGAAACAAGACATCTTAAGGAAGCATCCATTATCGAACAGGGGGTTGTACCATGTCCAAATTCAAAAGCGCCAAAAACTTGAATCAAAAAGGCCTGGCGGTTGCAGGCCTTACCAGCAGTACAGTTGCGGATGATACGCATATTGAAGACAACCAGGGATCATCCCAGCAGCACCAACAAAATAACCAGGACATGCAAAATCAGAAATAAAAAAAGCGGATGAAATAGTTGCTTGGATAAACCTTCCTTAGTATTATAGTTCTATGAATATTGAACAACCCGAACTCACCGAAAAGCGAATCAAGATTTTTAAAGCGTTGGCAGACGAGACAAGGCTTGCTATTTTAAAGACCTTGTATCATTCCGGCAACGAGCTGAATTGTACAGCAGTAGGCTTTACCTGCGATACTTCCAAGTCCAATGCCTCCTATCATTTCAAAACACTTCGAGAGGCAGGACTGATCAAAGTCAGAAAGGATGGACAAGCACGGTACATGAGCATCTATACAGAAACCTTCGATCAAATATTGCCTGGCTTTTTAGATACCTTGTGATTGGTATCCTTTTTTTGGTCGTTAGTTCAAAAGTTATTTAACTATAGAATTATAAAACAATGAGGAGAGATTTTTTATGGAGCGCCTTTTTTTGATGATCTTTTTCTTTACCATGTTTTTGATCGGTACGAATACATTTATCATTAGCCCACTACTGCCAACCTTGCGCGAGTTATATCACGTATCCACTCATCAGGCAGCCTGGCTGATCGGCACTTATGCTCTCGGATTTGCTTTGGCCGCTTTAGTCGCCGGTCCGCTATCTGATAATCGAAACAGGAAACATGTGATGGCATTCGGCATGCTCGGATTTGCACTTTCCACACTTGCCTGCGCCTTTGCACCTGGTTTCACCGCGATGCTCTTCTTTCGCTTTCTTGCCGGGACCTTCTCTGCCTTTATCGGTCCTCAAGTGTGGGCTGCCATTCCTGTTTTGTTTCCACCTGCTCGTATCGGAAAAGCGATGGGGATTGTCATGGCAGGTCTTTCGGTTTCCCAAGTGATCGGTGTACCTATAGGCAGTTTTTTGTCCGCTTACCATTGGTCGTTTCCTTTTTTGGCTGTAGGAATTGCTTCTCTCGGAGCTTTTGTACTCATAATCCGAAAACTTCCTGATTTATTGCCTCCTACATCCATAGGCGGACTTGGAACAAACAACGCCCGGGTGGCTATTTTTGCACGGTACATGGATCTGTTGCGACTGCCTCAAGCTTCACGTAGCTTTATCGGCTATTTCGTTTTCATGACGGGTGTCTATGCAGTCTTTTCCTTCTATGGCGTATGGCTTGCCGATCAATATCAACAATCCGTTACCCAAATCGGCTTGATTACTTTAGTTATCGGGCTTGGCAACACCGTTGGCAGCTTACTCAGCGGTTGGTTACTCGAACGTTGGAAGAAAAATACGATTTTGACCGTTGGCTTTATGGGCAGCGCCCTGCTCTATCTTGTTTTGCCTTACATACCGGGAGTCGGCTTTTTGCAGGTTGTCCTCTTCTTCATGTACTGCTTCGGCGGTATACTCGTGCCTGTCCTGATGGGGTACTTGCAATCATTGTCCGACACCTCGCGCGGTACCATATCGAGCTTGGCCAACGCCTGTATGTACATCGGAACTTTCATTGGCTCTTCATTAGCAGGTAGTTTGTATCCTGTTTTTGGATTCGCGGGGGTCAGCACCTTTGCCACCTTCACTTTTCTTATCGCCTATCTTCTCTTTGTATTGAGGACTGGTAAATTAAATGTAACCTCTCAAGCTTGAGTTCTTTACTTTCCCTCTTCGCCTTGCTACGCTATGGTCACATTCATTCTATCGCAGTCAGCAGGACGGAGAGGGTCAACTTGGATTCATCCCCATCTTTATGGAAAAATAGTTCGTTCCTCAAGCTTTGGCTTGCGCAAATGACGGCAAGCATCGGAGATCATTGCTACAGCTTCGCTTTACTATGGTATTTGCTCCAAGCAACCAAATCGGGTACGGTGCTCAGCCTGCTCGCAATCCCGGAAATGGTGGCGGGTCTCATGTTTTACCTCGTTGGCGGGGTTATGGCTGACCGATACAGCCCACGAATGCTCATGGTAGGTGCGGATATTGCGCGTATTCTTGTCGCGATCACGGTTGGCATCCTGGTCTACATGGGTGTGGAAGAGTTTGCTTTTTTTCTGGCGGCCCAATTCTTGTTGGGGTTGTTCTCTAGTCTGTTTCAGCCTGCGCGAACCGTTGCACTCAAATCAGTGGTTCCTCCAGAGCAGCTAGGGCGAGCAAATGCTATCTTGGATACAACTTTCCGAACGATTCGGATTATTGCGCCAATGTCGATTGGACTGGTCGCTTCGATTATGCCGCTGTCTACTTTGTTTTTTGTGAACGCAGGCAGCTATTTGATTTCCGTCTTGTTCCTTTACGCCATCCGTATTTCGTTGACCGATCAACAACAAGTATCTACTACGAAAATGACACCCAGTCAGTACGCCCGGGATATTGCCTCAGGTTTACAGGAGCTAAAACAAAATCGTGCTCTGTTCTTGATTCTTCTCTTTAGCAATATGGGCTTTCTCGTCTGGCAGGTTACTTACACGGTGGGCTTCCCGTTTATGGCCGAACTCATGGAGCAAGGAAACGGAAGTACATTGGCTGTCTTGTTGGGCTTTTACGGGATCGGGAACTTGCTAGGAAGTCTGTACATGGCTCGCTCGTTCTACACTCGCTATTTGTTTGTGATTATAATTGGTTGGGTGTTTCAGGCTATCGGATTCCTGTTGCTTACGGCAGGAGGCACCGCTCACTGGATTGCCTTCCTCGGAGCAGCCGTTGCAGGGATTGGAGGCCCTCTCATTGGTATCCCAACTGTGACTGCCATTCAAATCAAAGCATCCAGCAACAGTACAGGCAAAATTTTTGCGATTAACATGCTCATGTTCACTTTCTTTTGTACATTATCCAGTAGCCTCGGTGCACTCTGGATGGGCAAATGGCCCGTCGAGAAGCTTTTCCTCGTCAGTGGACTATTCCTTGCTGTCATGAGCTTCGCAGGCTTCCTGATTGAAAAACGAAAAGCAACGGAACATCACCAATCCTCTTCTGTTTGAGTAATGCGAAGGAACTTTTTGATACCAAAAAGCCGGTTTTTCCTCCATCAAGGAATCACCGGCTTTTTTTACTGCACTTCAACTGGCTGTTGTTGTGTCACACAATGAATCATCCCACCATGTTTATAAAGCTCTCTGACATCAATGCCAATCACTTCACGATCAGGGTATAGCTTTTGGATGATCTCGTTTGCGATTTTATCATTCGGATCATGATAATTCGGCACTAGGACAACGGTATTCCCAATATAGAAATTCACATAGGAGCCTTTGTATCCCAAGTCCTTTCCATTCTCTAAAATGACATTGTGCTTACTGATTGGTAAATTTACGTACTTATACGGCTTGCCCAAGGCATTCTTCGCATTCAGCAATGTTTGGATATCCTTATTAGGGACACCCCATTCTTCTAAATCATTTTCATTCATCGTAATAATCGTTGATTTATCATGAAATTTGGCAAAACCATCAATATGAAAATCTGTAATATCCAGGCCTGGCACACCATCAAGCCAGATAAAATTCGTCGCCCCAAGATATTCTTTCATATACCTTTCAATATCTGCCTCTGAAAATTGGGGATTTCTATTCTTATTCGTAACAGCACTGCGTGTCGATAAAAATGTACCATTCCCATCCAATTCAAACGCTCCACCTTCAAGTACAAGCTCATTCAAATCAATTCGTTCCATTCCTGATTGCTTGCTTAGCTTGCTTGAAAGTAATGCATCTTTTTTATACGGCGTTTTCTTCCCCCATCCATTAAATCCCCAGTCCATCATTTTCAAGTTCTTATCCTTGTCATATACAAAGATCGGTGCAATATCTCTTGCCCATACATCGTCCGTAGGAGCAATGTAGAAGTCGATTTTATCCATATGGATACCTTCATCGTACAGAAGATCATAAATATAGTTTTTCTCGTATTCATCATAGGCGACAATATGGACATTTTCCCCTTCACTTAAGGCAGCTGTCATCTCGATCCAAATGGACTCAACCTCTTCTTGATAACCTTTCCCATACGCAAAGTTATGCGGCCATATTAACCACGTACCTTCATGCTTGCTTTTTTCATCTGGCATGGTGTATTTGCCTATGTATTGTTTTTTCATGTTTTGACTCTCCTCGGCCTTACTTGGCATACACCCCATTAAGATCCCAGCTGTTAAGACAACCCCTGAGCACTGTACCATTATCTTCTTCATTTCATTATCCCCTCATGTTCTGGTAGCTTTCCCGCAGAAGTAGAGTAAGCCTTGACATAGTGTCAAGGTCAAGCAGTTATTGTCTAGCTTTTTTCATGATAGGAAAACTGACCTGTGTCACATACTCACGGGCAGGGCTGTCACATTCTGGGCCTTTCAAGTAGGTTTCGTAAGGCAGACCATTCAGACTGTAGCCGTTGCTATCTGCCCACTCTTCAAGTGCCATATGCGCGTATCCGATATCGTCATAACTTCCAAAATGCAAAGTAGTAGCAACAAACTGCTCGGGTAGCTGTTTGATTTGCCATTCGCTTGATGTACCGCAGCCGTTCTCATGAAGTATCGGGATCATCAACTCAATATTACTGTTGTCAGGATTGAATTCTTCATCTAAAAACAAGACAGACGGAGCACCAAGTAACTGAATTTGATTTTCTTCCGCCTTCGCGTATATAGAATCAATGTACTTGTCCATGTCCGCCATATGAATTTGCAAGCTTTGACTGATGATACTTATTTCATTTCTCATTCCGAGCAATATATCGTACGTTCTTCTCTTTCCTCTAACGATATCTTCCTTTTTTTCAATCATCTCCTGCATTTCTGCAATGATCTGTCTATAACGATTCACCTCATTGGACAATTCATTTATTTTCGAGTGGATGAATTCGATAAAAAATTTCCTGTCTGATTTCTGAAGGATGGCTTTAATCTCCGGCAGAGAAAATCTATATTCTTTCAACTTATTGATGAGTAATGCGGTTTCTAATTGACTCTTTTCATAGTATCTGTATCCATTCGTTTCATCGACATGCAAGGGCTTCAAAAGTTCTTCCTTGTCATAGTGTCGCAACATGCGCGGACTCATTTTGCAAAGCTGAGAAAATCTGCTGATTGTGTACATATGTCTCCTTTCGTTGTGTAAGGTAAATGATTCGATCGCATTTCCCCTTCATCAGAAGTTATTGTATCATTCCGTATCGAAGCTCTGGTGATGCATGTAATCGATATTTTCTCATTATTTGCAAAAAAACAATTGCAACCGAAATTT
Organism: Brevibacillus sp. FIR094; assembly: GCF_050477165.1. Lineage (NCBI taxonomy): Bacteria > Bacillati > Bacillota > Bacilli > Caryophanales > Paenibacillaceae > Brevibacillus > Brevibacillus sp. FIR094. Next base: position 63,959 of record NZ_JBEAES010000014.1, on the reverse strand, counting down.
CTATGTCATATAATCTGACATAAATAAAATTAGTGTCAGTTTATCTAACACAAAAAAGAGGTGGATGGATGGAACCTACTGTCGCAAGTCTCTCGTCTGCCATTGACGCTACATGGGTCATGGTCTCGGCCATTCTGGTCATTCTCATGCAGGTTGGATTTGCCCTACTGGAAGCTGGCTCTACTCGCATGAAAAACGCTGGTCACGTCGCAGGCAAAACAGTCCTTACCTTCGGCATCTGCTCGATTGCCTTTTGGGCGTTTGGCTTTGGTCTGACGTTTGGAGACGGCAACTCTTTCGTTGGACTTTCTGGATTCTTTTTTGACGGCATGCAAAAAGACGCTTTCTCCGCTTTTTCCGCTGCAACTGTTCCTATCTCGATTCTCTTCCTCTTTCAGCTCGCTTTTGCAGCCGTTTCACTCGCAATCGCCTGGGGCGGTTTTGCCGAACGTGCCAAGCTATCCATTTATTTTATTTTCAGCGTACTGTTTACTGTCCTCATCTATCCTGTCGTCGGTCACTGGGTTTGGGGCGGCGGTTGGTTGGCACAGCTCGGTATGCAAGACTTCGCTGGTTCTACGGTTGTCCATCTCCAAGGTGCCATCGTTGCACTCGTCGCCACGATCCTTTTGAAGCCTCGCATTGGGAAATACAATCGCGACGGTAGCTCCAATCTGATTCCTGGTCACAACCAAGTCTACTCTGTCTTAGGTGTCCTGTTTCTTTGGATCGGCTGGTTCGGCTTTAACGCCGGTTCCACACTTGGCAGTACATCTGGATTTTTCGGCTATATCGCCGTCACAACCAATCTCGCTACCGCAGCAGGCGCTGTCGCCGCTCTCGCTATCTCCTGGATCGTCATGGGAAAAGCAGATATTCCAAGCATGCTCAACGGTGTCCTCGCTGCTCTCGTCGCGATTACAGCCTCCTGCGCCTTCGTCGATCCGTGGGCAGCTGTTGTGATTGGCGCTGTGTCAGGTATTCTTACATTTTATACATCCATTTGGTTTGATCGCATAGGGATTGATGATCCTGTCTTCGCTTTTTCCGTGCATGGGGTGGCTGGTATTTGGGGAACGTTGTCCACTGGGTTATTCGCTACCCCGGAGCTTGCCGAAAAGGTCGGCGTAGGCGGTCCTGGGCTGTTTTATGGCGGCGGCCTGCACCAGTTAGGGGTTCAGGCATTGGGCTTGGCTGGCTCCGCGCTCTACGTTTTCGTAGTAGCCTTCATCATTTTGTATGTGTTAAAAGTAACCATTGGCCTGCGAGTCACTGAAGAGGAAGAGGTGGTTGGTCTTGACCTTAGCGAACATGGGGGATACGGCTATCCCGAACTACTCCAGCCCGAACGCGTACGACCGGCTACATCTACCCAAAGCAGCACCTCTCACTCTCTCACCTGAACAAGTGGAAAAAATACGGAATGTTGACTCCTTTGGCGAGCTGGCTTTATTGCGACGAGAATTGTTGGACCCTTCTCCGTTGCGCCCATTGAATCGCGCAGGCGAATTGGCCCCTTTTTCCATCGTCGTTAATCTGATTCACGACAATCTTATCCGACAAGGGGTACTCCTCGCAGTGAATGACCTTGCCAAAAGGGGCTTGGGTACCCCTCCAGTCCCCTTTGCCTTTCTGCAATTCGGCAGTGGAGGCCGATCAGAGCAAGCACTCATCAGCGATCAGGATAACGGCCTCGTCTATCAACTGCCAGATCATCTGTGCGAACAGGAAACAGAAAAGATACATGGCTACTTTCAATTGCTGGGGGCGACAATCGTTGCTGGTCTGGAGGTAGCCGGCTATCCTCCCTGCCAAGGGAATGTCACTTGCCTCTCCCCAAAATGGCGAGGCAGCACCGAACAATGGCTGGACCAAATAGACAGATGGGTCTCTCACCCCACCTGGGAAAACGCTCGTTATTTACTGCTCACAAGTGATGTGCGTGTCTTATGGGGCGAATCGGCCATTTTTACTCCCGTCCATGACCGCTTCCGTCAATTGCTTGCAGGGAACGTCTTTTTACTGAATCGACTAGTGAGCAATACGTTGCATTATCGGGTGCCACTCGGAATATTCGGCAGAGTTTTACCCGAAGTCCATGGACGCTTCCGGGGCGCCATTAATGTGAAGTACGGCATCTATTTACCACTGGTGAATTGCATACGGCATTTCGCTTTGGCGCATGGCATCTTTGCCAGTTCTACCTTGGAGCGACTCGACCAACTCGGTGAAAAAGGGGTCTGGAGCAAAAGCTTTTGTGACGAAGTAGCCGCGTACTTCCGGCAAATTCAAGGTTTGCGACTGATCGCTCCTCTCCATTGGGAAGATGGGCAATACACAAGCAATAGCTATATCAAACTAGGGGAGCTTTCTCCTGACACCCAAGTGATGGTACGACAATCAATGAAGTTGGCGATCCGCCTGCAAAAAATGACAGAAAAGCTCCCGTCCGTCTTTGGGGGATAGGAGGAGATTGCGTGGCAAAATGGGACTTATTCGGTCGCATTTGGCATATGAGCCGGGCTATACCAAATACAGCAGATGAAAAACAGCACATCGCCTATTTGCGCTCCATCTCCAAAACGAATAAACCAGTCGATTCCAGTGCCGATATTCCTCTGCATGATTTGGAGGTTGTCGTCGTCGATCTGGAAACGACCGGTTTTTATCCCGATCACGGAGACGCGATTATATCGATAGGAGCAGTCGCCATGCAAGGAGAACACCTCCTCCTCGGCGATTCTTTTTATACGCTGGTCAATCCCGGTCGGGCGATTCCTCCTCACATCCGTTCTCTCACCGGGATTACCGATAACATGGTTGGCGATGCCCCTGAGCTGTTAGAGGCTTTGTCCCGTTTTTTTCAATTCGTCGGAGATCGTCCGCTCGTCGCCCATCACTCTCGCCATGAGCGTGAATTTTTACGATCTGGACTTTGGAAAACGAGCCGGCGTCCGTTTACCCATCGCATGCTGGATACGATGCTGCTCATCCGATTGTTGAGCAATCCGATTGGCAACGGCTCGTTGGACGCCCTCTGTGCGGCACACGATATCCCGATTTCACGCAGGCATCACGCTTACTGTGACGCTGTTGCCGCTGGTACGCTCTGGGCGAAGTATTTGGTGAAAGCAGAATCCCAAGGATTTACAAACCTACGGCAGGTTTACGAGGCCGCACGCTAGAAGTAGTTCGAATCGTTCAACAAGTCCTATCAACCAACATGAGGAGAGAATATCATGCTACAAATCAGAGACGCAGTTCTGGGTGACCTACCTGCAATGCTCGCTATTTACAACTACGCGGTTGAAAATCTGGTTGCGACATTTGACTTGGAGCCACAGACCTTGGCCCAGCGCGAAGTGTGGTTTCACAAGCACGGCGACAGACATCCGATCATCGTCGCCGAATACGAAGGGAACGTGATCGGATATTGCAGTCTGTCCGTTTTCCGTGAGAAGCCCGCCTATCAAAATTCAACGGAACTGTCTATTTATATCGCCCCCGATCAAAGCGGGAAAGGTGTCGGCACTACCTTGATGAGGACGATTCTGGAACGTGCCAGACAACTCGAATACCACACGATCGTGAGCGGAATCGTAGGGGGCAATGACGCCAGTGTGAAGCTGCACGAGAAATTCGGGTTTACATTGGCAGGGAAGTTTCAAGAGGTGGGATTTAAATTCGGAGAGTGGCACGACGTTCATTTTTATCAATGGATGGTCAAGTAACAAGTAACAACATACGAAAAGCCGACACCCTTTCCACAAGGAAGTGTCGGCTTATTAGTTATGTAGGAAGCAAATACCTAAAAGTGGCACATCTTAAGCCAGGGTCTAATCCCTTAGCCCTTATGATATTAGTGTAACCGACGGATGATTATAAGTCTATATCTTTTTGAAAATTCGCACTAAAGTAGGTGTACCTGGCCAGGGAATCAAAAACAGGAGGTAACCCTGCTGTGCAATGGCTGTCATGGGATCTGAACCTGAAGACCAGATTGATCGGCGAGACGCTTTTCAACCTATTGTTTTGGATGTACTTTCCCTTTCTTACTCTCCACTTTAGTGATACCTTTGGCAAAAATGTTGCCGGGTTACTTATGACAGTGCCACCAATTATGAGTATGATCGGCAATCTTTTTGGCGGCTATTTGGCTGACCGATTTGGTCGTCGAGTTGTCATGCTGTCAGGAGCGTTTTTGCAGGCAGGCATGTTTGTCCTGTTTGCCTTCTCCCTCTCTTCTTGGATCGATTATCTTGCGTTTATTGGAGTCGGTCTTGGCAAAGCGGTATACAGCCCGGCGAGTTCTGCGATGGTCGCTGATCTCACCTCCGAAAAAGACAGACGCAGAATATTCGCTACCTTCGTTACAGCCATGAACATTGGCGCCGTATTGGGACCCGCTCTAGGGGCCATCTTCTTCTTTCAATACCGCAGTGAGCTGCTGTGGACTTGTGCGCTTGTCACTTTCTTGTATTCGATTGCGATCTGGCTCAATGTGCGAGAGACACTGCCACAGTCCGTAAAAAGCTCTGTCGCCTCCATCCATTTCCCTTCCGTTATGAAGGAGCAATGGCAGAGCTACACCGTCATTCTACGCGACAAAGCCTTTGCCATCTATATTTTCGCAGGCATGCTGATTACGATCGCAATCGTGCAGCTCGATTTATTTTTGGCAGTCTATGTAAAAGAATTCGTCCCAGCGCAGACACTGCTCTCATGGAAAGCATGGTCACTCTCCCTTTCCAGTACGGAGATTTTCGGATGGATGCTGGGAATTAGCGGTCTTCTGTTTGTTCTGTGCGCCCTGCCTGTTACCAAATGGTTTGAGAACTGGACCGACCGGAATGTCTTCCTCTTGTCCTCCTTGCTGTTTGGCTTAGGCATGTTTTTGGTGGGATTCACGACAAATGCATGGCTGTTGTTCGGATGCGTGGTCATTTTTACAGTAGGGGAAGTGATGCGAACGCCGGTCGAACAGAGCTTCGTCAGCAAATACGCACCAGAACATGCACGAGGACAGTACATGGGCGCTGCTAACCTACAGTACTCACTCGGACGTTTCCTCGCTCCCGTGACCGTCATTCTTTCCGAGTGGATCATGCCTATTGGTATTTTCGCGCTCATCCTGCTATGCTCTCTGTTGAGTGCCGTCCTTTACATGAAGCTATTCCAAATCGTTCAGAAACGCGAGTCAGTTCATTACGGATAAGCTATAGCCGAAAACAAAAAGTGGTTGAGCAGCGATAACCTCCTGCCAACCACTTTTTCCGTTCAAGATTATAATTTTTTCGGAGCTTCTAATTTCACGGGGTCAACCATTACTTTTATTTGAGCTGGCGTTCCTTCGATCGTTACTTTCACACCGGAAACAACCATTTCTTTTGGCGTTTTTGCAACGTTGGTAACCGCAATGAACTGATCCAACTCCGGAGTCCAGGTAAGTCCAGTCGCTTGAATCATCGCCTTCACTGTATGAACGTCAGGAACCCCTTCATACATGATACCGTCGATTGTTTTTTGATCACTGCTCAGCATAACGCTTACCCATATCGCTTTTTCGTTTGCTGAATTTTCTTGTTTTGGATAATAAAAACGGTAGTAATTCGTTTGCTTGTCTAGCTCAAGCTGAAAAGGAAGGGTATGAATTCCTTTCACAGCTAATTCTTCTTTGATTTTGTTGTAATGACTCAGGTACGTGTCCGTTGTCATCTCTTTAAACGAGGAAGCAGAATGAGAGATGTTGTTTTCAATTGCAGTCGTCTGGTTAGACATTCCGAGTATGGCAAGACCAGCGACTACGACTATGGCTACTACTGCGATGGAAGCTACAAATTTTTTCATGATATATCCCCTTCTGCGGAAGCCGCATTGATTTCCTTCGCTCCTGTCATCTCCAACAAGGCCTCATAAGTGACTGGCAAAAGTGATTCTGCGATACCAGCCGCCGTATAAACCACAGAAAAGCGCTTCAAGGAGCGATCCACATAGACAGGCACTTCCTCCTGTAAAGCAAACGGACAAACTGCTCCGACACGGAAGCCCGTCATTTTTTCTACCTCTTCCGGCGTAGCCATCTTTGGCTTTCCTTGTCCAAACGCTGCCTTCACTTGCTTGGGATGGACACGTACATCGCCTGCTGCAACAAACAAGGCGAACTGCTCATCCACCCGAAACAAGATCGACTTTGCGATTTGGCCAATCTCGACACCTAATGCCTGTGCAGCGACTTCGGATGTAGGCAACGGCTGTTCAAACAAAATCGGCTCGATGCTCGAATCATAGCGTTGTACGTAGCTACGAACCTTTTCCAAAGGGCTTGCAATCATTCCCCTTCACTCCCAATCTCAACTAAAAAAACGTCATCGCCTTGCGACACACTACCTGTCTTGACAACCGAAGCATAGACGCCGAAGTGATTATTGTGACGCTTGACGCATGCCTTCAATACGGCAGGAGTCATCGCCAACGTATCCGGGTCGATATTAACATATACACAGCGCTCGCAGTGTTTGTTGACTTGCAAGGTTACATCATTGATTTTGATCTGTTTGCCCAGCCATTTGTCTTCCGCGAACGGCTCATCATCCTCCAGGACAACGACCAAATTCCCCCGAAAGCGTCGTGGATCTACCTGTTCTGCGCCAATCTGCCGCGCAATCTCCCTAAGAGACGCATCCGTAACCAGGAGAATGTGGTCTTCCCAGTTTACGCCGCCTTCTTGCGGACTACTAATCATAGGCGTAATGGAGCGCTTCGCCGTCTCCGCGACATGGGCAAATAAAGCATCATCCCACGTATGTACACTGCCATCCCGAGCTTCGATCCGAATCGGCGGATACGCTTCTTTTCCTGTCCCTTCGCTCATGCTGGCACGATACCCAATAAGAGCGGGCACAACATCCGCACTGAGATACTTACCTTCCCGGGCATTGTCCCAAAAATAATAGGCACGGTCTCCATACAAGCCAAATTCATCGACCGTACTTGATGCTAGCTCTTCCCCCCGCATTGCTTTGACAGGATGACGGAAAATAGTTTGCAGCGTTCCTACTTTTTTCATTTGGTTCCCCTCCCCAATGCTGTCCTTATCCGGAAATAAACGAATCGCGAACCCGCCCCCAAAACGTCAGTCGTTTGTAGCGAGCGAATTTTACTTTATCTGGACCCACTCGGCACCGAATGGAACGCACATCTCTCCATACCGCCTGCTCGCGGTCCAATCCGATCATAATTTCGGGATTCATGACAATCAGCTCTACTTCATGATGCTTCGGCAATACGAGCGAGCTGTTGATGGTCCGATACGCTTGGTTGTTGATCGAAGCGATCTCGGACAATTGAATCGCCTCAATGGACGGATGAACAATCGCTCCATCCACTGCTTTGTTATAAGCTGTACTACCTGACGGTGACGATACAATCAAGCCATCACCACGAAATGTCTCCAGCTCATCGCCGTTTATATAGACACATGTCACCAATGTAGACAGATTCGCGTTGCGCAAAACCATTTCATTCAGCGCCCACTTTTCGTACTGCTTACCTTCCCTTGTGCTGATCCTGCATTGGACCGTCGGGTATTCCGCAATCAGAGGCTCTTCGTTTATCAGACGCTCGACGAATTCGTCCAGCTCCTCGGGACGCCAGTCCGCATAAAAGCCGAGATGTCCTGTGTGAATCCCCACATAGGACGGCTCGATTCCGTATTGATGTACGGCCTCCAAAAGCGTCCCATCTCCCCCGATGGACAACACCATATCCGGTTGTTCAGCCGGTCCCTTGACGAAGGTAAACGGGCTATTGGCTGCTTGTAGCTTTTCTTTCAAGGCTTGTTCCACTTCTCGTGTATAATCATCATTTCGCAGTACAGTCGCAATCTTCATGCTGGTCTGCCCTCACTTTTATCCTTACAAGCGGTCTTGCACGCTCTGTTGTTTGTCTTCACTATACCATAGGAAAAATCGACTTGCATAAAATCCCACTTGTCACCAGCGGTCACTCTGAAAAGACTGCTTGCGAAATTGAGATAAACGCCTCTCTGTAGCTGGTGATATTTCCCGAGGAAGCTCATCCCAAGCGAAAAAGCGTATTTCCGCTACTTCTTTGTCATCTTTATGCAATTCTTGACCGGGTGTGAGGTCGACATGATACAAGGCAATGTGGTCTCGTTTCCCTTCCCGCTCACTGTAAAAAAGATGGCAGAGGGTAAGTCCGTCCGCTCGTATTCCGCATTCCTCCCACAACTCCCTGCGAGCAGCATCCCCAAATGACTCTCCTCGCTCTACTCCTCCTCCCGGCAAATACCAGCCATGGACATACGTATGCCGGATCAACAAGACTCCCTTTTCTTCATCCGTTACAATGACACGGACACCTAAGGTGAGAGGCTTGCGGATTTTCCAATACCATTTCGCCACTGCATGGTACCAGGCCATATTTCCACCTCGCTTTTTCCATGTGCTACCATTCTTTAGGCATCGATATTTTCCCTGCCATGGTCAAGAAAAAAACAGGCCTTTCGACGGCCTGTCTCACGCGAGGCGATTCTCCAGCTCTTTGACAATTGCCTCTGCTTTTCGAATCCATCTCGAATCAATCTGTGCGTCCTTATCTATCGGCTCCTGAAACTGATTCATCAAACCCGAAGCGAGCGGCTCCATGTAGCCGATATCTTCCTCTACCCCAGTCTGGTACACATGCCGGATCACAAACGGCCGTCCGAGTTCCAGCCATGCATCCGGGCTGTCGAGCTCGCCTTGCAATACTTTTACAGGCAAGCGCAAAAAGACCATGTTCTTGTCATCCAGCGCCCGGTCGAAGTACCCTTGCTCATAATCCCAGTTGGATAGTGTAAAGTGCGGCTGAAGAGCTTCACGAAAATAGCCAAATGTCGCCCGCGTGCCTGGCAAGCTACTGTTTATTTGTTTCATCGTCTATCCCTGCCTTTATTTATTCTGTGAGAAACGTCCACCGTTTTGTTCGTAGTGTGTGACAAAAGACGAGGTTGTACTCCCACATCTACAAAAAGCAGCAAGCCTCCTAAGCCGTGATGGCCTTGAGAGGCTTGTAAGTTCCCCACTATTAAATCAAGACAATTGTCAGGAGCGTAAAGAGTGCCAATGGAATGATTTTACGTCCGTTCCGGCATCTTTTCCGTCTTCTCCCTTGAACTTTTGGCAAAACATAGGGCGGTGGAGGTGGCGGCGGCGGACAAAAAAATGGCGGATACGGCGGGAATGGTGGAAATGGCGAAATATTTTGCTCCCAAGGACTCACCTGTGGCTTCTGTTGGCTATATGGACTGACTTGCGGTGGACGATTGCTGCTGCTATACGGGCTGACTCGGGGGGCCGGGCGATTGCTGCTGCTAAACGGGCTGACCCGTGAGTTGTTGGAGCTGCCGAAAGGACTGACCTGACCGTATGGATTGTACTCATCGCCGTAGGGACTTGCCTGCGAAAAGTATGGATTGCCTCCATAAGGACTGAGATCGCCATAGGGAGGATAACCTGCATAAGGGTTATAGCTCACATACTGAAAGTAATAATCAGGATATTGCTCCCATCCTCCATACGGCTGCCGATTGGCCACTTCCATTACTTGATAAGGATTGTAGTCCTCATAGTCCTCATAGTTCTCATAATTCTCATATTCATACTCGTCGAAAACTTCTTCTTCTTCTTCCCCCGCATCCTGGTCTACAACTTCTACGTATACGTTCTGATCATCATAATCGACAATGACGCCTTCAAACACTTGCCCGTCAATTGCTTCGATGCGCACTTTTTTCTCCACGTGCTCCTTGCAGATGTTGTGCACATTTTCTCGCATATCCTTTAACAGGCTGACAAACTGAATGTCAGCCTGATACAGGTTTTTATCAGAATCAGACTGCATCGAAACTCCTCCCCTTCTGGTGTTTCTTTATTACCATATACAAGTGCCTATGGGGAGGTTACCAGAATCTAGGCGAGACTAGCCCAATTTACAGAAAGCGGGCAGGTAAAAATGGCAAAAGGTGCTCTGTCTCCCCTTTTTCCACAAAGTCCGCCATCCATTTACCCGTGACGGGGGAAAGCAGGATACCATTGCGAAAATGTCCACCTGCGATCGACAAACCTTCCCAGCCAGGAACGGGGCCCAAGAGCGGCTTGCCATCTTGTGTCGCAGGTCGAAGTCCACCCCAAGCCTCCAAAAAGGTAGCGGAGTGTAGCGCGGGAACATATGGCATGGTCCCTTGTAGGATACTGGCTAATCCCGCCATTGTAACGTCCCGCTGGAAGCCACTCTCATCCTCAGTCGCACCAATGACAATTTTTCCATCCTTTTTCGGAGTGATGTAGCCTGTCGTTCCGAAAATCACCGTTCGTAATGGAATACCCACGGATGAGACGGCCGCAATCTGTCCGCGTACAGGGCGAATCGGCACGGAAATGCCCAGCATCGCAAGCATCATTCCAACCCACGCTCCCGAGGAAATCACCGTCTGTGCGGCACGTAGTGACCCTGTAGAGGTCTCTATCCCGATCACTTTTCCGCCTTTTACCGCAATGCCGCTCACCACGCAGCCAGATAACAGCTTTACTCCTTGCAATTGGCAAGCAGTAGCCAAGGCGCGAAGAAGCATTCGATTGTTGATATGTCCTTCGTACGGTGAATAGATTGCCGCTTGCACTTGATCGGTCAGAAGTGGCTCTACCTCTTTCACTTGCGCTGTATTCGATAGCCAATGCACAGCATGTCCCGCTTCTTTTTGCCAACGGTACTTGTCGGCGAGCTGTTGGACTTCCTCCTCATTTAACGCGACGGTCAGCAACCCCTCCAAGCTTAGCTGTACGTCACCACCAGTCAATTCCTCCAGCTCTGCTGCCCATTCCGGGTATAGCGCAAGTGATTCCATGCCCAAATCGAGCATCGGGCCGGGGGCCGTGAATTCCTTCAAAGGAGCAAGCATTCCGGCCGCAGCAGAAGACGCCTGACCTCCCCATTCGCCCTGCTCGACCAAGGTAACGCTCACCCCACGCCGTGACAGCTCATATGCCAAGCTCAAACCGATAATTCCTCCACCCACTACCAGACAATCACTCATCTTTTTCTCTCCTCACCATGATGTACTTATGTCTAATAAAAAGATTTAAAAACTTCTTGTACGTTGCTGTTGTGGTGTGGAGGAAACAGGAGAAAACGCTCAGCTTCTAGGGCCACCCCCTGCGGGATTGACTGCACGACTCCATGCAAAAAACGAAACCGCGTCCAAAGTGGTATCTTCAGGATGCCTTTTCAGAGGTGGACGCTTAAGAGCGTGTTTCGTTTTTTGCATTGCGTCTCGGTCGGTGTCCCTAAGATCTTCGCTTATTTCTCCTGTTTCCTCTACGGGCTTACGTTGTTTTCCGATAGTTTAAAGCTTTAAAAATTAGGAAGAATGCCCTCAGTTACGCTAGAGAAGAATATTTCCAGACATAGCGACTTGTGGAGTCCTACCGAGCGGAGAAGGGATTCGCGGGCAAAAGAAACGCAACCGTGCCCGGTCTACGAAGCGGCTACCACTTTTGCGTTTCCCCGCGAATCCCTTCGGAGCGGGCAGTCTTAGCTCTCAGCAGGACGGAGCCTGGAGCCTAGACTGGAAATATTCTTCTCTCCACTACAGCCACGAATAACCTCCATAACAAAAAAGCCCACCCGTTCCTGAGCAGGAAAAGGTGGGCTACATACGCATAGGTAAATCAAGAAAAAAAGCGCTGTCTGCCGGCAACCGTATCCCTGCGCCGGCATGATCCGGATCAGGTGCAATGGGTCGATGGTCGATTGCTTCCATCCTCTCAGCCCCGCATGAAGGACTCCCCAAGTTGCTTGTTTATTATGATATTCCTTTGTAAGTATAGTCCTGTTTGCAACCATCTGACAAGCACGTCCGCTGGTTAATCCTCATCCTTCACATCATAGCTCTCTGGAATCGGGTCATGACGTGCGGCATCCTCGAACTCCCGAAGCTTGCGAATTTCCTCCAGATGATGATTGAATTGCTCTTTGTTGATGATATACTCATTGCCGTCATGGACAGCACGGATGCGCCCCTGCTTAATTTTTTCCATAATAAATATCTCGGGAAGCTCCAAATAGGCGGCTGTCTCCTCGACGGTCAAATACGTCTTATTCTCGCGCAATCTAGCCTCCAGTTCCGCTTTCTGCCGCTCGTAGCCCGGCTTGCCCAGTAAGGCAAACATATTAGCTTTATACGCCTCCACCCCTGGCTGATCAAACGGATTTACGCCCAGCAAATAGCCGCTGATTCCGCATGCCTTTTCAAAAAAGTAAATCAGTCCACCGAGATAGTAAGCTGACGCCTCCGGTATTTCCACAAGCAGATTCGGTACGCCGCCGTCCACATGGGCCAGCACCGTTCCCTCGAAAGCTTTTTTATTGACATATCCCATTCGTTTGCCAGTCAAAAAATTCAACCCATCGACGTCAGCGGGGTCCTCCTGGACAGTCAAATCCACAGCGGGCTTCGTCACAGACACAACGGTCTCAAACAAATGCCTCATGCCGTCCTGTATGTATTGGCCCAACGAATGCAAGTCCGTTGAAAACTCGGCAGAAGCCGGAAAAATTCCTTTACCATCTTTGCCCTCCGATTCCCCGAAGAGCTGCTTCCACCACTCCGCAAAGTAGCGAAACTGCGGCTCATAGCTAACCAACAGCTCTACTGTCTTGCCTTTTCGGTAGAGTGCATTGCGGATCGCCGCATACTGATAGCATGGATTATCACGCAAATCCATGACCATGTAGCGTTCGCGTGCATCCTTCGCCCCTTGCATGAGTGCATCCATGTTCGCCCCGCTTACAGCGATCGGCAACAATCCAACCGCGGTCAGGACAGAATATCGCCCACCGATATCATCCGGAATGACAAAGCACTCATAGCCCTCGTCATCCGCCAGCTTTTTCAGGGCTCCCCGCTGTTTATCGGTCGTAATGTAAATTCGTTTTTTGGCCTCTTCACGTCCGTATTTCTTTTCCAGCCATTCCCGAAAAAGTCGAAACGCGATAGCTGGCTCTGTCGTCGTGCCCGATTTTGAGATGACGTTGATAGACACATTTTTTCCTTCTAATACGTCCATCAGATGAGAGATATAAATCGGACTAATATTGTTGCCCACAAAATAGATCTCTGGGGAACGTCGCTTGGACTTCGGCAGCAAATTGTAGAAGCTGTGGCCCAAAATGTCAAGCACCGCTTTTGCCCCTAGATACGAGCCTCCGATGCCAATCACCAGAAGCACATCCGAATCCGATTGAATCCGGGCTGACGCTTGGCGGATTCGTTCATACTCGTCCCGGTCGTATTGATCCGGCCAATCGACCCAACCAAGATAATCCTTGCCAGGTCCCGTCCTTGAATGAAGCATTTGATGCGCAATTTCGATCACTGGAGAAAGCTGCTCCCACTCATGCTGTTTGACAAAGGCTAGAGCGTTGACGTAATCAAAACGAATCGTTTTGTTCATAGCTCCCCTCCGAGGAACGTCATCTCATCTTTATCTATGATATCACGGCAATTGGCAGCAAAGAACCTTCCGACAAAACGTATCAAAATGCACTTAAATATGTCCAAATTGTGAACACTTGGCATTTCATGTTACCTTTTTCCAGTACTACCGTAAAAACCTTTCGAGCAATGAAATAATATGGTTCTTACCAAAGCAAGGAGAATGAACATGAAAAAACGATGGTGGATCATCGGTTCCGTCGTAGTCCTCCTGGGCATCGGGGGCGTTGCGTTTTCCATGATGGGATCGCAACAAGCTATGGGAATGCCTGTCAACATCGGCGCACCAACGAAATCAGCTTTGGAAAGCAAGGTTTTGACATCAGGGCTCGTCACCGTAGAAGACAAGCTCAAACAGTACGCCAACGTCACTGGAACCTTACGCGAGTTTGTCGTCAAAGAAGGCGACAAGGTGAAAAAGGGACAAGTGATCGCGAAAATCGACACGTCCGATGTCGATAGCCGAATCCTCGAGCTGGAAGCGCAAATGGACTTGGCCAAAGCCAACCTCGCTAAGGCACAAATCGGCAACGAGCCAGAAGAAGTCGCACAAGACCAAGAACGTGTCTCCCAAGCCCAGCGTGAATACGATGCGGCAAAGCGAGAATATGATCGGATGAATCAATTATTCACTTCTGGTGCTTCTACCCAGCAAGAGCTGGACAAGTTGAAATCACAAATGGATAGCGCTCTATCTACGCTGAATGTCGCCAAGCAACAGCTCGCTCTCAAACAAAAGGGGCCACGCAAGGAAGACGTTGCCGCTCAGCAAGCCCAAATCAACAAGCTGAATGTAGATAAAGCACAGCTGAATAAAGAACGAGTCCAAAGCGTCGTCGTAGCACCTATGGATGGAACCGTCATTGGCGTTGCAGCTGATAACGGTCAATACGTCAACAAGGGAACGGAAATCTTGACCCTTGCCAATCTAAACAATCTGTTGATTGAAGCAGACATCAACGAATCCGATGTCAACAAGCTCAAAATCGGTCAAACTGCCACGATTGAAGGCGTGACACTTGGCAAGAAAAAGCTGAATGCGGAAGTAGTTCGCATCTCTCCAACCGCGACCACTACTGCCACCAAGTCGGGGCAAGGTGAAAAAACACGCGTCAAAATCACCCTCAAACCATCTGGAGCTCTATCTGCTTTGAAGCCTGGCTTCCATGTGGACATCAACATCTCCGTCGAAAAAATCGATAATGCCATGCAAGTGCCAATCGAAGCTGTACAGCAAGATGCTGACGGCAGTACCTTTGTCTGGGTATCTGCTAACGGTGTTGCGAAAAAGCAGAAGGTAGAAACCGGCATGGAAAATGAGTTGTTCACTCACGTCAAGTCTGGACTTAACGGTGATGAGCAAGTGATTTTAGGCCCTGTCGAATCCCTGACTGAAGGAGCTCCTATCATGCCAATGAGTGGCGGCGGCGCACCAATGGGTATGTAAGACGTAAAGAAGGAGGTCAGCCGACGATGCTTCATGTAGAAGGCTTGACGAAAGCATACAAGACGGGTGATACCGTACTGCCCATCTTAAAAGGTGTCTCCCTGCTGGTGGAACAAGGCGAATTCGTTGCCATCATGGGGCCATCAGGATCAGGGAAATCGACGTTTATGAACATGCTGGGCTGCCTGGATCGTCCAGATTCGGGTTCGTACATGCTAGACGGCATTGAGGTTAGCAGCCTGAAGGATACGGAGCTCGCCGTTGTTCGCAACCAAAAGATCGGCTTTGTGTTCCAATCGTTTAATCTACTCGCCCGCTCTAGCTCCTTGCACAATGTAGAGTTGCCGATGATGTACGCGAATGTCAGCCGCTCAGAACGACGTAAACGGGCTACAGAAGCACTCAAACGAGTGGGGTTGGCTGAACGCATGGACCATAAACCAACCCAGCTATCCGGTGGTCAAAAACAGCGTGTAGCGATTGCCAGAGCACTGGTCAATAAACCAGCCATCCTGCTGGCAGACGAACCAACGGGAAATCTGGACAGCCGCTCCGGGGTCGAAATCATGGCCATGTTTCAGGAACTGCATGCGCAGGGCGTTACGATCATTCTCGTTACCCACGAATTGGATATCGCCCAGCACGCTGAGCGGATTGTGACTTTCAAGGATGGCGTGATCATTCGCGATGAAAAGGTTACGGAGCGGATATTCTCCAAGCCGTCTGACGAGGTGATTGTCACATGAATTTTATGGAAAGCTTTAACACCGCCGTGGAGGGTATCTGGGCGAATAAAATGCGCTCGATCTTGACCATGCTCGGGATCATCATCGGGATTACCTCCGTCATTGTCGTCACGGCACTCGGTGAAGGTGGACAGAGAGCCATCAACGAAGAGATGGAAAAGTTCGGGCAGAACACGTTTAACGTCTTCATCGATTGGGAGACAAAAGAAGAAATAGCCTCAGAAGACATGACCGTAGAAGATACCGAGGTGCTCGGCAGGATTAGTCCTGCCATCGAATACATCGTGCCTTCCAACTCCAGTACGATTGATTTGAAGGGTCCGAAAAAAGAAGAGCGAGTCTCCCTCACTGCCTCCACTGCTGATTATTTTTCGATGCAGTCAACATTGAAAGTGGCAAAAGGGCGACTTTTCAACGAGGTAGATGACAAAGAGCAACGTGCTGTCATCGTCCTTGAAGAAGCTCTTGCTCAAAAACTGTTCGGTCAAATGAACCCGATTGGTCAGCGTGTTCGCTGGGGGAATCAATCTCTCGTCGTAATCGGGACGTACACGGAAGAGAAGTTCAAGTTCGATATGGCAACGAGTTATGGAGCGATTATTCCCATTCGTTACGAAATGAGCCTGCAGGAAGAGCCTTCTGTCCAAATGATCATGGGAAAAGCGATCGACAAAGCCTCTGTCGAACCAGCCATGCAGCAGGTCAAACAGTACTTGAGCCGCAAGCATCAAAAGGAAGACCATTACAGAGTTCGCAGCATGCAAGAATCAATGGATCAGTTTAATCAAATGACGGGCACCTTGACGCTGATCTTCAGTATCATCGCAGGTATCTCCCTCGTGGTTGGCGGCGTCGGCGTTATGAACATCATGCTCGTATCCGTGACAGAGCGTACTCGCGAAATCGGGATTCGCAAAGCATTAGGAGCACGCCGACGAGATATTTTGATTCAGTTTTTGATTGAATCGGTTATCGTCTGCTTGATCGGTGGACTGATCGGGGTGTTGTTTGGCCTTGGTATTGCTTCAATCATCGCCTATTTTGCACAGTTGCCGCCGCTTATGTCCTGGAACAGCGTATTTATCGCATTCGGCTTCTCCAGTGCCATCGGTATTTTCTTCGGCCTCTATCCGGCCAATAAGGCAGCCAAGCTCGATCCAATCGAAGCACTGCGTTACGAATAAGGAAAAATGGTTTTTCCAAAAAACAAGCACCTGTAAGCTCTCTGGCTACAGGTGCTTGTTTATGTTGGCAACGTATCAGTTACCAGCTTCAAAAGAAAAAAAAGCGCAATCCCCACGCTCGCGACTGTCCACCAGAGCGGCTTGCTGTCAGCCTTTTCTGCCTTGTAGATCCCGATTAACTTCCAGGTACCCACCGCCACACACAAGAGGCTAAACAGGAGCAGGATTGTCCCCATGACTTCCCTCCCCTCACTCCTAGCTATATGGGGATGAGAGAGAAAAAATCACTTCTTCGGGTCCTTTTTGCCCAATCGACCGAGGACCATCCGGCCCCGTTCCTTGATGGATTCGTCCTTGATATCTTGTTGACGCTTTTTCATCAAACCATTTTTGGAAGTATCCGGTCGGTCCGTTTGCCGTCCATCTCGCATTAGCTGTACTTGCCTCCGCTTTTTTTCTCATAATCGTCCAAAAGCTCACCAAAGCTCTTGTTGCGCTCGCGTTCTTCCTGCTCCCGGCGCTTTTGTTCGGCTGCTTCCTTCGCTTGGCGCTCGCCTTCTGTCTTCATGTCTTTTTCAAGCTGCTTGAGTGCTCCGAGCGCATCTGCATTCAGCATATCCTTCAAACTGTTCAATCCGCTTTTCGCGTCTGTTGTAGTTGTTGTCACTTCTTGACGCTGTGGTTTTCGTTGTTTTTTCGCCATTGAAATTGCCACCCTTTCCCTATCCTCATTCTGTCCTCATTCTCTGGTCCCATCCGGGTCATACTATCTTCATCTTTCACAAAGAGGAGGACATCACATGGTTCGTAACAAAGAAAAAGATTTTGGAAAAACTGCTGAAATCCGAGGACCCAAAGCCCAATCCGAGGCTGTCCGCTCTGACGGCTCCATTAATAGTGAACCACAAGAAAGGCTAAAAGAAAACCGCTAACAAAAAAACCGCCGGGCAGCCATTATGCTCGGCGATTTTTACTGGGCGGCGGGTTTTGTTGGCTTACTTTTCGAATAGCGCGTTCCTGCTTCAGCAAGGTGAGCTTCTCGTCAAATTGGAAAGAACATCCGACTTTTAACAATCGTTTGGCAAAGTCCCGCTCCATTTCGATCCGTGGCAATACTCGAAAAGCTCCTGCCCTCCTGGCATCCTCACGCAGCAGGGAAACATGCTGTGTGGAAAACATCGTCCAGGGCGAACGATATCGCTCGAGCTTTGCCCCGTATTTTTCCCTGATGCTCATCCGCTTCAGGGAGACGGGACAGGGCAAGCCAATTGGCGCGAACTGTCCGTTTGCAATTTGATTTTCTTCCAGTAACGGTATCGTTTTGACCAACGTATGCGGTCGCTTAATATGTGGATTTTGTTCCAGCCATTTTTGACATTCGGCATGCTGACTGGCGCTAAACTGAGGTTCGTATACGGAGTAAATCCTCCTCGTACAAAGCCCCAGCAAAATCATATCCTGTACCCGCTCGTGAGCCTGCTGATGTACGCCGATAAACTCGCGGGGAACCATCATATTACACGCTACAAATACGAGCAGTTCACCTTTCGCCTGCTGGATTCCCGTGTTAAACAGGCGGGAGAGCGAAACACGTCTGCGAAAACGCACCACTTGCAAAGAATAATATGCGGTAAAGCCAGCCAGCTTCTCTGCCAGCCCATCTGTGGAGCCGTTATCCAGCACGATCACTTCATATTTTTCAAAATCGGCAAACTGCAAGTTCAGGCTAAATAAGGTATACAGAAGCTGATGGGCTGCATCTCTGACGGGAATGATCACACTCGTTAACATCAGATCTTCCCCCTTTTTTTAGCATATGCGGCTGGGTCTCATTTGGGCTGGGCGCGAGCTGCCCTCCGAAACCGAATAAGGGGTCAGTGACTGATGCATGCTATGGGATAAAAGGAGGTCCAGATGATGGATAACGATAAGCAAAAGAACGACAAGACGAAGGATATTTCCCTCGATGGGACGCTGCCGCATCAAATCAGTGCTCCTGACTTCAAAAACTCGTCCCGTACAATTCAAACGCCATTCGTCAATGAGTTCGGAGTCGTCATCGGTGACAGCTTGTACGAGTCCAAGGAATCTCCCTTACACAACTGGAGCACTGAAACCGATCCCTCCATCATGGCAGGGGACCAGTGGGTACATCCGACCAACGACATTGGCTGGAACTCGATAGAAAATCGTGAGCTCCTCGAGGATCAAGAAGAACAAGATGGAGCGCGTTTTATGCACCCGACCTTTGATGTGAGCAAAGGCAAGGACTAACGCTAGCTTTTTCATGCAGCCCGTTCGGCAGAGACACCTCTGACCGGACGGGTGTTTTTGGATTGCGCTTGCACCTTGAGCTTCGGGACACTACTCTGACTTGTGTTACAATGGAAGACAAGTAGCAGAAAGGAGCTAGTCCATGAGTATCACACTTGCGATAGAGCCTGCGTTTTCGCTTGCCTATCAACGTTATGCCGACTTTGTACCTGGAGATACGCTTCGATTGTATGTACGAACAAGCGGCCCTAGGACCGGTGGTATGTTTTATGCGATTGAAAAAGATGAGGCCCTCACCGACGATGCTGTGTTTGAAGTAGAGGGGTTGCGATTTGTCATTCGTCCAACTGATTTCTGGTATTTCGACGGTGGACATCTGAGCTACAATCCGCTCTATGGCGAGTACGGCTTTCACTTCACTAACCCTCGTCTGGATGAGAACTAGAATAGAAACTTCTCTTGGTGTGATTCGTAAGAAGGAATATCTGCCTATATCTTCTGGGAGGAAAAACGATGAAAAAAAGCCGTTCAGTCCTTTTGGCGATCGGTGCTTTCTTACTTGCCAATTTAAAATGGATACTTAGCATACTGAAGTTTTCGAAATTCGGGACCACCATTATATCCATGGGGATTACCTTGTGGGCGTATGCCATTTTTTACGGATGGAAATTCGCTGTGGCTCTCGTCTATCTGATCTTCGTCCACGAAATGGGCCATGTGATTGCCGCCAAGCGAAAAGGAATCGCGACCTCACCCGCTGTCTTTATTCCTTTTGCCGGAGCCTTCATTGCCATGAAAGACATGCCGCGAGATGCAAAAACAGAGGCGTACTTAGCCTACGGCGGACCCTTGGCGGGGATGATTGCATTCTTGCCTGCCCTTCCGCTGTATTGGTATACGCAGGACCCTTTCTGGGGGTTGGTTATCTACTTGGGTGCTATGCTTAATTTATTTAACCTACTGCCCATCTCCCCGCTGGATGGCGGACGCATCGTTTCGGTATTGTCGACGAAAATTTGGTTTATCGGGTTAGTCGGGCTGGGCGTTATGCTGTTTGCCAACCCAGGACCGATTACCGTGTTCATTTTCATCATCGGCTTGATTACGTGGTACAACCGCCTACGTGGTAGCTATCAACAAAAGCTCCTGCACTACGAGCGCGAAAGGATTGCAGACTTTCAGCAAAGCATAGCCAAATGGCCCACATTGGAATCGACATGGGATATCCGCATGCAAATGAATGCCGAGGTAAATGCGATCAATCAGGAAGATTTGAAGAAATTTTATGTTCCGTTTTTGCAGGACAAGCAACGCCTTCAGCGTGACTTCAAGCGACTCGATAAAGTGTATCTGAACAGAAAATGGGAACTGTTCAGACTGTGGGAACGAGAGCCTGTTTTGTATTACGATTCGGACCCGAACCGACCGATCCCATCGGATGCACTTCGTGATGGGGAACGTGCAGCGCAAGAGAGATTAGCCGAACTGGATGAGCAAATGCACCAGCTCACTACGTATTACGATGCGCCTGCCTCTACGAAGTGGAAAGTGTTAGTGGCCTATCTCGGTCTAGCTGCTGTGCTGTCAGCGTTTTTCGTATACGCCCAACAAATTCTGCACAGGTAACCGCTTGCACTTTGCATTGCTTGACAGAAACGGATGCCTATCTGCGGCCTTCTCCGAGCGCAAAAACGTGCGCTACGGTTATCTGAGGGTCGCTCTTCCCGACCAAAAGGGCAGAAACGCCCCCTACGGTGGTATATCGCTTTTGTGCGTTCCACCCAATCAGAGTAAAATAGAAAATAGTACTTTCATAAAATTCCAGAGAGGATGACTTTTTACTTGGACACCGTCCCGATAGTGCTCAACCTACTGCTTGTTATATTTCTTGTTTTTCTTAACGGCTTTTTCGTAGCCGCAGAGTTCTCACTCGTGAAGGTGCGGCAAACGCGCCTGACACAGATGGTGAATGAGGGTAACAGACGTGCAGTCTATGCCCAAAAAGTAACGCATAAGCTAGACGCCTACCTATCTGCCTGCCAGGTCGGGATTACTCTCGCCTCGTTGGGACTGGGTTGGGTCGGGGAACCGGCCATTGCCCATATGATTGTGGAGCCTTTGCTTGGATCTTCAGGATTGCCTGAATATGCGATCTCCGCGATTTCTTTTGGTGTAGCCTTTGCGATTATTACGTTCCTCCACATTGTCTTGGGTGAGTTGGCTCCGAAATCATTGGCCATTCAAAAAGCAGAAATGACCTCGTTGTGGGTTGCCGCGCCATTGATGTTTTTCTATAAATTGCTTTACCCGGCTATCTGGTTCCTGAACGGAACAGCCAACGCTCTCATGAGACGACTCGGACTCGAAGCCATCTCGGAACATGAAGCGGCACATACCGAAGAAGAAATTCGCCTGTTGGTCAACCAAAGTCACCAAAGTGGCCATATCGACCAAACCGAATTGGCTCTTGTGGAACAAGTTTTTGACTTCTCCGAAACCGTTGCTCGGGAAACGATGATCCCGCGCATTGATATGGTTTGCTTATATACGACGAATACCTTTGAAGAAAACCTAGAGATTATCCGCTCGCAGCGCCACACACGTTTTCCAGTTGCAGATGAGGACAAGGATAACATCATCGGTTTTGTCCATGCGACAGACTTCTACCTTTCTGCCTTGCAAGACGGAAGCGTGGAGCTGGATTCGTTGGTCCGCCCTGTCCTGACCGTACCGGAAACCATGGAAATCAGCACGGTATTGCGCTTGATGCAGAAAAACCGTTCGCAGCTCGCGATTGTCATCGACGAATACGGCGGAACAGCCGGTCTCGTGACGATGGAGGATATTCTGGAAGAAATCGTTGGGGATATCCAAGACGAGTTTGACGAGGAAAGACCAGAGATTGAGAAGCTGGACAATGGCCTCTCCGTATCCGGTATGCTCGTGTTGGCTGACCTGAATGACCATCTTCCGTTCGAACTCGAATCCGAAGATGTAGACACAATCGGTGGGTGGTTGTACAGCCAGCTGGAAGAAGACATCGCTGTTGGTGCGACAGTAGAATGGGAAAACTACCTGTTCACCGTCAAACAGATGGATCATCACCGTGTCACACGCGTCCTGATTACGCGTTTGGAAAATGATGAATCGGAGCAACAAGAACTGTTGACCGTCTCCTAATCATCACACGTTTCGCTCAAACCAAAGCCCCACACCTGCTTACTTGGCTGGTGCGGGGCTTTTCTAATTCGCAGGTGAGTTTCTTCGCCCCCGTTCGTCTAAGGGGTTCCCTGGCCCGTAAGTTGCTTCCAGTCGTTCACACCGTTGTCCTCCAAAATTCCCATCGTCACATCGCTAATATCCGGGTCGGTGAGCAAGCTGTCGCGAATGCGGTATTTAATATCATCTGCTACAGCAAGACTCAGTCCTGTCCGCAACTCTACATAGCACTCCACATGGTAAAAACGCCCTTCCTGTACAATCCGCATCCGGTTGATGTCCGTCACATCCGGGTCAGCAAAAATGACTTTGGCTACCCGATCCTCGATTTCTTTGGGAGCTGCAATACCAATCAAACCGACCATGTTGTCGTACCCTACCTTGAATGCCACACCCACCATGAGAATCCCGATCAGAATGGTGGCAATCCCGTCCAGCAAGGCAAAGGAAGTAAACGTAGTGACGATAACGGCAATCAGCGCCAATAACGCACCGAGGGTTGCCACGATGTCTTCGTAAAAGACAAGTCGTGTCGGTGGAGCCGCACGTCCTACATTCCGAAAGGCTGCAGGGATGACAGCAAAGCCCTTCGCTTCCACCCGAGCTTCATGAACGATTTCGAACATTACTTTCACAAGCACGTATCCATCCACGATGACCGCCAGAGACAAAATAATGAAATTCAACCAAAAATGGCTGGATTCTACTGGCTCGGAAATGAGATGGAAACCTTTGATAATAGTTTCGTAGGCCATGACGGTTACGACGATCACCGCGACCATACAGAAAATATTGATGACACGACCAAAACCTGTAGGGAACCTCGGTGTCGGTTTTTTCTCTGCAAGTACGCTGCCAAAGAAAACGAAGAACTGGTTGACCGCATCGGCTACCGAATGCATCGCCGACGCAAACATGGCTCCACTCCCACTATAGACTGCCGCAAAGCCTTTTGCGATAGCAAGCCCAGTGTTCCCCAAAGCCGCTGTCGCCGAGGACATATTTCCCTTTTTTAGCGTTGCCCAGAAAGAGCCCATGGTGCTGCCATTCCCTCCTTGAACGAGACGATTTTCTTTACTATTCCCTATTCGAAAGGAGTGTTCCTATTGAGAAATGGAATATATGCACAAAGAAAAGGCAGACATCCGAAGTGGAATATCTGCCTTTCCTTATTACCGCTACCTTATGCGACTAATTTCAATCCTGCTACTGCTATAATCACCACGGCGATGCACAAGATCCGCAGCTTGTCTTTTGCTTCTCCATAAAATATCATCCCGACAAGAGCACTACCTACCGTACCAATCCCTGTCCAAACCGCATAGGCCGTTCCCATAGGGATTTCTCTCATCGCAAGAGACAGAAGAAGAAAGCTGATCGAAAAACCGCCGATTAGTACCGCGAAGGAACGGAAAGAAGGCTTCGTGTTGACCTGTGTAATCCCCATCACGCCTACGACCTCAAACAACCCTGCAAAAATTAAGGATAACCATGTCATGCCACTTCACCCTCCCTCTTCGGCTTCTCTTCATGATCCGGTGTGACCAGCTTCAACCCAAGGATTCCCCCCAGAAGAAGCGCGATCAAGCCTACTTTTGTCCAGCTGAATGGTTCTCCAAACAGGACCATTTCGCTAATAACGGTACCGGCTGTACCTAAACCGACGAAGATCGCATAAACCGTACTCGTCGGTAGCTTTTTCCCTGAATAGACCAAAACACCAAAGCTGATAATAATCGCTACGATGGTCAACGCCCATGACCAAAAGCTGTCGGCGTGCTTCAAGCCCGCTACCCACATGACTTCAAATACTGCTGCCACGACAACCATCAACCAATATTTCCCCATGTTCTGACTCCCTCCTCTTTCTTTTACGTTCATGGCAACGGACGTATCCGTTTTTATCGTTCCCCAAAATACATACTCATCCAAGATGGCTCATGCTTTTTCCGAATGCAAAAAAAGCCTCGGGTGAATACCATCACAGATATTCCTCCCGGGCTTTTATCCCTCCGTGTACACGACCGTGGTCGTGGGTTTTCTCTCGGTCCTGACCGGCCAGATGACTGACCGCGGAACCCTAGAAAACTCAGTACATATGCAGTTCTTTTCTTGGGGTAACTGTCCTTATCATATCAAAAAACGCTGCATTTGGCAATGAACGTGCGACACTTCGGCAAAGGACCACCTTATGGTATTCTACAAAGAGAAGCATGATATAAAGGAAGAGAGGAACGTACGTATGACGAAAGTGTTGTTCGTTTGTCTGGGCAATATTTGTCGCTCGCCTATGGCCGAAGCCGTATTTCGACAGCTCGTAGAGGCTGAGGGATTGGCTGGGGAAATCTCCATCGATTCAGCAGGGATCGGTGGTTGGCACGCTGGGGAACCTCCTCACAAAGGTACACAAAAGGTGTTGACCGAGAATGGGATTGCGCATGATACACTGCGTGCTCGCCAAATCATCACACAGGACTTCTCGGAGTACGACTACATCGTCTGCATGGATGAGGAAAATTTGTCTGCACTCAAGCAGATGGCGCCTTCAGGGAAAAAGGTGAACCGCCTGCTCGACTTTGCCGATTCTGCCCAGGAACAAAATGTGGAGGACCCTTATTATACGGGGCGTTTCACCTATGTGTACGACCTGGTGAATGCGGGTTGCCGCGGGCTGCTGAACGAAATCAAAGCCAATATCGCAAAAAAGGGATAGCCCGTCACCAGGGCCATCCCTTTTCCTTATACGGCAACTGTCTCCTTCTCCTGCAATCTTGCCAGCCAGCTCTTCGTACTCGCAATCAAGCGTTTGTAGCTGTCTGTCGAAGAAAAGGTATGGTCTCCTCCGACTACTACTTCTGTTTCGCAGCTCCCCCGTCTCCGCAGATGCAGCTCTCGCTCGTAGTGGAACATGGCATCCACCGCAATGACGTCATCCCGATTGCCATGCAGGATTAACACATCTCCCTCAAACTGCTTGGCTTGACGCAGCGGAAGAGCGGTACCCAGCGACTGGAAAAATCTCTTCTCCAAACCGTAGCCCATATGATCGGCTTTGCCGTATGAAAGTGCTTCCTTGTATTCCTTCTCCCCCACGATCCGAACGATATCATCGAAGGGTCGTGCTACCGGTGCCCATAGGATGAGCGAGTGTATTCGTTTATCCTGGCTCGCTGTCAGTACACTGACCGCACCACCCAAACTATGCCCTAACAGGCACACGCGCTCCTGATCTACCTGTTCCAACGTGAAAACATGGTCAAGGACGTCACGTGTTTGCGTAAGTAGAACATCCAAACCACCTGCACCATAATTGCCATCACTTTCCCCGCAGCCTCCGTAATCGAAGCGCAATACGCCAAAACCGTGTGAAGCCAGTTCTCTGGCAGCTTTTACAAACAAGCGGTTCACTCCAATCCGACTGCCAATAAAGCCGTGGCAAATGACAACCAACGGGTACTTCATTCTGGTCTTGCCTGTTGTGCATGTAGGTTCATGCAGGGTAGCCGTCAACGAAATCGTGTCGCTAGGTATTTGCAAAATCCGTTCCAAAGAACTCACCTCTTTTATTGTAAGTATTCCGAGCTGTTTACTTAGTTATTATGTTTATTATCTTCATTTTCATGAACGCTGTCAAGATGAACCAGAAAACTCAATGAAAAATCATCTCGCACCGTTTATGATGGAAGGGAACGAGGCGCAACATAAGAATGCTTGCTTTGCTGGAGCTGTTGCACCGAAGATAGGATTGTGAGGAGAAAACTATGTCCGACTTGCGGAAAGAAACCTTGGAAAAAATAAAAAACGGTGATTTCACTTGTTCCAAGGAGCTGACCTTGTCTATGTTCAGCGGAAAATGGAAAGTCGTGATCCTGTGGCATTTAGGGGTAGAAGGCCCGCATCGCTTTAGCGAGCTGCAACGGCTGTTTCCGAAAATCACACATAAAATGCTGACGAATCAGTTAAAAGAGCTAATCGAAGACGGGATTGTTCACCGGGAAGTATTCCCTGAGGTTCCCCCGCGTGTGGAGTATTCCATGACGGAGTTGGGGATGACTTTGTTGCCTATTGTGGAAATGATGTATGAGTGGGGCGAAATGAGGATGGGGCAATTGAAGCTGGATTTGGGGGAGAACTCAGTATAGCTGTTGTGGTGGGGAGGAAACAGGAGAAAACGCTCAGCTTCTTGGAACACCTGCCGGGAAGCTGGGGGTGCCCGGCTCCGTGAAAAAAAGTGAAACCGCGTCCAAAGTTGACTGTTCAGGAGGCTTCTCAGAGGTGGACGCTAAAGGCAGTTTCTCTTTTTTTCACGGAGCCTTGGTAGGTGTGTCCAAAGATCTTCGCTTATTTCTCCTGTTTCCTCTGCGAACTGTTGTGATTCCACCTGCAATTTTTAAGAAAAAACCTACTAAATGCTACTTTCAAGATGAAGAAAAAAGCCACTTGGGAAGAAGCACATTTCCAGTCCTAGCGCCTCTGGAGCCCCTACTTAGCGGAGAAATGAATGGCGGGGGTTTTCAGCTTCAACCTCTGCGAATACATCCTCGAAGCTCTACTTTTGAAGCGCTCCCGCCATTCATTTCAGAGCGGACAGTCCTTCCCCTTAGTAGGGCGTAGGTCGAAGCGTAGACTGGAAATGGGCTTCTTCCCCTCCACTACAGCTACTAAAAAAACAAAGGATAGCACTCAAGGCGCTATCCTTTTTGTTGTTACGGATTCACACTATTTTTCGGAGGAGATGCCAGATCACGCAGGATCGCTACCTCTACTCGTCTGTTTTTCGCTCTGCCTTCTGCCGTCGTATTCGGCGCTACCGGATGGTATTCTCCCAAGCCTGTCGCGCTGAACTTCGTCGGGTCTAGGTTCTTGTTTTCAAGAAGCACCTTCAAGAAGTTAACCGAACGTTTGGCACTGAGATCCCAGTTGGATGGGAACTCTGCTCGGCGAATTGGCACATTGTCCGTATGACCAGTTACAGTCACTTTTTTCGGGTGAGGCACCAGCATCGCTGCCATTTCAGACGCAAGCTTTCTCGCTTCCGGTTTCAGATCAGCTTTACCGGAGTCAAACAACGCATTGTCCAAAATGGTGATCAGCAGTCCTTCTTCGGTCAGCTTGGTCTGGAGCTTGTCCTGGAGCTTGTTTTGCTGAATGTATCCGTCCAGCTTTGTCTGTAGCTTTTTCAAGTCCTCTGTTTCTTTGCGGACTGCTTCTTCCAGACGCTTTTCTTCTTCCGTCTTCTGTTTTTCTGCTTCCTGTGCGCCTTTGTGCAAGGTTTGCTGCTGAAGTTCCGGGTCTAGCGGTACCGGGCTTGGGTAGTTCATGACTCCCACACCGCCGTTGATTGCAACGTTGAAGGACCGAACCATTTGGTCAAACTTCTTCGCATCCATCTCGCTAGAGGCGAACAACACGATAAACAAAGCAAGCAGAAGGGTAAGCAAGTCCGCGTATGGAATTAGCCAAGACTCGTCCATATGCTCTTCATGATGAGCATGTCTCTTTGGTCGCTTAGCCATTTACCGCAGCTCCTTCCTCCCTCTTCTCTTCCTTCATTTCTTCTTTCATTTCTACACGCTCTTGGTATGGGATGTAAACCAGCAGCTTTTGTTCAATCGCAGTCGGGGATACACCTGCTTGAATGGAAAGCAATCCTTCGACCATGATTTTTTTGATTTCGATTTCTGCCTTTGATTTCCGTTTGAGCTTGGTTGCGAACGGGTGCCATAATACGTAACCCGTGAAAATACCGAGCAAGGTAGCTACGAACGCCGCCGCAATCGATATACCCAATGCATCGATGTCACTCAAGTTACCCAAGGCGGCAATCAGACCGACAACCGCACCCAATACCCCGAGAGTCGGAGCGTAGCTTCCCGCTTGGCTAAAGACGAGTGCCCCTGCCTGATGGCGCTCTTCAATGGCGTGAATTTCTTCATTCAGAACATCGCGAACAAAATCCGGTTCCCCACCATCAATGATCATCTTCATGCCGTTACGCAGAAATGGATCTTCAATCTCATCAGAAGTGTTTTCCAGTGCAAGCAATCCTTCGCGACGAGCGATGGAAGCCCAGTTCATAAACTGACCGATCAATTCTTTTTTTTCAGGGAGCTTTTCTTCTTTAAAAATTATCTTGAAAAGAGCAGGAATACGTTTGATTTCCGACATTGGAAATGCGTTACAGATAGCAGCAACAGTACCTACGATGATGATCATAAACGCTGCTGGATTCAGTAATGCCATCGGACTCGCATGCTTCAAGATCATCCCGACTACTACTGCGATAATACCTAAAACTATACCTATCAAGGTAGACTTTTCCATCGTGACACTCCCTACTTCCATAATCGAAATCTATCTATATATGGTTTCGGAATTTTTGCTCTCACTTGTGAGGCTTTTTGAAAAAAACCGCTCATCCGAACGACTGAACTAGTCCAATCATGACCAAAAGTCCTAGAATGAACGAAAAAGTCGCCGAACGAGCATGACCATCTCCATGGCTTTCGGGGATGAGCTCCTTGTAAACGATAAACAACATCGCGCCTGCAGCAAAGGAAAGCCCGTATGGCACCAGCCCTTGAACCACAGAGGTCAGGTAATAGCCACAGATCCCAGAGACGATTTCGACTGCTCCGGTCATCGTAGCCAAAATAAATGCCTTGAGACGACTGACCCTTTGATTGATCAGGAAGAGAGCGACCAAGAAGCCTTCTGGTGCATTTTGCAGACCGATTGCAAAAGAAATCAGGCCACCCAAGCCGGACTGTTCACTCGAATAGCTCACGCCAACAGACAAGCCCTCTGGAATATTGTGCAAGGTAATTGCGGACAAAATCAGCAACGATTGCGAATCCATCGAAATGTTGATTCTCGTATGCTCCAGATCGATATGCGGAACGATGCTTTCCAACACCGTAAGCAACAATGTTCCGGTAAGCACTCCCAAACAGACGATAATAAATGGCGCGCTATGAAGTGCCTGTGGGATCAGACTGAATGTCGAGGCAGCCACCATAATTCCAGCCGTAAACGCCAGCAATATATCCCGCCATCGATGTGATACCGACTTAAAAAAAAGGATAGGCAAGGCGCCCACTCCAGTAGCCATAGCAGAAAGAAAGCTACCTATCAGTAGTTGTTCCATGTGTGTTCCTCCACGTAATAATGCCGCTCTTCAGATGATACCATTTAGGTTCACGTAAAAAGATATCCGGAACAAACGGCCTTCTACTATCATATTTCCCGAAAGGAGTCGGTACGCCTTTTTGTTAGGCCTTTTTTGTTAAGCGGATCACATCCAGTAAATCAATTTTTTGTCTTGTTTTTTCATGATACAGCCATTTTTCCTGAACATGATCCACAAATAAAATTCCGTCTAAATGGTCGATTTCATGCTGCATACAAACAGCAAGGAATCCGTCTGCTGCAAGGATCATTTCCTCACCTTGTCTGTTCAACGTCTTTACCTTTACATGCTCGGCTCTCTTTACATTGCCATAGTAACCCGGAAAAGATAAGCAAGCTTCCATTCCGATTTGTTCGCCACTCTTTTCTATGATTTCCGGATTAATGAGCTCCATTAATCCATCTCCGCAATCCATGACAATCACTCTGCGAAGAATACCAACCTGTGGTGCGGCAAGGCCAGCACGGCCGTCCGTAGCATATAAGGTTTCAGCCATCTCATCCAGTAACTTGAACGTTTTTGCATTCAGTTCATCCACTGGCTTGGCTACTTTGCGCAAGATCGGGTCTCCAAAAGGCAAAATCTGTTTCACTGCCATCTTTTTATGCTCCCTTCACTCTATTAGGTGGTGTATATGCCCACAAGTCATTTGGTGTACACTCCAGAGCTGTACAGAGTGCATCAAGTGTCTCGGCTTTCATTTGCTTGGGTTGACTGGTTAGTAAAGCACTGATAGAGGCTGGAGACAGACTGTAGTTTGCTTTCTCTTTCAACAGCCTTGCTAAAGCGGCTCCCGTCCAAACTCCTCGTTCTGCCATTACTTTTCGCAACATCCAGACAAGCATCTTTTCACCCCGCTATTTTTAGGTATTAACTAATTATATTCGGCAACACCTAATATACCATATTTTTCATACAGAAATAAAAAAACGCCAAATACCTGGCGTTTTTGACGTTCTACGTTTCCGATCGATATGTTTTTCCCAACTGATCACTCAGACCAAAATAATGGCGGAAGTTGTAGATCAGCGGATTCCATGCTTGAGGGTTCACGTGATGAGCACTTTGGACAATCTGTTTATCTGCATGGACGTGACGCACTTCTGTCTCCACAATCGCAAACATGTCGGCATATTCCGGAAAACGGATTGTGCGGACGACTGCTTCGAGTTGAAGCGGGCATTCTCCCACTCTCTTTGGACGAACGATCGTAGAGTCAACAGGAGTCAAATTGGCTGCCTGAAACTTATCCGCTTCATAGCGGAAGCCCAGTTCTTTTTTATAGGCGGGTACGGGATTGCGGCCTGTGAGCGGAGCCAATGCTTCTACTAGCTGCCACATGGAGGCATCTGGCAAATTGATAACACACTCGGGCCGCTGACGCAAATTTTCCAATCCATGCGAGCCAAACCCGAGTCCTAGAATGACATAATTCCCCAACGCCCATGACGATGAAATGGGACTGATATTCGTTGTTCCATCTTCATTTTCAGTCGTTAACAGGACGACAGGAGTTCCGTAATACAAAATCTTCGGTTGGATGGTCGTATGGCTAGTCATGAACCTAGCCTCCTTTGACTAGAATCGCTGTTGCTACGACTTATTCTAGTCGAGGATTATTTCCATCGCGCTCGAAGTATGCATGTATGCTTACCTCCGCAAATTAGCGTGCTCCAGCTTTTTGCAGGATTTGTACCATCTCGTCATAGCCACGTTCTTTTGCACGATATAGTGGCGTTTTTCCTTCGCTATCCGGGATGTTCACATCAGCACCGTGGTCGATTAACAGTTGGACCATCTCTTGTTGTTTTTTTCCGCCATCATTCAATACGATTGCTTCCATCAATGCTGTCCAGCCCGGATTGTTCACATGGTTGACGTCTACATCCGTCCGGGTAAGAAGTTCCTTTGCTACTTCCACATACCCATGTTCTGCCGCTGGAATCAAAGGAGTTCCTCCGAAGCGGTTGTAAATCTTCGTATCTGGACCTGCATCGATGACCAGCTTCAAGATTTCTAGGTATCCTTCTGCTCCCGCATACAAGAACGGATTATCTTGCCGGTCGTCCTGAATGTTGATGTCAGCTCCTGCTTCAATGAGAACTTTCACGGTTTCCACATGGTTGCCGTGTGTAGCAGCCATCGCCGCTGTTCTTCCACGCTCATCCTGTGCATTTATCTCAGCCCCTGCTGCCAAGCTAGCCTTGACTTTATCGGTTTTGCCCTCGACTGCGGCTTCGAGCAATTTATTGTTCCATGCTTTTATTTCCTCTTTAGA
Organism: Brevibacillus sp. FIR094; assembly: GCF_050477165.1. Taxonomy (NCBI): domain Bacteria; kingdom Bacillati; phylum Bacillota; class Bacilli; order Caryophanales; family Paenibacillaceae; genus Brevibacillus; species Brevibacillus sp. FIR094. The sequence goes on along the minus strand of NZ_JBEAES010000014.1, from coordinate 32,067 downwards.
CAGAGCTGGCTTTTTACTTGTTTGGGACTGTTGCTGCGGCGGTGGTGTAGGTGGTTGTGTTGGTTGCTGCTGTTGTTGCTGTGCTGTCGTGACTGTCGGGGCTGTTGTTGTCGGTTCATCCATGCAGCCAGTCAACAGCATGCCGAATGGGATCGCAGTGAGAATGAGTCGATACATATCGTACATTCCTCCTCGGTTCGTCATTGTGATAAAGGTCTAAGCCCGGTTAAACACCGAGCTTAGATTGCCTCTTAGCGGTTTTGTTCGTGATTACTTTGTCGTGAAGGTAAGACCTGCCCATTGCCCTACAGGCGTAACGGAATACATCGTATTTGGTTCTAGCTTGCCACCGTTCATCATTTCGAAGATTCCAGTAGAGCCTTTGCGTGTTGTTACTTTGTATTGAGCAACCAGCTCAGTTCCATCCGGTGCTGTTAATTTGATTTGTCGGGAAGCAAACAGTTCATCACGCGGATCACTGCTCAATCTTACTTCCAGCGTAGTTGCGTTTACTTCATTTACGGAGCGAATCGTCAGTGGATTGATCGCTTTCGCTGTAAACTTGGAATCTTTGATAGCAGCCCAATCCGATGTAACGGTGTACTCTACGCCTGGAATCAGTGTCTCACCTGCTGGCAAACGGAATTTTGGTTCCTGACGGCCATCTGTCGCTTGTGTAAATGGAACATACGTCGCAACGATTGGCTCGCCACCTTCTGGCGTGATGTACACTTGTGCCGTTCTCAGCGATGGAATGATTTCGTAGTTCTTTCCCCGATATTGATTGTTTTGATCTAACACAAAGTCTAGACCATTGCGCTTGCCGGCATAAGACGCAATCACATTTTCATAGTCTGTTACGCCAGCGCGCAGGCTTGATTCAATCTCAATCGTATCGTACGCTACCTGACGAGCTTCAACCATATCAATCAAGTCACTGTTCGTTTCAAAAGTACCAGCCACTTCGTCCTTGTATGTCAACGCGTACGTCATGTTAGAACTCTGAGGCGTCGTTGGTACATAGTAGGTAGCTATTGTGCCTGTCTTTAACTGCGGGATATTACGAATGGTCAAACCGTTATCAAATTGGAAATTCTCCTGAGCTTTTGCCAGTGCCAGATCTTCCGCTACGAGTGGAGCGGAGAAGGTAACCTCCATTGTGATCGGATTGAGCGACTTCATGCTCTGTACTTCTGCATTTTCATCAGGTTGGGCATCCGTTGTAACAGACACGTTTCGCGCCGTAGCCCATTCGCCTACTGGTTCTACCTGATAGGTGACATTCGACTCCAGTTCCTCGCCGTCCATGATTTCAAACGTTCCCGTTGCCCCATTGCGTGTCGTAAATTTGTATTGGGCAACCAGCTCTGTTCCATCTGGAGCTGTCAATGTGATGCGGCGGAGTGGAAAAATCTCTTCGCGCGGATCGCGTCGCAGAGTTACGTCGAGTGTAGTTTCATTCGTTGCTTTTATAGATTGGATGGTAAGTGGATCAACATCTTTCGCTGTAAAGGTAACATCACGGAAATCAGCCCAATCAGCAGAAACCGTGTAGGTCACACCTGGCTCCAATTCTTCTCCCGCTGGCAGGCGGAATTTCGGTTCTTGAACACCATCTGTATTTTGGGTAAACGGAACGTATGTGGCAATGATCGGTTCACCGTTTCGTGGTGTCAAGGTTACTTCTGTACCGCGCAAGGACGAGATGATTTGGTATTCTCTCCCTCTGTAACGGTTGTCCTCATCCAATTCAAAATCAAGGCCGCCTCGTTTGCCTGCATATGCTTCGATCACATTTCCGTAATCAGTTACGCGGTCACTTAGACGAGACTCTAGCTTAATCGTATCATTGGACACTTGACGTGCTTCTCGCATGTTAATTTTTTCATCGCTTGCCTCAAAAGTACCCATTTCCTCGCCTTTGTAAGTGAAGGTATACGTTGTACCTTCCTCTTGCGGAGTAGTTGGTACGATGTAGGTAGATTCGAATCCTGTTTTTCGTTGTGGAACATTTCGAATGGTCAGGTCGTTATCGAATTCGAAGTTTTTTAGCGCGTTGTTTAGTTCGACTTCTGTTGAGCTAAGTGGCTCTGCAAAGGTGATTTCGAGTGTAATCGAATTCAGAGACTTGATCCTCGTTACCTCGATAGCTTCTCTGTCATCCTGCTTATCATAGGAGGCTGCTCTCGCTACTGTATCCATGTTCAGAACGTTGAAAGGAACCGCTACCCCTGTTCCAAGCATCAACGCGAGTAAAAGTAGTGAGAGGTGCTTTTTCGTTTTCTTCATACGATCATCTCCTTGTCTACGATGGGGGATCAACCCTCTGAATCTATCGTAGTCGGAAGAGATAAACTCCTACTAAACCTGTTCTTAATGAACTATTTCCTAAAGATTAACTTTTTCTAAAAAAAAAAACGCCAATCACTTTGGCGTTTTTGCGTTCGTTTATTCCGCTATGCCTACACCTTGAATCGGCGAATCATGTGCTGTAGCTCTTCTGCCATATTGGAAAGAGCTGTCGCTGAGGAAGCGATTTCCTCCATGGAAGCGAGTTGCTGTTGTGTAGCCGCGGAAACGTTTTGCGTGCCATCAGCAGTCAAGTCAGAAACTTCGCTGACGAGCTCCATCGCTTGTACGACCTGTTCGGAATGAGCAGACACTTCCTGGGCAGATGCAGACACATCGTGAATCTGGTCGGCTACTGTGCCAATCGAGTTCTGAATTTGACCGAACGTTTCTCCTGCACGATGAACGACGCGAATTCCTTCTTGTACTTCTCGGGTGCCTGTTTCCATCGATTCGACGGCGACTTTTGTATCTGTCTGAATCGTACTGATTAACTGCGCGATTTTTTGAGCAGACTGTGCCGATTGCTCTGCCAACTTCCGCACTTCATCTGCTACAACCGCGAATCCACGTCCATGCTCTCCTGCGCGTGCTGCTTCAATCGCTGCATTGAGGGCGAGCAGATTAGTCTGATCCGCAATGCCTGTAATGACCTCGATGATTTCTCCGATTGCTTGAGAATGATTGCCCAGACCATCTACCACGGATGAGAGCTCACGCATGGAAGCGTGGATCGCATTCATTTGTTGAACCGCTGCCTGAATCGACTGGTTCCCTTCTCCCGCCATGTTGGCGACTTCGCTCACCATATTGGAGGTTTGCTGTGCGTTATTTGCGATTTGACGAATTCCTCGTGACATATCATCAATGGATTTCGCCCCATTCTCTACACTCGCTACCTGGCGATCAACGCCTGTTGCCACCTCTTGAACAGTAACAGCAATCTGTTCGGTGGCCCTGCTCGTCTGATCTGCACTTGCCGTCAATTGCTCAGCCGATGCGGCTACCTGCTCGGAAGTTCCGCCTACCTGACGAATAACAGTAGTTAAACTGCTGGTCATCTCATTGAACGAATTCGTCAGATCCAAAATCTCATCCCGACTTTTGACAACCAATGGCTCCACACGCAAATCGCCATCAGCAACTTTCTTCATCTCTTCCATCAAACGCAAGATCGGTCGACGGATGCTCGCAGTCAGTACGACAGCCAGCGCTACACACGCAATAACAGAGATAACCATGATAATAATCATGTCCCGTTTGACTGACTCATACAGTTCCGCACTTTCCGTACCAGCGCGTTGTGCTCCCTCACTGTTATACGTCATCATTGCATCCAAATATTTCTTACGCTCTAAAAACAATTCACTGCCTTTTTTCTTGATGCGATCCAGCTCGGCCATGTCTGCATCGGTAGCTGGCCTTCTGATATCAACCTTTTTGGCGATTGCCACGTACTGCGGACTGAATTCCTCATATTTTTTCAGCGCCTGCTTCAATCCTTCAAAATTGTTACGGTCCTCTTCACCGAAAATCGTTTTTTCATAGCTGGTCAATAAGCCGTCAATATAGGCAAATTGCTCATCGACTTGCTGTCCATACTTGTTCTTGTCATCCATGTTCTCTGTCGTAAGCATGGTTTGTGTAAGTCCATAAGCGAATTCCAGTGTCATGTTGATCTTCAAAATATCTTCCAGACCTGGGCGCCAATTCGTATTCATTTCCACCATCTTCTGATTCATCTGTTGCATCTTGGTAATGGTCGTGATCCCCATAAACAGCATGATGATCAGGATCAGTGCGTACGCACTACCCAATTTTTTTCCGATCGTCCATTTCATTTCGTAAACACCACTTTTCTCGACATATGAATGATAGCGTAATCTCCTTTTCCCTCCCAACAGATGGAATAAACCTTATTGCGCACAAAAAAATTGATCTTAACACAAAAATGATAATCCACAATTCAGAAAACTCCTGTAAGATAGATGAAAATAAAGCGGAATGGAGGACGATTGATGCAAAACTACGACGTCATTATTGTTGGAGCAGGATCGATGGGAATGGCAGCTGGCTACTATCTGGCAAAGCAGGGCGTGCGTACACTCATGATCGATGCCTTTGATCCCCCACATACGATGGGCAGTCATCATGGGGATACCCGTATCATTCGCCATGCGTATGGAGAAGGAAAACAATACGTCCCACTTGCGTTGCGAGCGCAACAATTGTGGTCAGAATTGGAACAAGCATCCGGCATGCAGATCTTCGCCAAAACAGGTGTTTTGAGCGCTGGACCCTTGAATTGTACTTTCCTGAATGAAATTCGGGAGAGCGCCGACCAGTACTCCCTTCCCTTGGAAGTACTTCCTGCCAATGAGATCATGCAACGCTGGCCAGGAATCCATCTGCCTGCTGATTACTACGGCTGCCTGGAGCCTACTTCGGGTGTGCTTTATTCCGAAAACGGCATTCGCGCCTATCGAGAGCTCGCCCTTGCCGCAGGAGCTACACTGTTGACGAACACACCAGTCACGCAGTTGGAGCCAGTAGATAATGGGTTCATCGTGCATACGGAATCTGCCAGCTACCACGGCGATAAAGTCCTTCTATCCGCCGGCGCTTGGAATGGTTCTCTCCTTGACTCATTGGGCTTGTCTATCCCGCTTATGCCTACACGCAAAACGGTTGCCTGGTTTGGTGCAGATGAGAGCCAGTACAATGCAGATGGCTTTCCCGCTTTCATCTTTCGCCTTCATGATTCCATGTTCTACGGATTTCCCAGCTTTGATAGCAGTGGTGTAAAAATCGGACGCCATGACGGAGGACAAGCCATCAATCCCGATAAACTGGAACGCACCTTTGGCACCTATTTGTCAGACGAAGGCGATGTTCGCTCTTTTTTGGAAGCGTATATGCCTGGGGCCGCCGGACCATTGCGACAAGGCAGGGTATGCATCTACACCATGACACCGGATGAGCATTTCGTCATTGACCGTCATCCTGAACATCCACAGCTTGTATTTGCAGCAGGCTTTTCCGGGCACGGTTTTAAATTCGCCAGTGCGATCGGGGAAGCGACCAGTCAACTGCTAGTAGAAGGAGCATCTTCCCTGGACCTGTCTATGTTTTCTTGGAAGCGATTCTCCTGAATACACACTTAATGAGTGAAAAAAGCCTCTCGCCGCATTTATGGCAGGAGGCTTTTGTTCGTTTTACCACTCCCAAGACAAAGAACCGATCTGTGCTGTAATTCGACTGCTCGCTTGTATGGGAAGTCCGGAAGCTCGCATGGTGGAACGACCATTGTCGTAGGGAAACAGGTAGGAGAAGCCAGGCCGAGTCGCCTGATTGACCAGATAGGCAGACCTCATTGCTCCCGCTCTTCGTTGTTCATTCAAAAATGCTACCATCTCACTCGCTCGTTTGATCCCCGCACCATGCCCGTAATACAAGCCATTGCCGAGCACGACTGCATTTTCTCCTTGCCACTGAGGTGTCGCGCGATCGTAATCAGGATTGGCAAAATAAATCACATCGCCAGGCAAGAAGGTATTTGTCCTCAAGGTTTGCAAGTCCAGATCCTGATCGTACCGCCAGTCATATAGCAAGATGTCCGAAAACATTCTCTCAAAATCGGGTAAACGAATGGACTGTAGGACTGCATGATAAATAATAACGACCATCGCTGTAGCGCACTCGGTGGCGTATTTATGGCCCTCACGAAAAATATTGATAATCCCGCTGGATGGCAGCACTCCCGGTCGCAAGCGGAATCCGCCCTGGTCTGTTCGAATCCAGTATGCTGGATTGGCACGAGATTCTTCAAAAGTAGAAAAGGCCAGGCCGCTTTCGTTCAGTGCCAAGGCAGACCTCACCAGATGATCGCGCATTTTCAGTTCAAATTGCAGGAGCTCAGGAGTCGGATATTCAAATACTTCATCACTTCGTGCCATAATCGCTACTGTTTCACGCTGTACCGGATTTAATCCCCATTCCGCTGCCAACGAGGCGGGATTAGCTGGTCTCCCCGCTATGACGATCATATACAACCTCCCCTTCACACACTGTCCTTCTTATTTGTATGCGAATGCCCATGTCCAAGTGATCGACTAAGAAAAACCATCAGATAAGCACGGAACATAGTGGAGGAAAAGAAAAAGCACAGGTCTCTTCGACTCTGACACGCCAGCAGGAGGGATTCACTGGACGTCTCCACTACAAAAAGGGGACCGTCGAGCCAAAGCCACCCTACGGGCGGAAGATTCTCAAGGGAGAAGTGTTCGACAAGCGTGGTCCCCCTTTTGTAGTTCCGACTGGGTAGGCGTTGTCATGGTCTACGAGCCCTGTGCTTTTTCTTCTCACTAGCCTTGTGCGCTAATCGGTACCTTCTAATAAAAAAATCCCCCGCCTGTTTGACCAGACGAGGGATCCCTTTTTAGCCTTGTGCTTGTTTGACTGCATGTGCTTTCGGAGTCGTGACATGTTTTAAACGCGAGAACATATAGCAGCCGACAATGACGATCACACTGCCGAGCAATTGGATGATAGTCATACGCTCCCCGAGCAAAAGAAATGCGAGAATGGCCGTAAAAATGGGATTGAAATTGAGGAACATACCGGCTGAGGTTGCGCCCACCTTTTGTACACCGATATTCCACAACACCATGCTGACGACAGTCGCCATTACACCAACGTAGAACAGCGACAGCCAGAACGTCCAGTCTGTGTTGCTAATCGTAAATGTGGTGACATTAAAGGGCAGCATCAACGCGACACCGAAAATCCCCGAGTACAGTGTGGACATCATCGGCGAGACTGTATTCATCGCCCAACGTCCGCATACGGAGTAAATCCCCCACATGGCGACAGCGGCGAGCATCCACAAATCACCCGTGTTAAAGTGCAATTGAGACAAGTGTGCGAAGTCTCCTTTTGTCATCACCACGAGCACGCCTGCAAACGAGACAAGCATCGCGACAATCTGCAGCGGTCGAATCTTTTCACCTACCAGCAAAAAGGAAAAAATCGCGATCGAAACCGGATTCAGCGTGGACAATAGCCCGACATTAGTCGCGTCTGTCCGCTCAAGTGCCCAGAACATGAATAAATTAAAAAGTGCTACGCCGGTCACTCCCATCACTATCAAAGGAAGAAGTGCCTCTCGCGTTGGAAAAATCCGCTTTTCGCGTATCCAAACAACTGGCAACAAGCAAACAACAGCAATGAGCCAGCGCAAATTAGTCAGCGTCAAGGAAGACGCGTGCCCGACAAGAAATTTACCGACAACAAAATTTCCTCCCCAAAGGAAGCTGGTACAGAGTAATAGGACGATATATAGCGGTCTCATGTTGCCTCCTGCCAAGTTGAAAGAGTTATGGAGCTTTTATTTGTCCTCTATCATACACCTTTCGCCAGCATTTGGGCGGTCATGTTGCACTTTCGTGAAATAAAAAAAGGGCCATCTAGCAGCCCCTTCCTTCACACAGCCAGCCACGACATGATCACCGGCAGCAAGGTAAATGCCCATACCACCGTAATCATCGCTCCGGCGATCACAGCCAAAGTCGCACTGCTTCCTTCTGTTTCCCCACGCTCAAAAGCCTTTACCATCCCCAACGCATGTGCGCCCATTCCGTACATCAAGCCGATGGAAACAGGATGACGGAGCCTCATTCTCTTGATGATTTTAGGAGCCAAAAAAACGCCTGCAAAGCTGGTCAGCATGCCGAAAACTGCCGTCATCGTAGGCATTCCGCCAATCGCCTCCGTTACGCTCACCGCAATAGGCAGGGTAATCGAGCGAGGAATGACGCTAATCGCCGCTTCTTTTCCCAATCCGACTAGCATCGTCGTAGAGACACCTGCAATGATAGCAATGAGGGAACCCGTAGCAAGACTCGTCAAAATCATCCGGCGATGCGCCATTAACACTGACCAATTTCGATACAGCGGAATCGCAAACGCCACTGTGACTACGCTCATCATCTCACTAATGAGCGAGGTCGCTTCACTGTACACCTGATAAGGAATGCCTGCGAAAAGCAAAAACAGAATCAAACCAAGCGGCGCCAATATGGCCGGAGAAAACAGCAGAGACGGTCTTTTCTTGTTGAACCGTTTTGCTGCATAGAAGAAAACAAGTGTCAGGAGCACGCTAGACGTTTTCCACAGGATCATGCTGTTTCACCTCTCCACGATTGAACATGCGCTCAGCAATAACGCCTGTCGAAATCATCACAAGCGCACAACCGCTTACGACAACCACAAGCACCAGCAATCCTTGTACTCCTAATAACCATGGATATTGCATCATCCCGACCAGCGATGGTACGAAAAACAGGATCATCTGCGAGAATAACAGAGTCGCCCCTGCTTCCACCCACTGTAGACGAATCAAGCCGGTATATAGACAAATGAACAAAAGCGCGAGTCCGATCAGACTGCCGGGAACAGGAAGGTGAAAAAACGAGCTCACCCATTTCCCGAGCCAGGTGAAGCCGAACAATAGCAAAACTTGTGCAATGATGGAGAACCATCTTTTCATCGAGACCACCCCGGCTCTTCTACAAAGGTTGTTCAAAAAGTCACCTTTTGAACGAGTTACCTTCATTCTAAGCCGTCTCGATTCCATTCGTACAATACATAAAAATCATCATTTCTATTCCTTTTGGTTATGGCTGTACATTTCCTCTACAAACGATATGAAAGCCTTCGTCGCATGCGATAAATACCCTTCTTTTCGATAAATCAAGGCATACTGCCAGTCAATCACCGGGTAGGAAATGTTGACGGTGTGCAAATTTCCGTTATTCAAGCGTCTCACGATAGAGCGTGGAATGAGTGATATCCCCAGTTGGGTAGCCACCATCTCTCCGACAAAATCCCATAAAGAACTCATGTAAGCGACTTTCGGTTCAAAACCGGACAGCTTGCACGCTTGGCGAACTACATCATGCATCGCGTACTCTTCGGTAAACAAAATGAAAGCCTCGTCCTTAAGCTGTTCCAAGCTCACCTCTTCGGCTCCCGCGAGCCAATGCTCCCGATGAACGATCGCGACGAGGTCCTCTGCGAGCAAGGGAACCTCTTCAAATTTCTCCTGATCCGTTGGAAGAACGGTTAATGCCACATCGATGCTTCCTTGCTCTATTTGAATTTCAAGCAGCTTGGCGCTGTATTCCTTCATCTCGATATCGATGCCTGGATACTGCTTTTTAAACAAGGCAATCACATTCGGCAAGAGAAAAGAACCCACGGTCGGCATCATACCCAGTTTGACCCGACCACGCTCGACATTTCGCAATTCTGCAATCGATGACGACATGCCTTCCATCAGCTGCAACACTTTGGTCGCATAGCTGTAGACCATTTCCCCTGCGTCTGTCAGATCCATTTTCCGCTCCGTCCGATCCAGCAGAACTACCTCTAGCTCTTCTTCCAGTGCCTTGATCATTTTGCTGATAGAAGGCTGAGAGACGTGGAGGGATTGCGCGGCCTTCGTAAAGTTTTTATGTTTGACTACTTCCACAAAGTAATGCAGCTGTCGAATATCCATGATGCCCTCCGTCTTCGTCCAATCAAAAGCGTTAGCTACAGATTACCACAGGCGAGAGTATACAAAAAAGCCAGGTACGCAGTCGCGCCCTGGCTTTTCCTCCAGCGTGAGTTACTTCACGGTTACCTGTATTTTTACTGCTTTTCCATTATACGTAGCCGCAATCGTTGCACGCCCTGCTTTCACAGCCGTGATCTTGCCATCCGCTACAGACACAACGGAGCTGTTCGTGGAGATCCAGTCTGCATCGACTGTGACATCGACCTTGGTTTTGTCGGTATAGATAGCAGATACCTTCAAGTCTGTTGATTCGCCGACTTTGAGAGCGACCTTTTTCGTGTCAAATTCCAGCTTGGAGATGACAGCAGACTCTACAGGGATCGTGATCGTCTTTCCACCGTAAGTTGCTTTGATTCTCGCTTTGCCAGACCCTACAGTTTTCACGACGCCGTTTTCAACTGTGGCGACTTTTTCATCGTCGGATGTCCACTTGGCTTTGCTTGTTACATCGACTTTTTCTTTGGAAGACAACGTAGCCAACAGCGTTATCGACTGGGTAGTGTCTGGACGCAGATACAGCTTTTTCTTATCACTGTCCAGCTTGGAGACGACATCCACCTCTACTGGAATGGATACGCTTTTTCCACCGTACTTCACTTTGAGCTTCGCTGTGCCCGAGCCTACTGCTGTAACCAAACCATTCGCTACCGTTACGATTTCCTTATCATCGCTTTCCCACTCTGCCTGAGCCGTTACATCAGTAGTAGACTTATCAGAGAAAGTTGCTGTTGCGTTTACCTGTTTCGTGCCTCCCACGCTGAGAGTCAATTTCTTCTGGTCAGCAGTGAGCTTGGAAATCACATCGATCTCAACAGGGACATTCACACTTTTGCCCCCGAAGCTTGCTTTCACTCTTGTTTTACCGGAACTAACAGCGGTTACCAAGCCTTTTTCAACACTGACGATGTCACTGTCAGAGGAAGTCCACTCTGCTTGCTGTGTGACGTCTTCCGTTGTTTTATCGGTGTATTGCACGCGGACGTTCAACTGCTGCGTCCCCGCTTTTTTCAATTTTACTGTCTTTGTATCAACCACAAGCTTGGAAATCTTCTTCTGTGTACTTGTCGTCGCAGAATTTGCCAATGCCGGTACTTGGGCGACACTGGAAAAGATCAGCCCAACGGTAACAGCCGTAGCGAGCATACCTTTTTGCCAGTTTCTCATGCTCACATCCCTCTCCTTTTCCTCTCTACTTTTCCACCATTTTCTATATCGGCTAAACTGCCTTTTTTGTTGAATACAAAATGGCAAAGAAAGTCATGATTCTTCTGCCCATGTCCCTGCCAATGGAGCAAAGTGCTGCATCGCCAAAGCTCCTGCTCCCATCACGATTGCCTCCCCCCTCAATTCGGAAGGAATAACGCGAAATTTCCCCTTGAATGGCTCCCAGATCACTTGATCGCTATGCTCCTCGACCAAGTCAATGATTTCACGATAATTCTCCACCAAATCACCACTTACAATCACGGTATCTGGATTGTACATGCATACAATATTGTTAATCGTGATTCCGAGGTACAACGCAGTACGGGAGACGATTTCCTTCGCCCAGCGCTCTTCGTTTCTCGCTGCCGCGAACACCTGACGGACATCACTGACATCCTTCACCCGACGCGCTTCCATGATTAAAGAATTTTCGTCTATGTATGTTTGCAGGCATCCGCGCTTTCCACATTCGCACAGATTCCCATTCGGATCGAGCGTCGTATGCCCCAGCTCTCCTGCGCTATTGGAGCCTCCGCGAAACACCTCGCCATTGATAATCAACGCAGATCCGATACCCGTGCCAATGCCGATCAAGGCTGTCTTGTTCGACCCTTTGGCAGATCCGTACAAGTACTCCGAGAGGATTTTCACCTTCAAATCATTATCGATAACGGTTTTGATTTTCAGCCTTTTTTCAATCAGGCTGGCAAACGCTACGTCCTTCCAGCCCAGTGTAGTGGATAGCTGAACAATCCCTCGCTCATAATTGATCACCCCTGGCATCCCAATGCCGATCCCGACCACTTTTTCTAACGGAATGCCTGTCTGGTTGAGTATCCCTTCGATCTCGTTACAAATCAGTTCTGCCGTCTCTTCCGGTGTAGAGTCCTGTGTTTTATGATCCATCCGGTGCTGTGCAATAATCGCTTCACTAAAGTCCATGATCCCAAAGCTGATGCGCTTTTTTGCCATGTCCACGCCGATTGTATAAATGGCCCCCGGCTCGATGTCGAGCATGATTGCCTTCCTGCCCACACCTGATGAGGTTAGCTCTGTCTCTCGAATCAGTCCTTCTTCGCACAGCTCACTGACGAATCTGCCAATCGAGGTGGCACTCATCCGTGTTATTTTGGCGATTTCTGCACGCGATATCGGTCTCTGCTTTTTGATAATGTCGAGAATCATTTGCTTGTTATGCTGCTTGGTCACGTCCTGATCTTGCTTCATGATTTTTTTCATCATACAAAACTCCCATCTTGCTTGAATTCCCGGTAGCATTCCTGCGCGATTATTCTCACACTACCTGTCGCCATTTATTACGTCAACTGGGCCAAACAAAAACCATCCGAATCGCCTCGGATGGTTTCTACGTTGCTATCGCTTGTTGTTGTTCAAATCATACGGTGTCTCTTGGTAAACGTAATAGTTTAACCAGTTGGAAAACATCAAATTCGCATGTGCGCGCCAAGTGACAATGGGCTCGCGATTTGGATCGTCCTTTGGATAGTAATGACGCGGAACAGCAATGTCCAAGCCTTTGTTCACATCCCGCTGGTACTCATCTTGCAAGGTGGTCGGATCATACTCGGAATGTCCTGTCACGAAAATTTGTCTGCCATCCCTCGTCGCTGCGATGTAAACCCCTGCTTCATCTGACTCGGACAATATCTCCAATTCAGGTACTTGCTCGATGTCTTCCCTGCGATTTTCGGTATGCCTGGAATGCGGAATGTGGAAGTAGTTATCAAATCCGCGGAACAGCTTCACATTTTTCTTATTGAGTGTATGAGGGAAGATTCCGAACATTTTTTCTGGCAAAGGATGCTTCGGAACGCCAAAGTGGTGGTAAAGACCCGCTTGTGCCCCCCAACAAATATGCAGGGTCGAAGTGACGTTCTCCATTTTCCAATCGAGGATTTTTGTCAGCTCCTGCCAATACGTGACGTCTGTGAACTCGAGCTGTTCGACTGGCGCTCCGGTGATGATCATGCCATCAAATCGCTGGTCAAAGATCTCCTCAAACGTTTTATAAAACATCGACAAATGTTCTTCCGACGTATTTTTGGACGTATGACTGGACATGTGCAAAAGCACGATTTCCACCTGTAGCGGCGTATTCCCTAGGAGGCGGAGCAACTGTGTTTCCGTTGTTTCCTTCACGGGCATGAGGTTGAGAATGACGATCCTGAGCGGTCGTATGTCCTGTGTGAAGGCACGGCTATCCTTCATCACAAAAATATTTTCTTGGGCGAGTATTTCCGTTGCAGGCAATTCGTCGGGCAATTTGATTGGCATAAAGATCCCCCTTTCCATCCTTTGAACACAGGTAGAAATACAATAATCCGACAAATTCGACAAAAATACTAGACTTCCTGCCAATCCCACAGGGGAAAGATTAGAAAACTTGGTTACGCCAAGCTTTGGGCATGGCCTTAGTTGCACTTTTCGATAGTAGAAAAAAAACCCTTGCAAGCAAGTTGCAAGAGGTCTCTTCCCTTAAATCCAGCCGCGCGCTTCCATCGCCTCCGTAATTCGCAATAGCGAGATCATATAGGCTCCCGTGCGCAAGTCCACCTTGTATTGATCAGAGAGTTCTTTCACGGCGCGATAGGCGTTAATCATTGTCGTTTGCAGTTTTTCGTTTACCTCATGCTCCGACCAGTAGTAATTCATCAGGTTTTGCACCCATTCAAAATAAGAAACCGTTACGCCACCTGCGTTGGCGAGAATATCTGGGATCACGGTAATCCCTTTTTCACGCAAAATAGCGTCAGCATCCGGTGTAGTAGGTCCGTTTGCTGCTTCTGCAATCCACTTGGCCTGAATGCTGTGGGCATTCGCTGCTGTGATGACATTTTCCAACGCAGCCGGGATCAGAATGTCCACTTCCAGTTCTAATAGCTGTTCATTGGAGATGACCGTACCACCTGCATACTCCAAAATGGTGGCGTTGTCTTTTAACTGTCCTACCTTTTCGATGTCTAAGCCAGCAGCATCATAAATACCTCCGCGTGAGTCACTGACCGCCACGATTTTGAAGCCCAACTCCGTCAAAAGTCTGGCAGCAATTCTTCCCGCGTTGCCGAAGCCTTGAATGGCTACGGTAGTTTGCTCTGGCTTGCGTCCAGAATCTTTAAGCGCCTCTAGTATGGTAAAGACACATCCACGGGCAGTCGCTTCGTTTCTTCCTTTGGAGCCGCCGACACTCAGCGGTTTTCCCGTAATGACTCCCGGAGAATACGCTCCTTTTAATCGGCTGTACGTATCCATCATCCAACCCATGATTTGTGGGGTCGTATACACATCGGGTGCAGGTATGTCTGTCTCCGGTCCGACAATATCAGCGATGGCTTCCATGAAGCCACGGCTGACTCGTTCCAGCTCATTTTTACTGAATTCGTGGGGATCACATATGACGCCACCTTTTCCGCCGCCATAAGGGAGACCAACCACGCCACATTTGAATGACATCCACATGGAGAGCGCCTTGACTTCATCCATCGTCACATCTGGATGAAACCGAATCCCTCCCTTGGTCGGCCCTACCGCATCATTATGCTGAGATCGGTAGCCTTCAAAGACACGCACGCTGCCATCGTCCATCTTGACAGGAAAACTGACAGCCAATACTCGTTTGGGTCGCTTTAAAATTTCTACAGCATCGCTCCGCAATCCCAACAATGCCGCTGCAGCATCAATCTGTTTTTGCACAATCTCGTATGGATTTAGGTTTTCTTTCTCTACAGTATTTAGCATCTCTCTTCCTCCCCAATACTTTTCACAAGCATTTTCTACATCACCTTGGCACAGAGCTAAAGGATGAATGGAGTAATTATATACGATGCAAGTAAATTCAGACAATTTCTTTTCTTTGTTTTCACATTATTGTGTTATTTTTAGGAAACAAATAAAAACGCCCAATGCATCCTCTCGACACATCAGACGTTTTTCTCTTATTTTTTCAAATACGCCTTCATCAGCTTTGTTTTCGTTTCCCACATCTCTTCGCTGATGTGCAGACGGTAATGCTCCGGATTCAACATGCGCAAGTATTCAGGCCAGAACAGCTTGAGTTGCTCACGATGGTAGTTGCGAATCTCTTGGAGGGTCGGCAGTTCATAGACCAGTTCCCCATTCACAAATACCGGAATTAGCAACGATTCTGCCTGGTAGTTCTCCAAATGCTTGCTCAAATACGTATGGCTCGGATGGAACAAATGGAGAGGTGCTCCATCTTCGACTGTTGTTTCATGTGGGAAGCACATGTAGTCAGCAATCGCTTTGCCTGTTTCCAGATCAATCAATCGGTACATATCCTTGATACCTGGCGTCGTGACTTTTTCTGGATTCCCGGAGATTTTGATGGTCGGCTGATATTCTCCGTCCGCTCCTTCACGCGCCACCAGCTTGTATACGCCTCCGAGTGTCGGCTGATCCGCTGCCGTGATGAGCTGCGTTCCTACTCCCCAGCTATTTACGCGTGCTCCTTGTACCTTCAGGTTCATAATCGTGTGCTCATCGAGATCGTTAGAAGCGACAATTTGCACATCAGTCATGCCTGCCTTATCAAGCATTTCGCGAGTCTTGCAGGACAAATACGTCAAGTCGCCACTGTCCAAGCGCACCGCCATCAGCTTTTTGCCTTGTTTCTCCAGGCGCTTTCCGACCTTAATTGCATTAGGCACGCCGCTTTTTAGCGTATCGTACGTATCGACCAGCAAGGTTACCTGTCCTGGTAGAGCTGCTGCAAAGCGCTCAAATGCTTCTTCCTCACTCTCAAAGCTCTGTACCCATGAGTGAGCGTGCGTCCCTTTTGTCGGAATGCCAAACATTTTCCCTGCCAGCATGTTCGAGGTCGCGTCGAAGCCCGCCAAATATGCTGCCCGCGTCCCCCACAGCGCAGCATCTGCCTCCTGCGCCCTTCTTGTTCCGAACTCCATAAGAACATCATTGCCCGCCACGTTTTTAATCCGCGAAGCTTTGGTCGCAATCAGTGTCTGGTAGTTCATGTAGTTCAACAGGGCTGTCTCAACCAGCTGTGCCTCCATGACACGCCCCTCTACGCGAATCAGCGGCTCGTTCGGGAAAACCACGGTTCCTTCCTTCACCGAATAGAGCGAGCCCTTAAAACGAAGCTGGCGCAGCTCTTCCAAAAACTTCGGATCGTAGTTCTCCTCCTGCTCACTCAAATACTTGAGATCGCTTTCTTCAAAGCGCAAATTTTTTATATAGGAAACAATGCGTTCCAATCCGGCAGATACGGCGTATCCGTTTCCAAAAGGTAGCTTGCGGAAAAATGCTTCGAAAACAACCTTCTGATTGTGCGTTCCATTCACCCAATGGGCGTACATCATGTTTATTTGATATTTATCTGTGTGTAGTGCCACACCAAATGATTGCATGTCACTGAGGCCTCCTGTGTATTCCTTTCTATCATCATACCAGAAGCGTCCGCTGGTGCCCATCCGCTGTGGAGGATATGAGGGAATGTGGTATAGTATGGGGATAAAAAGAGAAGCAATCGTGCAGGCTGGGAGTGAGCATAAGTTGAACAGAAAAATCGTTACGATTAGTAAAGGTTTGCCTAAAAGTAATATGTACAACGATAAGGAATATCTCTCCGGCATTTGGAAGGAAGAAGCAGACGAGCTCGTTGTCCGTTCCGAGAAAATTGATGACGACGATATCGCGAATCCAGAGTACCACGGCGGCCCAGACCGCGTCGTCTGTGCGTATCCTTTTGAACATTATGCCCATTGGGAGAAGTTATTCGGCCAAGCTCTGACCAATGCGGCATTCGGAGAAAATCTCACGCTGGCTGGCATGACCGAAGAGCAGGTCTGTATCGGGGATGTGTATCAATTCGGTGATACCATCCTGCAAGTGACCCAAGGCAGATTTCCTTGCGCGACCATCAACAAGCGCAACAACAATAACCAACTGCTCAAAGCAGTGGTTGAAATGGGCTATACGGGCTATTTCTTCCGTGTCTTGCAGGAGGGAACGATCAAGCCAGACTCCAAGATTACCCTCATCACTGCACATCCAAAACAAGTAACGGTAGCGTCGATTCACCACTTATACTTCCACGACAAGTCACCATCCCAAGAGACGATTCAGCGTATGCTGGAGGTGGAGGAATTGGCCCTGCCTTGGCGGAATAAACTACTTGAAAAACTGGAAAAACAGCAGCAATAGCGAAAGGAACGTCTCATGCGAATTAATAAGTTCATCAGTGAAACCGGCATTTGCTCACGAAGAGAAGCCGATAAATTAATCGAGGCCAAGCGTGTGACGATCAATGGCCAAGTCGCGGAACTGGGAAGTACGGTTGCGTCAGGAGATGATGTGCGCATCGATGGACAGCCGCTCGGTTCCAAAAAGAAAGATGTCTACATCGCCTTGAACAAGCCTGTCGGAATTACGTGTACCACTGAACTGCAAATCAAAGGCAACATCATCGATTTCGTCAATCACCCGGAACGGATTTTTCCTATCGGGCGTCTGGATAAGGATTCGCAAGGCCTCATCCTGTTAACCAATGACGGGGATATCGTAAACAAGATTTTGCGTGCCGAGAACAATCATGACAAAGAGTACATCGTCACCGTAGACAAACCCATCACGGCGAATTTCTTGCACGGAATGGCAAACGGCGTACGTATTCTCGGAACGACTACAAAGCCTTGCAAAGTAACCAAAGTCAGCGACCGCGTCTTCAATATCGTGCTGACGCAAGGGCTAAATCGACAAATCAGACGGATGTGCCAAGCTTTTGGTTATCAGGTGCGAAAGCTAGAGCGGGTACGCATCATGAACATTGGGCTTGGGAATTTGAAATTGGGGCAATGGCGCAATCTGACGGCCAAGGAATTGACTGATCTGAATAAAAGCTTGTGAAATAGGGACGGGTTGGAGTCTGTATAGTGGCTCCTTCCCGTCTTTCGTATATGTATGCGAATCTTTAGTTTTTACTGAAAACTCTCATTTACACGCTCCCCGTCTCCGTTTACCATATAAAAAAACCATACGAGAGAAAAGAGGTGGAGAGATTCTCCCTGCACACTTTTTGGGGTGAATCTTGAGGATGAAACTAGTTTGTGTCGATTGCAGCAAGGAAGTGCCCGCCCATTTATTTGACTATCAATGCACGTGCGGTGGCTTGTTTGACATCATTCACGATACGTCAGCCATCGATGCCGAACAGCTGAAGCGCGTCTTTCATGAGCGGCTTTCCGAGCGCATTACCCCATATGCGAGCGGAGTATGGCGCTACAAAGAGCTAATTTTCCCCGAGCTTCCTGAAGAGTACATCACAACCAAGTACGAAGGAAATACAGGGCTGTACGCATCTGCACTCATCCAATCGTATGTAGGAAGCGACAGTAAGGTATGGCTGAAGGCACAAAGCGAGAATCCGAGTGGTTCATTCAAGGACAACGGGATGACTGTCGCCGTATCACACGGGCGTTCACTGGGCTATCAACGCTTTACCTGCACATCAACTGGCAATACCTCATCCTCTCTCGCTATGTATGCTGCACTCGCCCATGGCGAATCGTACGTGTTTGTCCCGAACAAAAACATTTCCTTGAATAAAGTCATGCAAACACTTGCCTACGGAGCAAAGGTCATCAGCTTTGATGGTACTTACGATGATGGCATCCGCTTTTACGAGCAGTACAGCAAAGAACTCGGCCTCTACATCTGCAATTCGATCAATCCCTTCCGCATTGAAGGGCAGAAGAGTATCGTGTACGAAATTGCCCAGTACCTCAATTGGAACCTTCCCGATTGGGTGGTCATCCCTGGAGGAGCACTTAGCAACGTGACGGCTCTCGGAAAAGGCTTGCAGGATTTAAAAAACCTCGGCTTTATCGAAAAAGTTCCTCGGGTGGCGCTCGTACAGGCGGAAGGTGCTAGTCCATTCCATCGCATGGTCGCTGGTGGACACACCGAGCTTACACCTGAACCCAATCCATATACACGTGCCTCTGCGCTCAACATCGGCAATCCGCCTAGTTGGAAAAAGGCACTACGTACTTTAGAAGAAACAAATGGTGTTACCTGCTCCGTGACTGATCAAGAGATTCTCGACGCCAAAGCATGGGTGGACAAGAGCGGGATCGGCTACGAGCCTGCCTCTGCTGCTACGGTCGCCGGATTGCGCAAGCTCATCGCAGGACAAGTGATCGACAAGGACGAAACAGCCGTGTGCATTTTGACAGGAAACATGCTGAAGGACACTGATGCTCTGCAAGAATATCATCTGGGGGAATCGGGACAAGCCAGCTATCCGAATAAAATTATCTCGGCACAGCTTACGTTGAAAGAGATTGGCGCCATGCTTTCGTAACAACTCATCTGTATTTTCTTTCGTGAACTTACGCGAATAATTTGCTATCCTTTCAATATCCTGTTATGCTAGTAGAGAATTATTTTTGTTCGAAGCAACGGATAGCGTAGATAACAAATTTTCGTCTTGATGATCCTGCGAGCAAGGATAGTAATATTTGTGTGTTACACACTAGGAGGCAATAACAATGGAACAAGGTACAGTAAAATGGTTTAACGCAGAAAAAGGTTTTGGTTTTATTGAGCGCGAAGGTAAAGAAGACGTATTTGTTCACTTCTCTGCTATCCAAAGCGAAGGTTTCAAATCCCTTGATGAAGGTCAAAAAGTTACTTTTGACGTAGAACAAGGCCAACGCGGACCACAAGCTACTAACGTTCAAAAAGTTTAGTATAGCCATAAACCAAAAACAGACTCCTTTAAGGGGTCTGTTTTTTTGTTGACTGAAACACAAATAAAAAACCCTACTCACGTAAATCGAGTAGGGAATGCTACACAGAACAGTAAATGGTAGACTCAGTATAACACAGTACCTGTCGCTTCCTAATATTTTTATATTTTCAAATATGGATTATTCAACCGTAGGTAGTTTAGAACGTTGGATATCCGTAATTTGCCCCCTTGCTACACGCAGCAATCCTTCTTTTTCCATTTTCTTTAGTGTCCGGCTAATCACCTCACGAGCAGTCCCCAGCTCAATTGCCAACTGATCATGTGTAATGGCAAGTGAATCATTCTCCGCACTTGTATGCTCGATCAAATATTCGGAAATCCGAACCCGAATGGATTTAAAGTTAATGTCGTCAATCAAGTTCGACATAATAATCAATCGTCGGGCAAATGATTGAAAAATATACTGGCGAAAGCCTTGATGCTTCTCGATCCATTTCTTATAAATCTTCGTCGGGACGTTCAAGACCATACTCGGCTTCTCCACGCAGGCCGAAGCTTCATACACCGTTTCTCCCAATATACTAGACGCGATGAGTGGGCAGCACTCGCCAGCTGATAGCCTGTACAACGTAACCTCTCTCCCATCGCTGCTCAGTTTGAAAATGCGAACCAGCCCATTCAAGATTAATGGCGCATTCTCCAAAAACTCGCCTTCATCAATGGTAAAGTTGGCTGGAACCGTAGTGATGGAGATTCCCTCCTCTTGCCACTCTTCTGGAGTAAGTGCCGCCAGACTTGGAAAACATGCAAGGACTTCCGCAATCTGATCCTTTTGCATATGGACGAAGAACCTCCTTGTGAAAAAAATAACTTGGTGACAAAGTCACAGATTACCGATATAGATTTTTATTATTATTGCACTCAAGAGGCACGAACACAAGAACACGCTGTTTAATCAGAAATCGCTTCGTTAACACTAACGAACGATCATCATGAAACGAAGGAGATGTATGTAAATGAGTACGTATGTATTGGTTCATGGAGCATGCCAAGGTGAATGGGTATGGGAAAGAGTAAAACCTGCGCTGGAAGCATTGGGACACAAGGTCGCGACGTTGGACTTGCCTGGAAGTGGACAAGACATGACACCTCCTCAGCAGGTGACACTGGATCTCTACGTAGAGAAAGTATCAGACCTGATCAAGCAACAAAACGAAAAAGTAATCCTTGTCGGACACAGCATGGGTGGCGTGGTCATTACGCAAACAGCTGAAAAGGTACATGACAAGATTGATAAGCTCGTCTACCTTTGCGCATTCTTGCCGAAAAACGGGGAAAGTCTCATAAGCAAGTCTGAAGGAGAAAAAGGCCCGGAATTCGAATTGAATGAAGCGGACATGACGCTGGCTCCAAAGCTTGAGACTGTGGAAGGAACATTTTTCAACGCGGTTGAGGATGAAGCACTGAGGCTCGCGTCTATGAAGCGTTGCCGTCCGCAAGCGCTGGCGCCTTTTACACAGCCAGTGCAAATTACTGAAGAGAAATTCGGAAGTGTCGATCGCGTCTATATTGAGACCACATTAGACAATGCGATCCCAATCGATTTCCAACGCAGAATGAACACAGAAACACCTTGCAGCAAAGTGATTACACTGGAAGCCGATCATGCGCCTTTCTTGTCGAAACCAGAAGAGCTGGTGAATCATCTCGATCAAGTAAGCAAATCATAAGGGAAAAAAAACAAGGCTGTCGACCATCATGTCGGCAGCCTTTCTTCAATCCTTTCTATCCAACAGGCGAACCGTACGGACGAGCCTTTGCACCCCATCCCGCAGCTGTTGTTCATTCAAATAAGAATAACTGATGCGTATCCAAGAGCTTAACTCTCGCAGCGGATCACAGATCGCACCGGGTACAAACGTAATGGATTGCTCTATGCATTTGCCCAAAAGACTTTCTATCGGAACGTAATCAGGCAGCTTCACCCATAAATTAAAGCCCCCTGGTGGGCTGGACCACTCCCAGTCGGTCATAGACAGTTCTTCCTCCATGATTTCCCGGCGAATGGCCAGTGCAATCCGCAGCTTCGCCAAATGCTGCTGCATCCGTTCGGAGAAGAAATAATGCAAAAAAATCTTTTGATTCAACAGAGGCGCTCCACTGTCGGACAGTGATTTCGCTTGAATCAAATACTTCATAATAGATGGCCTGCATGCCACAGTCGCAATACTTAGCCCAGGCCCGATGTACTTGCTAAAGCTGCGCAGATAGATGACATAGCCCGCCGTATCGTAAGAAAAAAACGGTAGTGGAGGCTCATCACCGAAGTAAATATCGCGGCACGGATCATCCTCTACGATCAGACACTGATACTTCGCAGCCAGCTCCACCAGTCTCTTTCGTTGTTCAGCGGGAACCGTATACCCCGTTGGATTGTGAAAGGTCGGATTGAGATAAAACAGGCGCGGTTTTTCTTTTTGCATCAACAGTTCAACCTGCTCCAAATCGTATCCATGCGGCGAAATCTCGATAGGAATCATATTGGCGCCCTGTCTTCTGAATACATCAATGGCTGGACTGTAAGTAGGTCTCTCAATCAACACGACATCACGCGGCTTTACAAGGACTCTGGCAACCAAATCAATCGCTTCCTGCGAACCAGATGTAATCATCAGCTCATCAGGTGACAGGTGAAAATGATAACGGCTGATATAATAGCTGCACAGTGCTTCCCGCAGCTCCTGATCTCCCTGTGTGGTTGAATAGGTGCCCAGCACCTTTGGATACAGGTCAAACACTTTCTTCACGTACTCGGAAAAGTAATGATTTGGCAATAAATTCGGTTCAATCAAAGCTTTGGAAAATTGATAGGTCGCCTGCACCTGATGAATTTCAGAAAGGTGACTCTTGTGTACATAGGCAGAAACGATTGGATCATCCATCGACTCTACTGGCAGCAGGCTGCTCGGTTGTACATAATACCCCGACTTATCCTTCACATACACGTGGCGGTTTTGTTTTAATAATTGAAATGCTTTAAAAACCGTCAGGCGATGCACATTCAATTCCAACGCCAACGTTCGAACAGAAGGAAGCTTCTCATGTGTCCCCCACTCTTCGCGTCTGATCCGGTCCAAAAGATATTCATACACTTGCTCGAACAGCTTATCAGAATGGCTGTTTGAAAGAGCCTCCCTTTTCATGCAAACTCCCCCCTTTCCCCCATGATACTGGATTGATCCTCGTATCTGTTCTATTCCATTTCAACTGTTCTGTTCCCTTCCCTTTATGATGAGGAAAAGGGAGGAATCATAATGGTACTGCTCAACTATGTGGTCATGTGCTTGATATTCGGAACGACTTTTCTGGCAATCAAAGTCGGGATCGATGCGGGAGCGCCGCCGTTTTTCTCAGCTGGACTTCGGTTCTTTCTGGCAGGTGTGATTTTGTTTTCATTCATGCTATGGAAAAAACAGGCGCGTCTATCTCTGCTGCTCCATAAAGAGATGTTTCTTACCGGAATTGGTTTAACGTTCGGGACATTTGCTCCCTTGTATTGGGCGGAGCAGCATGTAAGCTCAGGAATCGCTGCGATTCTATCGGCAACAGCACCACTCATGGTCATGCTGCTTCAGACAGGCATCTCTCGGCAAAAGCTCTCTGCCATATCGTGGGCTGGTTGTCTCGTTGGATTTGTCGGTGTCGTCTTATTGATTTTACCTGGTGCAACCCTCTCATTCAGCTTCCTTTGGCTCACTGGATGTGTAGCAGTCTTAATCGGTCAAATTTTTTATTCTGGTGGTGCTGTTTACTCCCGTCGCGTCATCCAACAGTTTCAAGACACTTCACCCATTGCTTTGAATGCAGCACAGATGATGTATGGAGGAGCCATGCTGCTTGTATTATCTCTGTTCACCGAGCAAGTGCATATCGAATCGATGCTCACAGCTAATGCGATCCTCTCGCTCCTGTACTTGATCGTCGTTGGTTCCATGCTGGGGCACACCATTTTCTATTGGCTCGTCGCCAAGACCAACCCTGTGTTTCCCTCCACGTGGCTCTATATCTCTCCGTTGATTGCCTTAAGCTTGGGCGTCATCCTGTACAATGAGCCGCTTTATCTCCTGTCGCTAGCAGGGGGGATTACGATTATTGTCGGGATTATCCTGATTAATATGGATGGGTTGAAGCAGTTGGTGGGTAAAAAGGCAAACAAACTACGTGACGTAAGCCATTCATGACAGAAAAGGAGTACCACAAGAAAGCCTAGCGCTTTGTGGTACTCCTCTGTTTGATACACCGTTACTTTATTTCATTGATTTTCTCAGCAATTTTGATCAGTTCGTCTTTAGATGCAACTTCCTCGTCAGCACGAACAGAGTATTCCAGTTTTGTTCCATTTTTTACCCATTCGATCCAATGCAAATTTTCACCTTTTTCCGATGTATACGTCATGAGAGCCGCTTCATTATTGCCAACCTTAATCTTTTCCAAGCCGTCAGCGTTAGTACCCGAACTGCCCCCGTCCGCTATGCGTACCTCTACCCTTACTTGACCTTTCTCTGACTTATAGGCGACACTGGTAAAATCGTACTTGTTGCTTGACGGAATTTCTGTGAAGGCGTATTCTTTGTTTTCTTTGATGGCTTTTGCCTTAAGTGCTTCGAGGTCCACCATGTACTCGTAGTTTTCTTCATAGTGTACGTCACCTTCATCGAAACGGAAGCCTCCAGCAAGCTCGGCTGGAAGCGTGAACATCTTCCCAACAACCGGCTCCATTTCCTTCCATGTTTTATAAGTCATCGGCTTAGATACCATTGTGATATACGGTTGTTTATATACTGACCAGGTTATGTTCTTTTGGATTTCTTCCTCTTCTTTTGTCGGCTTCCAGTATATAGCGACTGAGGTTCCAGGCTTCAAGCCATTAATAATTTCATTATCGACCTCATCCCGAAGCTCATACATTTCCCTCCTCGCCTCCATTTTCGCCTGTTCCTCTGGAGGCATTTGCTGAATCAATCGCTGTTGTTCTTGATCGGTATGCTGCGTTATCTCGTAAACTACTTCGCCCTTCTCATTTTTCAACTGTATCATTTCTACTCCCGCCCATACGGAAGACGCTCCTACCAACATACCTACGGTGACCAGCAAACCTACTTTCTTCTTCACGACTTTCTCCTCCTTGTTTTCCTTGGCACGAATTGCTGCCATGACTTTATGTTTGACATCGACTTTCGGGACTGGCTTCGCTCTCAGCATGTCATGCAAGCCTTTAAACGGAATTTTGTCCATTAGCGGCCACCCCTCCCATCGTTGGCAAATAACGTTTGCACTTTTTCAAAACGCGTTCGAATTGTTTGCGCAGGGCAGCTGGCTTTTTGTCCATCAGCTCTGCGATTTCCTCGTACTCTCTTCCCTCTAGCACACGTAGGAAAATGAGTGTGCGTTCTTCTGCGGACAGTCGTTTCCAGATGCGTTCGATCGGCTCCCCAAAATAATTGCTGTCAATGCTCTCCTCGACATAGTTACGTCCATCCTGATCCCGGTTGTACAAAAAGGGCAACACGCGGCTTAATTTCCTGCGCTTTAGCACATTCGCACAATGGTTGTAAGCGATCCGGTACAACCATGCGGAAAATGACAGCGAGTACGTATACTGTTCAAGATGCTCGTAGGCACGAAACAGAACTTCCTGGACAGCGTCTTCTGCATCTTGGCGATGACCGAGCATGTGATAGCAGTATGTAAAGATCGGTTGTTGATAGTGATCGATAATGATTTCGTATTGCTCAAGAGAACCTGCTTTTATTTCTGTCAGCAGGCGCTCTATCTCTGTTTTCTCCACGGTTTGCCCTCCTCTCACTATGAATAACAATTGAGAACTTTCATTTGTGACACCTATTTTAGAAATTTTTGGTTACACGAGTAAAAATTCGCTCCAAATAAAAAGGGTGCTCCACCCGTCGCGTACGAAAAATCTCGTGCTTACGGAAGGAACACCCTTATTCCATGCTTGTATTCATTTATTTGTCCGTACTCTTGTCGAATGTCTTGATACTTTCCCGGGAAATCGACAGCACCTGTCGGCTTCTCTTTAGAAATGCTCTCCATTGGCATAGTAGCTTTCTTTTTGATAAGCGACAAATGCCATTTCCACTTCTGGGATGCCAAGAGCTAAGACATGCTTCGTTACAATCTGGGCAAACTGGTCACGAACTTCTTGCCCCCGCTCGAACCATGCTACTTCGATAAAAGGAAACGATTCCACGATCTTCCCGCCAAAAACGCCTGTTGTATGCAAGCATTCGATCGTGAAATTGTCCGTGCCGCATTGGCATAGTGCAGCAAGCTCCACTGCAAGCGGTTCGCTAATCGTGGCCATTTGTTCAGCTTGAATGCCTCGAACGATAAGATGTGGCATGATGATCCCTCCTGAAAAGTCCATACTTCTATGCTCTATCTTACCGTTCAAGAGGCAAAAAGAGTAGAAAAAACTAGGTCAGAGCCGCGGCGCTTCCGTGCTTTCCTACTGCCTCTTGCACCCGTGCTTCTTTGTTCCCTTGCTGCATTTGATACACCTGATAGTACCTGCCTTGCTTCTCCATCAAGTCTTCATGCTTCCCTCGCTCTACAATTCTGCCTCGATCCAGTACGAGAATTTGATCTGCATTTTTGATCGTAGACAAGCGATGGGCAATGA
Source organism: Brevibacillus sp. FIR094 (assembly GCF_050477165.1). Taxonomy (NCBI): domain Bacteria; kingdom Bacillati; phylum Bacillota; class Bacilli; order Caryophanales; family Paenibacillaceae; genus Brevibacillus; species Brevibacillus sp. FIR094. The sequence continues at coordinate 5,445 of NZ_JBEAES010000014.1, read as the reverse complement.
TGAAGGTCGTTCTCCCTTTTTTCAACACCTCAAGTGCATTTTGAATAATGCCCTCTGTTTCCGTGTCGATGCTGGCAGTCGCTTCATCCAAAATGAGGATAGCCGGGTCAAACGCGAGAGCACGCGCAAACGAAATCAACTGACGCTGCCCGAGTGAAAGCGTGCTGCCCTTCTCGATAACAGGTTCATCGAATCCTTGCGGAAGACTGCGGAACAGTTGGTCTGCCCCTACATCACACAGAGCTTTCTCTACTTTTTCAGGCGAAATCGACGGATCATCCAGACTCACATTGGAACGAATCGTTCCTGTAAATAAAAACGGGTCCTGTAAAACAATCGCCATATGCTGACGAAGCTGCTGTTTGGAAAACGACTGCACATTGCGCCCATCAATCATAATCGCTCCACTGTTTACATCATAGAAGCGGAGTAACAGATTAATAATCGAGCTTTTTCCCGACCCCGTGTGACCAACCAGCGCCACTGTCTCTCCGGGCCATGCTTCGAATGAAATGTTTTTCAGCACGTATTGATCGTCTTTGTAGGCAAAGGAAACATCGTCAAAGCGGACATTCCCCTGATAGCAAGGAACTTTTGCAGGATCAACGTCAATACCCTCTTCATCCAGCAGTTCAAACACGCGTGACGCCGCGACGAGAGATTGCTCCAGGTTCGCCAATTGGTTGACGATCTGTGTCATCGGCTGGAACAAGCGATTCAGATAATCGACGAAAGCGTAGAGGACGCCAAGTGAGAGCAGTGTACCTACCCCGAGGGAGGCACCGCCGAAATACCAGATGAATAAAACAAACGCGATATTGCGGATGAACTGAACCAGGTTAAACGAAGCGGTCGCATTGAGCCGTAGCATTTTATTTTGATAGGTGAATAGCTCTTCGTTCAGTTCGCCGAATTCCCGCATCGTTTCCTTTTCCCTGCGAAATGCCTGAATGATCGGCACCCCTTGGATCGACTCGTTAATCATCCCGTTGATGTCGCTGATGCGTGCCCGAATGACATGGTTAAATGCAGACGCGTACTTGCGGTACAAGTAAATCCACACGACCATGATTGGCAGAATGACCAGACAAACGAGCGCAAGTCGTACATCAAGCAAGAACAGCGCTGCGAAAATACCGATTAAATAAATCCCGCTCGTAATGAAGTTGCCGAGTACATTCGTAAACAGTTCACGGACTGCTTCCGTATCGTTTGTGACACGAGCAACCACCTTCCCGGCAGGGAGATGATCGAAATAATGAATGGGCAATCGTTGAATATGCGCGAAGACATCCATTCGCAGTCTCTCGATGACTTGATTCGCTGATTTTTGCCATAAGAACTTTTGTCCATAGTGGAAAAGCGAAGCAACTACCAATAATCCGAAATAGAGAGCAGCCAGTGTGAGCAAGCCTCTTGTCTCTGGCCTGAAAAACTCGAATATCTCCTGATTGCTTAAGAGAGTGGCCTGATATTCTGCTCGGTCCGCGCCTTTGACAATGACGAGCTTCCCATCCGCAATGGATCGCTGCCCATCATACGCAATCGCCTGGTTCAGGAAATAATAGTCGCGTCCTACCTGCAAAACACGAACTTCCCCACCAGCGCTCTCACCTGCTGCCAAGTGATCCTGTCTCGTGTAATACTTCCCGTTGTATAGCACGGAATCCTCATGCTGTGCCGTCTCATACCAAGGGAATTCAATGCCCAGTATGTGCGTATCGATCATCTTTTTCGCCAAAAATGGTCCTGTCAGTTCTGCCCCAACGGATATAGAGAGCATCAGAATCGCTAAAAGGATTGTCTTTTTAAAAATCGTTGCATAGTGGACTAGCCTTTTCCCCGTCGTCATTCATTCACCCGCTTTCTGTCAGCGTCGCTTCAATCTGCTGTTTCTCGAATTGTTCTTTATACCAACCGCCTAGCTCCACTAGCTGTGCATGTGTACCTTCCTCGACGATTCGTCCTTCGTCTATGACGAGAATCCAATCTGCATGCTGGACGGCCGTTAAGCGATGTGTGGTGATCAGTGTTGTTTTACCTGCACGCTCCCGACGAATATTCGTGATCATCTCCGCTTCGGTTTTACCATCCACCGCCGACATGGCATCATCGAGAATCAAGATTTCCGGATTGACCAAAAGAGCCCGCGCAATCGAAACCCGCTGTTTTTGTCCACCTGAAAGGGCTACGCCTTTTTCACCAACGAGCGTTTGCAAGCCTTCGGGCAGTAGCTGCACGTCCCGAGCAAATGCGGCCTGCTTCAACACTTCCTGTAACTGTTCTTCTGTTGCCTCTTTGTTCCCGAACAGGATGTTTTCGCGAACTGTTTTCGAGAACAGAATCTGCTCCTGCGGTACATAGCCGATCCAGCTCTTGATGTTATCGAGACTGATCTGTTCGAGCGCCTCTCCCGAAACACTGATGACTCCCTGTCCTACCGGATATTCGCGAAGCAGCTGTCGCACTAGTGTGGATTTCCCGCTTCCCGTACGCCCGACGATTCCTAACGTCTGCCCCCGACCAAGAGTAAAGGAGACATCGCTTAATTGGTCAACATGTGCAGATGGATAGCGGAATGTCACTGAATCGAACCGAACGACTTCTGGAACTGCCACATGAACCGGTCTGTCGTGATCCGTCACATCGGCTTCGTACGCCAAGGTTTCATTGACCCGATCCAGCGAGGCACTTCCTCTTTGCATCACATTGATCAATTCACCAATCGCAAACATCGGCCAAATCAGCATCCCGAGATAGACGTTGAACGAGACTAGCTCTCCCAGCGTCAGTTCTCTTTGAAACACGAGGTAGCCGCCGTAGATCAAGCCAATCATATAACTGATTCCAACCAATATTTTGACAGTTGGCTCAATCAGCGAATCGATTCTCGCCACATCGATATTTTTTTGATACACTTCATGAGTTTTTTGGCGAAAGCGCTCCTGATCCGCCATCTCCTGTACGTAAGCTCGAATCACGCGAACTCCAGAGACGGATTCCAAGACGCGGTCGTTCAGTTCGCCGAACGATGTTTGTGCGGTAGAAAAACGCTCGTGAATTTTTTTCCCATATTGCTTGATGATATAGGCCATGAACGGCAATGGAATGATCGCCGCTAAGGTCAGCTTCCAACTGATCAAAAATCCCATCGTCAGCACAATCGCCCCTGTAAAGGATAACGAGTCCACCATCGTCAAAATTCCGAAGCCTGTTGTCATCGAGACAGCCTTGAGGTCATTTGTCGCTCGCGCCATCAAATCTCCCGTCCGATTCCGCTGATAAAACGTTGGTGTCATCCGCAATAAATGCGTCATGAGCTTTGACCGTAACGTCCGCTCCGCCAGAAACGCTCCCCCAAACAGTTGGCGAATCCAGATAAAATTGACCCAATAAATCGCGACAGACAATACACCGAAAAACAGCAAAATGGATACCAGCCGCTCGCCAGTCAGCGTTCCCAGGTGAATCTCATCAATAGCCACCCCGATGATTTTTGGAGGGATAATCTCCAGTAAGCCGCCCAGAATCAATAGCAGAATAGCGACCGTATAACGTTTCCAATGCTCCTTGAAAAACCAATCAAGCTTTGCCAAAACCGAGAACATCCGTGTTTCTCCCCTCTCTTTAGCTGGCTGGGTGACCCTTTTTAGAGGACAAAAAAGACACATCGCCCGTGAGCAACATGCCTTTTCATCAACAAAAATAGAAAAGGCGCAAGTTACGAAAAAGGTAACCTACGCCATGTTAACGAGATCAAAAAAACGATACTACGCTCGTATCAATGGTGGGGTTACGTCATGTATGTCGTTGTATGGATGACCCATGCGTACAATTCTTTTCATGACTAGCCCACCTTTCCATTAATATTTTGAATTTCCAATAAATACATTCTGAACTTTACCATTCTTGCGGATACATTGTCAACTGATCTTTTCCGCGCTTTTGCTTCCTTTCATTTATTTGGTATGATTATCCTCATGAAGCTTATTCAGGAGGCCATTTATTTTGTTATCATCCAATCAAAAGCGACGATTGACATCTGTTCAAATCATCGTGTTCGCCTACGTTGGGCTCATCCTGATCTCAGCGTTTCTTCTGTCATTGCCGTTTTTTCACTTGCCGGGAGTCTCTCTTTCTTTTATTGACGCTTTGTTTACCGCGGCGAGTGCCATCAGCGTTACCGGGCTTACTGTCATTACGATTCATGAGGTTTTCAACCAGTGGGGGATTCTCTTTCTTACGTTGCTCTTCCAGGTTGGTGGGGTCGGAATCATGACACTCGGAACATTCATCTGGATCCTCATGGGTCAAAAAATCGGTCTGGAACAGCGCATTTGGATCGCGACGGACCACAACCGCTCCACGTTGTCCGGTCTGGTCGACCTGATGCGCAATATTCTCGTAATTGCACTCTTAATCGAGCTGGTGGGAACCATCCTGTTAGGCAGTCATTTTATTGTCGCCGGCTACTACGACGATTGGTACACCGCGTTCTACCACGGTTACTTCGCATCTGTCAGTGCTTTTACGAATGCCGGGTTTGACCTGCACGGAAATTCCATGCTCGACTTTACCCACGATTACGTGTTTCAGACCATCGTGATGATCTTGATTATTTGTGGAGCGATCGGGTTTCCCGTACTCGTAGAGCTGAGAACGTACTTTTCCTATCGCCGTGCAAAAGTGCGTTTCACCTTTTCGCTCTTCACTAAGATTACGACACTGACGTTCTTTTCCTTGATCGCCATTGGCGCCCTGCTCATTTTCGTTTTTGAGCGAAATCAGTTTTTGACCGATAAGTCCTGGCATGAAATGCTGTTCTATTCGTTGTTCCACTCCGTCTCTTCGCGTAGCGGCGGCTTGGCTACGATGGATATCAGTCTCTTGTCGACCGCGACACTCATCATGCTCTCCGGGATGATGTTCATTGGCGCTTCTCCGAGTAGTGTGGGCGGGGGGATACGGACCACAACATTTTTCGTCTTGATTGCGTCTGTTTTTGCCAACATGCGTGGCTACAAGGACGTAAAGGTGTTCGGAAGAGAGCTGGTTGATGAGGACATTCAACGCTCCTTCAGCGTCTTTTTCATCGCAATCATTCTGGTGTTCACAGCGGTCATGCTGCTCGTCTGGTTGGAGGATTTACCCTTCCAGCACGTCTTGTTCGAGGTCTGCTCTGCTTTCGGTACGACCGGATTGTCTACCGGGATTACGGCTCAGATGGGGATAGGCGGCAAGCTTATCCTCATTATTACGATGATGATCGGACGTATTGGGATTATCAATTTGCTTCTCTTCTTGAAGCGCAATGACCGAATCGTACGCTACCATTATCCGAAAGAACGCATCATCATTGGTCAATAGAGGAAAGGAAATCCCCCAAAGCTATGGACTGACCCTAATTAATGAGACGTTGAAAAAGCACCTAGGCTACCTGTTTCC
>NZ_JBEAES010000013.1:0-173631 GCF_050477165.1 Brevibacillus sp. FIR094 | reverse complement strand
TGCTTAATTCGCAATGGTGTTTTGATACCTGTCCTACGGACGGGGGTCAGTCCCTGTGGAGAAAGGGGTTTTTCGATTAGATTAATCGTTATTCGTATTGGACTTTAACGCGGAAGCCTGCTTCTTCCGAATGAATTGGATAAAGGCGCGTAGCTTGTTTCCGCCTGGCAGCCAGTCCAGTTCCTTATCCTCAATGAGTGGAATGATGATAAGCAGTCCCAGGTATACAACGAGTCCTACACCGACTCCAGCGACGGTCTCAATCGCTCCCAAAATGCGCACTGGTTCTCTTCCTCTGAACAGGAAATCAACTACCTCTGTCGCTCCCCAAGCCAGAATCAGCATGAGGTTAGCCACCAATAACGGATAAACAGTATCAAAGCGCCAGTTTATCGGAATCGATACGTAACGGCTGATGACGCGCATATTCAGTACACAGACAAATGCAGTAGCAACCAGCCATGACAGGGACAAGCCATCCATACCAAACATCGAGGTAAACACGAGTGTCGCCAGTACCTTTACAATGACACCATACAGCAGATGACGTGCAGGGATTTTTTCTTTGCCGATTCCTTGCAAAATACCGTTTGTAGCAAGCAACAAGGAAAGCGGAATCGCTGTGATGCCTAAAATCGCCATTGCACGCGTGCCTTCCATATCACCATAGAGCGCCAGATTCGCCCCTTCAGCTACAGCTGTCAGCCCAAGACCGGCAGGTAGACCGATTAGCCAAGCAAAGCGCAGCGAGAGTTTGGTCAAGGTCGTAATCCGTTCCTGATCCTTTTGTCTGATCGCTTCGGCAATGGCAGGCACGATCGAGAGGGCAATCGATGATCCGAACAAGCTCGCCATTTGCAGAAGTGGTCCTCCCCTGCTGTAAATGCCAAACCACGTATCCGCCGTCAAGCCGTCCACATTCCATATGTAGCGGAAGATGTTAATCGCCAGAAAGGAATCCGTCAGGCTGAAAATCGGGATAACCAAGGCGCTGACACAAATCGGCCAGGCAATTCGCCACATCGAGGCGAAGAAGGCACGATCATACCACCAAGTAAGGCGCCCCCACTCTGCCCCGCTAAATACGGAATTTTTCCGGTTGTGGAGCCACATGAGCAATGCTAGAAACCCGAGACTTAAAAAGGTACTGATCATCGTACCGAAGTTGACTCCGGTAATCACGGTATCCGTATCTTCACCGAGTGACACGAGATACAGGGAAGCCACCAAAATAAATACGACACGCAATGTTTGCTCTACGATTTGCGAGAGCCCGACAAACAACATTTTTTGATGGCCGTAGAAAAAGCCGCGAATAACCGCAATCAAGGGAACAAACAGCAGCGACATGGATATCGCACGAATCGGCTCAATCAAATGCGGATTCCCCATGAGTTTTGCGATCAGTGGAGAGCTGGCGTACAGGAGCGCAAACAAGACAAGTCCGATCCCGCCCATCATGACCATGCTACGGGCCAAAATTTGTCCAATAGAGCCTTGTTTTCCTTCAGCTAATGCCTCTGCAATCACCCTGGACAAGGCTACTGGCACACCTGCTGTCGCCAATATGAGGAAAGTCAGGTAGAGAGGATATACTTCCTGATAGAGTCCGAGACCTCTGTCGCCCACTATCTCCTGAAGCGGAATCCGATAAAACATCCCGATAACTTTTGACAAAATCCCCGCTATGGCTAAGATCAACGCTCCCGCGAGAAAATGACTTTTTTTCAACATGGGTAACTCCTTTATTCGTCTCTTTGACTGGATACCCGTGGGGCAGCACCAATCGACATGAACCCACTCTCTATCCTACTATCATTTCCCTCTTCCAGCAAACAGGTATATCGATGGAATTTCGCAGCAATACTGGTAAAAAACAGATTCCATTGATTTTTGTGAAAAACGTCTCGACGTTTTTCATTAGACAGAATGTGACCACTTGCGGTCTGCAAATGAACGGTCATGGCCGTTCATTTGCATTCGTCTGCCTGTGTAATCTGTAAGTAGGAGGGGATATTATGCCCACAACCGGATTTTTGATCCGCCATGTACAGTGGCCGTTAATGGAGGCTTTGAAAGGAAATTGCATCCGTCCTTACATGAAAGAATTGCAAGCAGCCGAGCATCTATCTGCCGAAGCGCTTAACGTGCAGCAGCGAGAAAAGCTGGTGAAGCTACTCGATCATGCGATACAAAACGTACCAGCCTACACAGCCTTCGCCCCAGACTGGAGCAAAATGCGCGAGATGCCTGAACGTTTTTTGCAGCGTATTCCTGTTCTGACCAAAGCACACTTTCGGCAAAACGCTGATCAATATATGAGCCAAGGCCTACAAACCAAAAGCCTTCTTGTAAATCGTACGGGAGGCTCCACAGGTGAACCTACCCATTTTTATCTCGATCGTCCAACTGTCGAGCGATATGAAGCTGCGCGCTGGTTGGGGCTATCCTGGTACGGCATACGCATAGGTGACCCATGTGTAATGATCTGGGGCTCTCCTCTCGAATTAAACGCCCAGCAAGCTCGCCGCTACCACTGGAAGGAGCGCTGGTTGAAAAACCGCCTGATGATCTCTGCCTATGAACTGGACGAAAGACATTTGGAAGCAAACCTGCGCCTCATCCGGGATTTCCAACCAGCCTATTTATACGGGTACACTTCCGCACTTCATACGCTCGCCACGATGATGCTACGACGCGGCATGACACTCGGAATCCCGCTCAAAGCCGTGGTCTCTACAGCAGAAAGCCTGCATGAACACCAGCGACAAACGATTGTTCAGGCTTTTGATGCGCCTGTTGTGAATGAATACGGCGCCCGTGACGGCGGAATCATCGCCTACCAATGCAAGGCTGGGAGCATGCATGCCTTTTCCGGGAACTGTTATTTGGAGGTAGTCGATCCCATTACGCATATTCCCGTCTACAAAGGGTACCCAGGAGCACTGCTTGTCACAGACCTGCACAATACTGTCATGCCTCGCCTGCGCTACCAATTAGGAGATGTCGTCGCGCTTTCTGATTCAACCTGCTCATGCAATCTCCCTTTTCCACTTCTGGCTTCGATCGACGGCAGAGAAGACGACATGTTCCTATCGCTAAACGGACGGTACGTACATGGACATTATTTTAATCACATCGTTCGCAATATGGACAGCTTCCGCACCTTCCAGATCGTCCAGCATGAGCCGGAGCGACTAAGCCTGAAACTGGTGAAGGAGCCCGAACGGTTTTTACCTGCCGATGAAGCCAAGCTTTTGGCAGGAATTCGCTCGGCATTAGGTCAAGTGAGTATCCAAGTTTCTTACGTGGAGACCATTCCCCCAGCAAGTTCAGGTAAGACTCGTTATGCAATCCGGGAATTCCCCCTTACGAGCGCCCACCCGCTGGAGTAGACCGCTTGCGTACTTTTTGCAGCAGCTCTGATACAAGTGGCTCTCGAACCAAAATGAGCACCACGAGATATAAAAGAGCTGCACCGATAATTCCTAGCGGCAAGTACAACCAGACAGGCCATGCGGATAACCATGGATCGACAAGTAAAATAGCACCGGCCATGACTGCGCAGCCCAAAATGGTTTTCCCAGCAGTCATGAGGAAATTCGCCCGTACAGGGCTGCCTACCGCCCTCCATAGTAAAACAAACAGCAGGAGCGCTTGACTGATAGCCGAAACGGCATTAGCCAGGGCAATACCGCCATGACCAAGCAGTGGAATGAGCAACCAATTGGCAAGGGCATACACACCAATACCGATCGCCCCGATAATAACGGGTGTCTTCGTGTTTTCCAGCGCATAAAAGGCGCGAGTCAGCAAGTCTCTCGACGCTAAAAAGAAAAGTCCTACGCCATAAAACGGCAGTGCCCACGCTGTCAAAGCGACAGAATGCTCATCGAACGCACCGCGCTCAAAAGCTAGACGGATGATAGGCTCTGCATATAGCGCAAGTCCAACCGTCACGGGCAACAGCAAAATGAGGAGATAGGCAAGTCCCTTTTGCAGGATTTGCTTCATCTCCGTCATTTCCCCCCGCTTGACATGACTAGCCAACAGTGGGAACAGTGGCAGTGTAAACGCCCCGACAAAAATAGCCAGAGGCAATTGCATAATCTGGTTCGCATTGGCGAGAGCAGAGACGACACCAGTTCCGAGTCCTTCTGCAAATCCTCGCTCCAAAAAGGTGGTGGCCTGGGCTACAACCGCACCAATCAAAATCGGAATGACGCGCTCGCCCATGCCTTTGAGCGAATCATCCTCACGCCAAGCAAATGAGAAGCGGTGCTGGTAGCCGAACCCGCGCAAAGTCGGGAGAATCGGCAACAGTGCCGCCAAGTAACCGATTGTCGTAGCCATCGCCAGTCCAATGGGACCATACATCGGAACGAGCACATACATGCTGACAATCACCAAAGCTCCATTGACTACCGTGCCAAGCGTGGGTGTAAAGAAATGCTGATGAGCATTGCAAATACTCGACCACAGTCCTGTTAACCCGATGAAAATAGCTGATGGCCACATCCATTGCAGCATGGTAGCCGTGAGTTCCAGCTTCTCACCTGTCAGTCCAAACATCCCGGCAAGCTCGTAAGAAAAAACAACCCCTAAGACAGAGAGAGCAACGAATGCGCCCAAAATAATCGTGAGCATCTTCTGATACAAGTCAGTCGTCCGCTCTCCTTTTTCCATCATGCCGCGCATCGTCGGAATCAGTACAGCATTGACCGCTCCCGGTATGACCAAGAACAACGTCAGCGGGATCGTTGCCGCGATATTAAACGCATCTGCCTCCATCCCAGTACCGTACAAGCTCGATACATACACACTGCGAAAAAAGCCTAGAAGCCTACCAACGAGAGTCAGCACGACAATCATGGAGGCAATTTTTAACAAACTCATGTCCACTTTTCTCCTATCCCTATTCGAAACCCTACGTTCCAGGCTTGGTTCTAATCCCTCAAACTACCTAGCTATCATATCTTATTTCTAGCGTTCCTACCAACCTCTTTCCCCCCGGCTTGCTACCGGGTTGTCAGATTCATTATAATAGGTAGGTTAATCCCTACCTGTAGGAGGACTACAATAAAAATGAGAGAAACCGTGTTGAAGTGGGGAAGCCAATCAACTACGTGGTTGTATTTGCTGTTGGCCTATCCAGTAATTGATTACGTCTTGCGACAGATTCTACCGATTCCAGTCATATCTTCTTTATGGGATGAAGGACTGCTCATCGTTCTGATGCTGTTTACGTTTGGAGCGTTCTTGCAATCAAACAGAACGATGCCTGGAATCAAACATTGGCTGGGAGCCTTTTTGGTCTTGGGTGTTGCCATCATGGTGACAGACATGGCGAACTGGGGGGCGACTGTGGAAGGATTCCGCTCTGTCTACCAGTACATCCTCGCCTTTTTCATGGGCTTCTATTTACTGAAGTCGATGGAAGACTTGGACAAGTTCATGAAGGGACTTGTGCTGGTTGGTTTCGTGGCGGCTCTGTACGGAGTTTTTCAAGTCGTTGTTGGTGTCAAAACGCCAGAATCATGGGTACAGGAAGGCGAAGCGATCACGACTCGCGCTTTCTCCTTTGTGACGAGCCCGAACGTATTGGGCAGCTACATGGCGTTGGTTTCACCGATTGCCGCTGGTCTTTTCATGACAGCGAAAGACCGAAAGCAAAAATGGATCTGGGCCATTGTTGCACTGACTACTGTGCTCGCTATGCTCTTAACGGGGTCTCGCGGTGCCTGGTTCGCGCTCGCCTTTGCCGTATTTGTGTGCTTCTACATATGGAACAAGCGAGTCGCCGGATATTTGGTGATCGCGGGGATCGTCGGGCTTGTTGCTCTGTTCTTCGTTCCTGATTCCGTTCCGCTTGTCGGAAAAGTAAAAGATCGCATTTTCACGCTGTTTACTGTTGAATATTTCGAATCAAGTAGCCAAGGAGGACGCGTTGGTCGCTGGGGCGAAGCCTATGACAAAATGCGCATCGAGCCATTGTTCGGTGTTGGGCTTGGCCATCACGGCGGAGCGGTTGCTACTCGCCATTTCGGAACGATTTATTCAGACAGTTATTTCTTCAAAAGTCTAGCGGAATACGGTCTGATCGGGATCATCCTGTTAATCGGAACTGTGATCACCATGTTCAAATACGGAGCTGGGCTCATCCGCAACCTCCAAGGCTCGCCGCACTTTTTTGCGATACTCGGCCTATTGGGCGGATTAATAGCCGTAGCTACCCATAACCTCGTGGAAAACATTTTCGAGGTGCCGTTCATGGCCCTCTATTTCTGGCTGTTTGGTGGCTTCCTCTGCGCATTATTCGTCGACCAGACACAAAACAAAAGGTGGTGAGGGCATGCGCCGGAATCCTATTCTCGAAACGATAAGCTGGGCGCTGTACGCCATTGCCCTGTTTCTGATTTACCATTTGCTCGTGAAACCAGCTTTCCTTGATTTAACGTGGATTGCTGTACTCATTTTCCTGCCACTGCTAGCATTTTGCTACTTCGTGGTCCATCCATCGGAACGTCGTCAAGTGCTTGTGTTTACCATCGGCTTCTTGCTCTTGGATCGAGCACTGACACGCGTCGATGTGAAGACGACCGCTGCTCTGTTGATCGGTGGAGCCATCGCGATCATCGTGATTGCGCTTCTCGTGAAATGGTACGGACGCCTCAACTGGCGTGCAGTAGGCTCGTTGGTCCTGATCGCCCTCTTGGCGAATGTGACGTTCAACAGGGATACACTGACTGCACTGAGCAACTTTACCGTGAAATACGAATCTGAGCGTTTATACAACGGAGATTGGGTGGATTACTTCCCGCTCACGCTGCACGACGTCAATGGCGATGGCAGCATGGAGATCATCACGTACGGCAATGCCGAGGAGCTTCCACTGCCTGAAGTAATTGAAAAGCCAGAGACGGAAGAAGAGAAAAAAGCAATGGCGGAGAAGTTGCGCCATTTGCAGGCTGAACCTGTTTCTCTTTATGTCCTGACCTGGAAAGACGGCCAAATGGTGCGGATGCCGAATGACCAGATTCCGGCAGATACCATGGAGATCATCAAGGAAAAATTGCCAACCGATTACCCGGGCTTCCCGTATTACACGATGAAAGACGGTCAATTGGTACCGAATGTACAACGCCAACCATATGCGGAAGGCATGATGCAAATCGGAACGGCACCATATCGTGCGTTTATGCTTGATATGGAAAACATCGCAAATCAACTGGCAGAAAACGAAGGCAGTATGGACGTACGACAAACGTTGGGCTCCAAGTACACGGATCTACACATCAAGGATGGTATGCTGACAGGAAACTATGACGGCAAGCCTTTTGGCGGGATGACCAAATCAACCAAGCTGTTGACCACCATGATGCTCCCAGAAGGACGCGAAGGACTCGTTGTCATGGGTGAACATCTGAGTGTACTGACCGTCGATTCTGATGGCACACTGACGGAAGCCTATACCTTGACTCGCAAAGAAGCTGAGTTGGCAACTGGCGAGTTCATTCCCGCCGATATCGACAACGACAAGGTCGACGAGCTGCTCGTAGCTGGCAAGCCTTCGTACATTTTGAAACCAAAACCAGATGGTACGTGGGAAATATTGTGGGCTAGCGGTGACCGCGACAAGAGCTTCCGCTTCTCCAACTTTGCTACGCTCGGTAACAGCGACAAGCCTGAGATCGTAGCAAAGGCAAAGAGCTGGGTAAGCACAACGGATTCTCGCTATTTGTCTGGCTATGACTACACACCTGAAGGTTTGAAACAAAACTGGCGCATTTACTTGCCACTGATCAATGTTCAAATCGGCGACATCGATGGCGACAAGCAAAACGAAATCGTGGCCAACATGTACAATACGCATCGCATTCTCGTGTTTAAGCAGCACAACATTCCGGTCTTCGGACTCACGATCGCGATTTTCGTGGGACTCTTGGGATACGGAGTCGTAAGGAGGTTTCGCCATGCGTAAAACGACGAAAGCATGGGCATTACTCGCTGCCATCTGCACAGCCTCCCTACTCGGTGGCTGCACGTATGAATCAGGAACGAAAGCTTTTGCCACTACCAATTTTGACCAGAAGCCGGATCAAACGACGACGGTCCAAACCGAGTCAGGAGCAGATTGGCTGAAAACAGCTCTAGAAAAGGGCAAAACGGATGAATTGGCACAGACCTACTGGTATAAGGGCCATGTGAAAAACACCATCTTGTCTCGCACCACGACGAGTATGTTCAATGGTGCCGTCATCAACGGGAAAGGCTACAATGTCGATGCACGCATCGCAGCCCAGCCCTATTCGTACTATCGAATTCACGACAAGCGCTACATCAAGGCTAACGAGCAGTTTGTGACCGCTCCGGATGAGCCACTTGCCTTCGACGTATTGAAAGGCTTCGAAGACTGGCTGCCTTTCATGGATCAGGCCGTCCAATTGCCTGAGGAAAAAGTAATTGGCGTCGTCAGCGTTCCGTTCCAATTGAAAATGACAGGAGCAGATTGGCTGAAAAATAGCCAAAGCTCACTGTTTGAACCACTGAAAAAACAATTGGGAGACCGCCCTGATCTGGATTACATCTTGAAGCAATCCACGATCAAAACAACGATTTGGTTCGGCAAGGAAGACCGTCTGATCCACCAGTACGAGACTTGGATCATTCTCCCACTGCCTGAAGCCGGAACGATGGACCAGCAAGTGATGTTCAACCTGTTTAAATACGGCGATACGGGTGGCATTCACATCAAAGAACCGGAAGAAGTAGAAAAATATTTGTTGTACTAAAAAAGCCTGCTACCCTTGCATGGCAGCAGACTGATCGGTACGAAACAGGACCTGGCGTTTATCGTCAGGTCCTGTTATTTTCATGCAGAAGAAGGATGTCTGTCATGAAGAAAACCCCGCAGCCTTCAATGGCTCCGGGGCTATGCTGAACTATTTTTTTACCAGTTCATCCATCAATTTCGCCAATTGCTTGGCCTGCTCACGACGCTCATACGGTTTCACACGCTCTGCAAAATCCGCTCCGCGTTCCTCACTACCCGTTTGTCCTTGCGCTTTCCACTCCTGATACAGCTTCAGGTACGCTTGCTTGATCTCGTCTTTTTGCTCTGGATCGGCTACTTGTCCGAGACGGAAATCTTCAATAATCTCTGTCGCTTCTCCTCTTTTGTTCAGAGCAAGAATCGGGTTGCCGATCCCCATGTATTCATAGAGCTTGCCCGGAATATACGCTCCAGCGTCAGCGGACACGTCCCCGATCATCAAGAGGACATTCGCACCTTTCATCAGTCCGAGTGCTTCTTTATGCGGCAGGTTCCCCAACACGCTAACGATGTCCCCCAGCCCCAATGCTTCTACACAGTCGCGATTTTCGGAATACCCCGGATAATCGAACACCCCTGCAAAGCTGAGCAAGAGATCATCTCTGTCTACTGCTTTTTCATCGATGAGTTCCCGGATGGCTTGCAGGAGTAGGCGTGGGTTGCGCTTTTGATACAAAATACCTGCGTACACCGCATGAAATTTGTCCGGAGCAGCATGGCTAGGAGCCAACCCATGAAAATCAGCCTGATCAAACCCATTGTAGATCAGCTCCATCCGCTTGATGCGGTCCTGGTGCTTCTCGCGAAAATTATAGGCGAAGGTCGCGGTAACGGTCGTGATCGCATCCGCTTGGGACATCACGGCCTCCTCCATTCGCTCTTCCATGCGCTCTCGCCATTCGATGCCAGAGGTGTGCATATTTTGCGTCCACGGATCACGGAAGTCCGCTACCCATTTGCAGCCAAACTCACGCGAAAGCTTTTTCGCAATCAAATGGTTCGTTACCGGTCCCGATGTGGAAAAAATCACGTCGATCTTTTCTCGGCGCATAATTTCCCGCCCCAGCTTGAGCGCATTCGGCATCCACAGGATTTGGTCGTCTGGTATCAACAAGTATGGCTTTACTTTTTTCAGCACATTGACGATTTGTTTTTTTACCTTCGCCTTGAACGAAGGCTGTGATGGTGTGGACGTTGTATTGGCACTTGCTGATGCAGCTTGTCCCCCTCGATTCGGCAGAAGCTGCCACTCCTTCGCACGGTGAATGGTAACATCACTCGGCAGCTGTGCCAAAAGGGATGGATCGAGCGTCGCATGATAAGCAGGATCTACTGTTAGCACATGGACATTCCAGCCAAACTCCCCCAAATATTTGGCCATTTTCAACGGTCTTGGCACGCCGCCTCCACCAATTGGAGGAAATATGTAGCATATGATCAACACATTGTGCGTATTCATTTACGTAACCGTCCTTCTCCAGTTCAATTTTCCATCATCAACGATACCATAAGTGCTGTCTTATTGCGAATCTAGCAGGCATCTGCTATAGTGAAAATGGCTTTGTTTACAAATTATCCTTCATTTTCGGCACACCGCCTGTATTGGGTCGTGCCTCCATGTACATACCTCGGTAGAGGTTGTTTTTTAATTACGATTCGGGTGAATTCAGATGAGCAAATTACGAGTCCTCCACGTGATTGGCGGGGGGGAATTTGGCGGTGCTGAACAACATATTCTCAATTTGGTCACTACTTTTCCAGTCGACGAAGTAGATGTCGCAGTCGTATGCTTCTATGATTCTCTCTTCGCGAGTAAATTGCGGGAATCAGGCATCCAAGTCATTACACTGAATCAGTTCGGACGTTTTGACTTACGATTGCTGCAGGCTCTGCGGAATGCCTTTTCCACATTCCAACCAGCGATTATCCATACGCATGGGATTAAAGCCAATTTCTTTTCCCGACTGGCAGCTCGCGGTATGAAGGTGCCTTTACTGACCACTGTTCATAGCTCACTCCGTTATGATTATACAAGCTCCTTGGCCTATGCCATTGTAAGCATGATGGAAATGAGCACAAGACATTGGAACCGTCATTATATCGCGATCAGTGGTGCGATTGGCGATATTTTGCGGGGGCAGGGTGTTCGCTCGTCTGACATTAGCGTGATTTATAACGGAATGGACATGAAGCCTTATCGGCAAAACCATTTACGAGAGAATGATCGCAATCGACTGCGTGCGGAATGGAACATACCAGAGGATGCCTTT
Source organism: Brevibacillus sp. FIR094 (assembly GCF_050477165.1). NCBI lineage: Bacteria > Bacillati > Bacillota > Bacilli > Caryophanales > Paenibacillaceae > Brevibacillus > Brevibacillus sp. FIR094. The sequence continues at coordinate 162,528 of NZ_JBEAES010000013.1, read as the reverse complement.
TTGTTCGGGACAGCAGCTCGCTTTGTTCCCGTAAAAGGTCTCCCGATTCTTCTCGATGCTTTTCATACGCTTTTGGCGGACAAGAAAGAGGCCCCTTATCTCGTGTTGATCGGAGACGGCTCTGAACGTGCTGCGCTCGAAGCCAAGGTGAAAGAATTGGGCCTGGAATCGCGTGTTCGCTTTGCTGGTTTTCGGCAAGATATACCTGCGTGCTTGCATGCCTTGGATGGCTTTGTCCACTCTTCTCTGTACGAAGGGCTAGGCTATACGATCATCGAGGCAATGGCTTCGGAGGTTCCTGTTGTAGCAAGCAATGCCGGCGGTGTGAAAGAGTTTGTTTTCGATGGCGAGACGGGGCTGATCGTCGAACCGGGAAATCCCGCTTTGCTGGCGCAAGCAATGGAACGGCTATGGACTTCACCACAGCTGCGTGAGACCATGGTGCAAAAAGCTCTGAACAAAGTAGAATCCACTTTTACCATTCAACTCATGACCGAACAAATTGTTGCTCTTTATCGCAGGTTACTGAAATGACGAAAAGCACGGTGAAACGCGAACAGCGAGCATCGTGCTTTTTCATATGATTTGTTTGAAGAATCTGTTTTTATGGTTGCCTACTCATGAGCAATCTGGTTACATATGAATTGGAACTATTTTGTATAGCAAGCTGCACCAGACAGAAAGGGTGAAAATGAGATGAAACTATTTCTTTCGGTAGACATGGAAGGTATTTCAGGTATTGTGGATACGAGCTATATTAACCCGGATTCGGGGGTTAACTATCAGCGTGGCCGCCAGTTTATGACGGACGATGCTAATGCGGTTATTGAAGCCGCAATTGAGTCTGGCGTAACGGAAATTGTTGTAGCAGACAGTCACAACACGATGAACAACATTCTCTGGGAAAAGCTCCATCCGAAAACGAGACTGTTGGCAGGTTCTCCACGCGATTCATCTATGATGCAGGGCCTCGACGAGAGCTTTGATGCAGCAATGTTTATCGGCTATCATACCCGCCAAGGGATTCCTGGCGTGCTCAGCCATACAATGTCCGGTGTCGTTCACAATATGTATATCAACGGACAAGTCGTGGGTGAGTTCGGCTTTAACGCCGCGATTGCAGGCATGCACAACGTTCCTGTTGTCATGGTGTCTGGTGATAATCTCATCGCCGTCGAAGCACAGGAACTGATTCCAGGCATTCAAACAGCGATCGTGAAGGAAGCTGTCTCCCGCACAGCTGCTATCTGTCTCTCGCGTGAAGAAGCAACCGCTGAATTGAAGCGCAAGACGGCCAATGCCTTGCGCAACCGGAACAACATCCTGCCATTCCGTACAGCTGTACCTGTAGAGCTGGCGATGGAATTCTCCCATGCAGGACAAGCCGAGATGGCCGCAATTGTCCCGGGCACTCGCTATGAAACAGCTACAAACATGGTTTATTACAATGCAGCCAATCCGCAGGATATGTACAAAACGATGCGGGCTATGCTGAATCTGGCGTCGGGTGCAGAGTTTTTCTAAACAAGTGAGGAGGGAACGGAAGACTGATATCAGTTCTTCCGTTCTCTATTTTAGTGGGAGATTTTTTAAGACTCTGCAGCTACTTCTAGAGAAAATAAAAAAGCAGACCCATCACCTGAGTCTGCTTGTCGTTTCAGCTTTTATAGTCTTCGAACGTTCGTCGCTTGAGGACCACGTTGACCGTTTTCTACGTCAAACTCAACCTCTTGCCCTTCGTCCAAGGATTTGTACCCTTCGCCCTGAATAGCGGAGAAGTGAACGAATACGTCATCTCCACCATCACGCTCGATAAAACCGAAACCTTTTTCACTGTTAAACCACTTTACTCTTCCACGTTCCATTTTTTGCCTCCTAGCATGTAACCCTTACATGACATTTGAAATATTGTCTTACCCCGGTTACTATTGCCATTTACGAGGCTTATTATACGTGATCGAACTTTTTTCTCCTATTTCGCAGCCTTTGTTGCTTCTTTTGCTTTGCTCTGGTCCACGATAAATTGTCCCTTCCAGTTGCCCGCTGTTTTGCCGATCCGGTTCACATCGATATTTAAGGTGAGTGGCTGTGGGAGATTAAATCCACTCGCGACGAAGGCAAGTACGCCTTCTGGCTTATCGTGATCCGCTATTCCCACCATTACTTCCTTACCGGACTCGTCTGTTAAGTAGAAAGGCAAGTAATCCTCTTTGCTGGTCCCGATAAAGTTTAGGACACTTGTACCTTCCAAGCCTTTATCCTGGTACACAGGATTGCCATTTTGTTCGCCTCCCACATCTAATCCTGTCGTATCGAATTCGAAAGGCACCAGTTCGCCATTTTGTTGTTCAATGCGATAGTGCAGCAGAACTTTAGTTTCTTCCGCATACACTTCCGTAAAATGAATCGTAATCCCCTGATCGGTAATTTTTTGATCGATCGGAATAGACAACCCTTCTGCCGCTGCTCGCTTAACCCCTTCATTCACCAAACTGTTCAAGTCTTTTGGTTTGTCTGCAAAATAAGAGGTCCCATTTAAAGCCGCATATACTCCAGTCGGCAGTATAATAGCAGCAACTAATCCCATCATTACTAATTTTTTCTTCATCGTTACAGTCTCCTTTTTTTCGTGATAGCGATGAAAGGACTGCCTGACTCGCTGGTCGAGTTCATCAGGGATCGAGGTTTCGTCAATTTGTTTGGTGAGTGACTGTTTTACGATTTTTTCGATAGACATGTTTGGAGTTCCTCCTCATTCCATTCGACGTCAATCCACTCTCGGATTCGCTTTAATGCCAGATGATTTCTCGATTTTGCTGTCCCCACTGGTATTTGCAGCAGTTCAGCAATCTGATCGTACGTATAATCGTAGTAATACCGATAAATCACGACGATGCGCAGCTTGAACGGCAGCTTTTGGATTGCTTGCTGCATCTCTGTGGCAGACTCCATCGCAAGCATTGGCTCATCCGGTGTTTCGACATGTTGCTTTTCTTCCAAGCTCTGTTTTCGTTCTAACAGACGGAATCTTCTCCAAATCTGTCTACGCCAGTTTTTCACCTGTCTAATGACAATCCCATTCACCCAGAAAAGAAACGGACGCTTGCGATCATAAGCAGGCAGTGATCTCCATAGCTGATAGTAGATTTCGCTTACAATATCATGAACATCTTCTTTATTCGTGACCATGGCTGCTACGGTACCGTAAATTTTTGTCCGTGTCATGCTGTAGACCACCTCAAAAGCTTCTTGGTCTCCATCAAGCAAACGGTCCAGCCACAGTTCTAACATTTGATCATTCATCGGAGGGCCCCCTGAAATTGTATACACGTTGTATTGGCTCTCTCGTTCAATATGGTTCACTACTTTATGAAAAAAAACCTCTCCAAACGCTTCTACGTGCGTTTAGAGAGGTTTTCTCGTATGAATCAGTGGAACTTTGTGCAAGAATTAAATGCGCACCACAGTGGCCTTACTGACAAGATCACGCGGGATGCGGTTTTTCGTATCGAAAAGGATCGGCGCGTCAGCCATCTTTTCAGCAACATGGGCCCAGTTCGCCTCAGCAAATTCCTTTTGGACAGCAGTCAGGAACAATGCATCTGCTCCATTCACTGCTTTCTCCAGACTATCAACCTTGTGATCATACACAGTCGGAACAGCTGGATCATAGGAACGAACGTCTACTCCTTTTGCCATGAGTAGCTTGATCAGATCGTGAACAGGGCTTACGCGGTCGTCATTGGAAAAGTCTTTCATCGCCATCCCCAAAACAGCAACGCGGCTTCCTACCAACGTCTTGCCATTTTTCTTCAAGGCTTGCTCGAGCATGCCGATCAACACTTCAGGAACTGCATCATTCGTATTGCGAGCCAGTTGCAGAATCGGCAGGTTCACTTCCAATTCACGTGCCTTAGGCTGCAAGTAGTACAGCGCATTCGGTAAGCAGAAGCCGCCTACACCCGGTCCTGGCGATAACATGTTTACACGCGTGTGCGTATTGGCAACCTTGATCAGCTCGAACGTATCGATGCCAAATGCCTCGGAGAAACGAGCGAATTCTTGTACCATCGCGATGTTTACATCACGCTGGATGTTCTCGATGACTTTTGCTGTCTCGACTACACGGATATCCGAGATCGTAATGTCCGTCTCACTGATGAAAGACAACAACTCTTTTCCTTTTTCAGCGCTTTGTTCATTGATACCACCAAGAACGAGCGGCATATGGATGAACTCTTCAAAAGCACGCCCCTCTGCAATTCGCTCCGAGCAGTACGTCAGGAAGAAATCAACACCAGCAACAAGACCGCTTGTTTCCTCCAAAATTGGCAGAATCACATCTTCTGTCGTTCCTGGTACGACGGTACTGCGGATCATGATGGTATCGCCTTTTTTCAGTACGTGACCGAGAGATTGTGCACAGCTTTTCAGCGGTCCAAGATCAGGATCGCCGTTATGAACAGGCAATCCGGCTGTTACAATATAGTTATTGACTTCCGCAGCAGCTTCCTCGTAGGAGGTCGTTGCACGGAAACGTTTTGCTTCAATCTGCTCTTTGAGGATCTCTGGCAACGTTTTTCCCTGATAGGACTCCAGGTGATGGGAATGTGCCGCATTGATCTCTTCTACGACATGCGGTAAGACGTCGATACCGATGACGTTTGCTCCTTTCATGGCATAGGTAAGCGCCAATGGCAAGCCTACAAACCCCAATCCCACAACAGCTACGCGTACAGGTTGAGTCATTGCGTATCTCCTCTTTCACATTCTCTAAGTAAGGTCCGTATGACTGTAGAAGTCACGCGGCCAACTTGCGCATATTTTTAGGACAGGTAGTAAACACCTGCAGCGATAAAAAGCACACACAATCCGATGAGGACCTTGTACAACGTTTCCAAGGCTGTTCCTCCCCCATACAATCTTGGCTTGTCCTCTTTTTCGTAAAAAGGACTTTGATTGGGCAGAATAGTTTGGTACTCTTTCGCCAAATCAAATTATACTCTCGTTTGAAATATCGTTCAACCCGTCTAACGAGGCAAGGATGCCCCGATGATATACGAAAATCCGATGGACAGGACCATCGCAATAAAACCAATAGCCCTGTTATCTTTTGCAATTTCCTGATCGACGTTAAAGGTAGGGGTCATGAATTCAAAAATGAAGTACGCAGACAACAACAGGAAAAATCCGAATGTCGCCCAAATCAACGCTTCGCCCAAAGACAAATGCGCCTGAATGGAATAACGAAAAATGTTCGCGATCCCAAAAATTTTCCCGCCTGTTGCCATAGCTACTGCCATGTTCCCACGCTTCAATTCTTCCCAAACACGGTAACGCGTTACCAGTTCAAAAATGGCTAAGAATAAAATCATCGCCAATCCAGACACAGTAAAATAAGCTGCAGTTGCAAAATATGGATTGTGTAGAAGGCTTTCCATATGTCCCTCCCGACCTCTTATTTCAATTCGGCAATGGTAGCACCTACGCCGCCTTCTCCTTGACCACCTAAGCGGAAGGATTTTACATTCCGATGACTTCTCAAATACTCGTGCACGCCTTTGCGCAGTACCCCTGTCCCGTGTCCATGAATAATGGAGACCGAGTGCAAGCCTGCCAACAACGCATCATCTAAAAACTGATCGATTTCCCGAATGCTGTCTTCAACGTTGTAGCCGCGCAAGTCGAGATCCATCTTGATATTGTCACTGCGACGCTTCACAGAGGTGTACGGAGCCGCTTGCGGTTTTTGCTGGATGGAGTTTTGGACATGCATATCATCGCGCTTCACTTTCATTTTCATGATCCCGATCTGCACGAGGAATTCTTCATTGTTTACTTTTTCCAGCACGGTTCCTTTTTGTCCGAAGCTCGTCACCATTACCTCGTCGCCCACCTTGATCTGTGTGGCACGAACGGCTTTCGCAGGCTTCTTCACCTTTTCCTTCTCCAGCTCAAGGACGGCATTGCCCAAGCGCTTCTTCGCATCGATGAGACGATGCTCCTTGATTTCCATGCCTTCTGCCATCATCTCGCGCAGCTCGCGAATGATCGTTTCCGCTTCTTCTTTTGCGAGTTGGACGGCAATTCGCGCTTCGTCTTCTGCTCGCTCCATTCGTTTGTTTTTCTCTTCAGCAAATTGCGCACGCTCTTCTTCCAGCTGTCTACGCAGCTCTTCCGCTTCCTCGCGTGCCGCTTTTGCCACCAACCTGTCTGCTTCCGCCGACTTGCGATTACGCTCCAACGAAGCGATCATGTTCTCGACCTGATTGTCTTCCTCACTGATCGAGCCGCGCGCTACATCAATGATGTGTTCCGGCAATCCCAGTCGTCTTGCGATGGCAAACGCGTTAGATCGACCAGGCACCCCGATGAGCAAACGATAAGTAGGACGTAGCGTCTGTACGTCAAATTCTACGCTGGCATTGATAACCTCGGGTCTATCATAGGCATACGCCTTCAATTCGCTGTAGTGCGTCGTTGCGACCAATCTCGCACCGGAATCAATCACATGGTCGATGATGGACATAGCCAGAGCAGCACCCTCTGTCGGGTCTGTTCCTGCACCTAGCTCGTCAAATAGTACCAAGCTCTTGTCGTCCATTTTCGCCAAGATTTGAATAATATTGGTCATATGGCTCGAGAATGTAGACAGACTCTGCTCGATGGATTGCTCATCCCCGATATCAGCAAAAACGGAGGAGAATACGGTCATCTCGCTCTCTTCCTCTGCCGGAATATGCAAGCCTGCCATGGTCATCAAGGACAGCAGTCCGATTGTTTTGAGGGAAACGGTTTTTCCGCCTGTATTCGGGCCTGTCACAACAATCGCCTGAAACTCTCCACCTAACTCCACATCTACAGGAACGACAACTTCTCGTGGAATGAGCGGATGACGCGCTTTTCGCATGTTTACGTATCCGCGATCATTGATGCGTGGACAGATCGCCTTCATGCTCCAGGCAAGCTGAGCCTTGGCAAACATGAAATCGAGCTCTGTCAGCGCTTCTGTGTTTTCGATCAAAGCTTCTACCGCAAAGGATACCTGCTCCGTCAACACATACAGAATGCGCTCCACTTCACGTTCCTCGCGTAAGCGAAGCTCGCGAAGCTTGTTGTTCATCTCAACGATCACTTCCGGCTCGATAAAGAGCGTCGCTCCAGAAGCCGACTGATCATGAACAATTCCACCAAATACAGAACGATACTCCTGCTTCACCGGAATGACAAAACGATCGCCACGAATCGTAACGATGTTTTCCATCAGCATTTTTTGGTAAGTAGACGAGCGTGTCATTTGATCGAGCTTTTCGCGAATGCGCGACTCGAGTTGTCTGATTTCTTGACGTACCTGACGCAATTCAAGACTCGCGCTGTCCAAAATATCGCCGTTTTCATCAACACAGCGGCGAATTTCGGTTTCCAACTCACGCAGGCCCTCAATTCGCTCTGCCTGCTGTTGCAATAATGGCAGCTCGTGATCCTCACACATATCAAGCAAAAACGTTTTGAGCCTGCGTCCGGCCATAACGGTGCTGGCGATATCCAGCAATTCCATCGGGGCGAGCATAGCGTTCAATCTGGCGCGCTGTACGGGACCGCGGATATCGCGAATGCCACCGAGAGGCACGCTGCCTTTTAGGCGTAATACGGTTGCTGCTTGTTCTGTCCCTTGTTGAGCGGTTATGACTTCATCCAAGCGTAAAAAAGGAATCAGCTCTGATGCTTTTTCTTTTCCATATGTGCAAGATGCCTTGTCAATCAACAGGGCGACTATTTTATCGTATTCTAACGTCTTTAAAACCCGTTGTTCCACTGTGCTCCTCCTTCTTTATCCAGCGGCGACCGTTGTACCGTGCGGGCGGGAGCGACGGTCTATACCGGCAATCATTACGATCTCCCCATTATAACATGGCAGCAGAGCTTAGAAAACTTGGGCTACGGATAGCAGCGGACAAAGCACCTCCGGCGAAGGATAATTTTACACGTTTTCGTAAGGCATAGTTCTACTCTTTGCGTGAGAGAATGAAAGGTGAAACAACCCTAAAGGAGGAGTACACTTGACGATCATGCGCCATATCGTCCGCTTTATCGTCGCTGCCGTAGTCCTGATGTTTGTCGGCTTTCTGGTCCCCGGCTTTTCAGTTAGCAGTTTTTGGACAGCTCTGTTTGCGGCCGTTGTCATCGCACTGATTGGCTGGGCCGTAGAAGCCATTTTCGGAGATCGAATTTCGCCGTACAATCGTGGTATTATCGGCTTCTTGGTCAGTGCCGTCGTGATTTATCTCACTCAGTTCATCGTCTCTGGCTTCCGCGTAACGATTCTTGGAGCGCTTCTGGCTTCCTTGGTGATCGGGATCATCGACTTGTTTATCCCGATCAAAACCCATATGGATATGCGCAATGGAGATGCCGGGAACAAGCAGGAGACATAGGCAAAATGCAACAAAGAGCCATCCCATCAATGACGGGGTGGCTCTTCTCCTTTTACCCACAACGTGAAAAGAGAGGCATTCCGCCCCTCTTTTCCTTAATCTATCGGTTTAGCCTTTGCCTCTTCCTGAATGATTTTCAGCAGTTCTTCGTACTCCTGACGCAAGCGGAAGTATTCATCCGCGATATTGACTGCAGAAAGTACGGCAATTTTGGCAGTATCCAGTCGATGGTTGCCGTTTGCGATTTCGTTCATCTTGTCATCAACGAAACCGGCCACCATGCGTATGTGATTGACACTTGCCTTGCCACTGAGCCGGTATTGTTGGCCAAAGATGTCCACCGTCAAACGATTTTTCCCATCACCTTGCACGAGAGGTACCCCCCTACTGCGACCTTTGCTCTACTTTATCCTTTTTTAGGTTACTGAAAATGTCAGATTTCGTCAAGCAATCTTACACGCGCAGTTCAGCGCCTGTGTTGTTTTTCAAGGCTTCGATGACAGCAGTGGTCACTTGTTGAATCTCTTCGTCCTGCAAGGTACGCTCTGCGTGACGGAATACGAGGGCAAATGCCATGCTCTTCTTATCTTGGGCAATACGCTCACCCATGTATACATCGAACAGGGTTACGGACTCGAGCAGCTCGCCTGCCGCTTCACGAATCGTTGCTTCCAATGCACCAGCAGCTACACTGCGATCCACAACGAGAGCCAAGTCACGCGTTACCGCTGGGGACTTCGGCAACTGATTGTAATGTCCTACCTCGGCAGCTACATCAATCAAAGTAGCTACATCCAGCTGGAATACGTACGTTTCGGACAGATCATACGCTTTTTCTGTACCCGGATGAACCTGCCCCAAATACCCCAGTCTTTTTTCTCCTACCCATACTTCAGCAGTACGGCCTGGGTGCATACCCGCGATGTCCTGTACAGCTTTGTATTCAGCAGCTTGGATACCCAAACGAGCGAAGAGTGATTCCACAATCCCTTTGGTTTGGAAGAAATCAACAGGCTGCTTAGCGCCCATCCAGTTTTGTGTGAGGAGTTGTCCAGTCAATGCACCGGCTACATAAAGACGTTCTTCTGGAAGCTGCGTGAGTGTTTCTTCTTTCGTCAAGAACACACGGCCCAATTCAAAAATCGCGACATCGTGGTTTTGACGGTTTTTATTGTAAGCGACTGTTTCCAAGAGGCTTGGAATCAAGCTCGTGCGCAGAACGCTATGGTCTTCACTCATTGGCATCATGAGCGCAACAGGGTTTACTTTCTCCTGATGCAGACCCGCTACTGCCTCGACACGATCTGGATGAACCAGTGCATAGGAAATCGCTTCATTCATGCCAGTACCGATCAGGTGATGACGGATGGTACGGCGCAATTGCTGTTCTTTTGTCAACTGTCCTTGTGTAGTCGAACCAGAAGGCAAGCTGGTCGGAATGTTGTCGTAGCCATACAGACGTGCAACCTCTTCCACCAAATCCTCTGGCAGCGTAATGTCGCCACGTCTTGTTGGAACCGTTACTGTCCATTTGTCGCCCGCTACTTCATACGGGAATTGCAGACGCTCGAAAATCGGCGATACTTCAGAAGCCGCCATGTCGGTTCCAAGATGCTGATTGATTTTTGCAAGCGTAACGGATACAACAGCAGGCGTAGCTTCGCTTACAACAGCAGAGCTGATTCCTTTGGATACCGTTGCCCCAGACAATTGCTGAATCAGAGCAGCAGCGCGCTCTCCCGCTTCCTGCACACGTGCCTGATCAACGCCTTTTTCCCAACGTACGCAGCCTTCTGTACGCATGCCGAGCATACGAGCCGTACGGCGTACTGTTTTTGGCGTGAACCAAGCTGCTTCGAGAATGATTTCACTCGTCTCGCCTGTGATTTCAGAGTTAGCTCCGCCCATTACACCTGCGATCGCCAAGCCTTTGGTCTGGTCGGCAATCAGCAAGGTTTGCTCATCCAGCGCGCGCTCTTGATCGTCCAATGTCACGAGCTTTTCGCCTTCGTTTGCCAGTCGAACGACAATAGAGCGATCAGCTACCTGTGTCGCATCGAAAGCATGCAGCGGCTGACCGTACTCGAGCAGCACGTAGTTGGTCACGTCTACCACGTTGTTGATCGGACGAATTCCCGCTGCCATCAGGCGATTTTTCATCCATTGCGGAGATGTCGCGATTTTAGCGTTGGTGAAGTGACGACCGTGGTATTGATAACTTTCATTCGTCGCTTCGATCTTGACTTGGATTGGGTTGTCGCCACCGTTTTCGGTCAGCTCGATTTGTGGGAATGCCACTTCTTTGCCCAAAATAGCGGCTACCTCGTAAGCAACCCCCAGCATGCTCAAGCAATCCGAACGGTTCGGCGTCAGACCCAATTCCAGTACATAGTCATCCAAGCCGAGGTACGTAATCGCATCCATTCCGATTTCCGCATCCGCTGGCAAGACCATAATGCCTTCTTGCTGATCTTTTGCCAGAAGCTTTTCGTTTAAGCCCAATTCTTTTGCCGAGCAGATCATCCCTTGGGATTCTACTCCACGCAGCTTGGAACGCTTGATGTTCAGTCCATCTGGGAGCTTCGCACCGATCAGGGCAACGAGAACTTTTTGTCCCTCGTCTACGTTCGCTGCTCCACAAACGATTTGCAGGTCTTCTCCTTGTCCTGCATCAACGACGCATACGTTGAGACGGTCTGCATCCGGATGCTTGCTGCGTTCTTTTACATAACCGATCACAACACCGGATACACCTGCGTTGCGCGATTCAACTGCATCTACCTCAATCCCGCTGCGAGTCAGCTTTTCAGCCAGCTCCTGGGGTGTCGTTCCACTCAGATCGACGTATTCAGATAACCATTGGTACGATACCTTCATCTTTGCCTCTCCTCTCTAGCCTCGATTGAACTGACGCAGGAAACGAACGTCATTGGTATAAAAATGGCGGATGTCCTCCACCGCGTATTTGAGCATCGCAATTCGTTCTACACCCATACCGAATGCAAAGCCGCTGACTTCCTCAGGGTTGTAGCCGGCCATTTCCAGTACACGCGGGTGAACCATACCAGCACCCAAAATCTCGATCCAGCCTGTTTGCTTACATACTCGGCAACCATTGCCACCGCAGTTGAAGCATTGCAGGTCTACTTCTACGGAAGGCTCCGTGAACGGAAAGAAGCTTGGGCGCAGACGGATTTGTTGGTTTTCCCCGAACATTTGACGGGCAAACGTCAAGAGGGTACCTTTCAAGTCACTCATCCCGATTTTTTTATCAATGACGAGACCCTCGATCTGCGTGAATTGGTGGGAGTGTGTCGCATCGTCATCATCGCGGCGGTACACTTTACCCGGACAGATCATTTTGAGTGGGGTCTTGCCTTCTTTTTTCAGCATCGTACGCGCTTGCACAGGAGATGTCTGCGTACGGAGCAACAGCTCTTCTGTGACGTAGAACGTATCTTGCATATCGCGTGCCGGGTGATCCTTCGGTAGGTTCAGCATCTCGAAGTTGAAGTGGTCCATTTCAACCTCAGGGCCTTCTGCCACCTCAAAGCCCAGGCCGATGAAAATGTCTTCGATCTCTTCAATAATCCGAGAGAGCGGGTGCATGGTGCCTGCTGGTACTGGACGTCCTGGCAGTGTCACATCGATTGTTTGAGAAGAAAGCTTGGCATTCAAAGCCGCTTCTTCAAAAGCTTTTTGTTTACCGGAGAACGCTGCTTCCAGCGCTTCCCTTACTTCATTCACCAGCTGACCGACAACTGGACGCTCTTCTGGGGACAGGCCGCCCATTCCGCGCAGCAGTTCTGTCAACTCGCCCTTTTTCCCCAGGTATTTGACGCGCAAATCCTGAAGTTGTGCGGCTTCTGTCACTTGGCTGATTTGGCCCAGTGCGGACTCTTTCATTTCTTGCAACCGAGTTTGCACTTCGAATCGCTCCTTTTTTATTTGTTAAAATAACCTCTACCGAGGCCTTCTCATGGATGAGCGACCGCGTCTTAGCGGAAAGTTATTATGCGCTCCGGAAAGTTTAAGCACAGTCGCTTTTTCACACTGTGAAACACTTAAACTTTCCTCCACGTAAAAAAAAAGAAAAACCCGCCCCAGAAAAGGGACGAGTTACTTTTTTCTCGCGGTACCACCCTTGTTAGACAATTCGCTTCCACCCTGTGACAAATCCATGACAATATCACTAGTGAAAAGAGACATTTGTCTCACTTCAGATCATTGGTAACGGGTATGACCCGGCTGCTCCTACTGCGCGAAAAGCGGTTCAGAGTGCGGCTTTGGAGTGAATTCGGCAGCTATCATGTTAAAGATGCTCGCAGTCTGTGACATCTTCTCCCTGAAAAAACAGATAGGTCCTGCGTACTAGTCTCCGTCATCGCTTTACGTTATAATTGTGACGTAAGGAAAATTATAGCGCAACAAGAGAGAACTTTCAATTCTACAAATGTTACATATCAAGAGAGTGTTTTCATGTGTATGTTACCATTCGAAAGGGGATTTTGACATGATTGATAATGTTTCCGCCCTTTACGATAAGACAATCAACTGCCGCCATTGCCAAGCGACCTTTTCGACCAAAAGGATCAGAAGCGGCACGTTGACGATGCTTCATCGCGATAGCGATTTTTATACCACTTTTAAAGAGCAAACTTTAAATCCCATTATATATACCGTCAATGTCTGCCCTGAATGCGGCTTCGCCTTTACGGATCAATTCCGGGACAAGCTCGCCCCCTGGCAAAAGCAGATCGTGGATGAACAAATCTCCTCGAAATGGAAGCCAAAAGACTTTGGCAAGGTTCGTCATGTACCAGAAGCCATTGTCAGCTACAAGCTGGCCATTTACGCAGCTGAACTCACGGATCAGCCCCATTCTGTAAAAGCAGGTCTGTATTTGCGCCTCGCATGGCTTTATCGATTCCAGAAAAATGTCGTGGAAGAAATGCGCTTTATCGATATGGCCGTGGAAGAATATGAACAATCGTATATTCATTCCGACTACACACGCGGCGACAAAGAAATGACCGAAGTTCGCTTGCTGTACTTGATTGGTGAGCTTTACCGCAGACTCGAAAAGTTTGACTTAGCCATCAAGTATTTCGGCAAGGCACTGGCTTTTCGCAACCACACCATTGAGAGCGGCATTATCCGGATGGCGCAAGATCAATGGCAACTCGCGCGCGAAGAGTATAAAGAGAAAAAAAGTGAGCAAAAGATCGGCTAAGCATGCCGATCTTTTCTTTTGCGTTGTGCCTCGTATACAAAAATTCCTGCCGCGACTGCTGCATTCAATGACTCCGCGCCGCCATAAAGCGGGATATGAACGAATTGGTCTGCCCTGGAAAACATCTCTTTAGAGACGCCTCTTCCCTCATTTCCGATGACCATTGCCGTCAAACCAGCATAATCAGCCTCGTCATAGGAAACACTGTTTTGCTCCAAGGAAGAGATCAGAACTCGCCCTCCCTTTGCCTTCCATTCATCTGCTGTCTCGACTAACGACTGTGTAAAGACTGGAATGCGGAACAGTGCCCCCATTGTGGCACGTACCACTTTTCCATTGTAAATATCAACACTGCCACTTCCAAGTACGACACCATCGACTGCTGCCGCTTCTGCTGTACGCAAAATCGTGCCGAGGTTGCCCGGGTCTTGTATTTCATCCAAAAAGAGGAGTAGCAAGCTGTCTTGTTCCTCTCTCTTCTTATCTACCCATTTTGCCCAATCTGCTGCTGTTTTTTTCACTTCGGCCACAATTCCTTGTGGTGACTTGGTTTCGGACAGCTTCGCCAGCACTGTCTCTGACGCCGCAATGACCTGAACAGCTTCCGGATGATTAGCCAGTGCACGTTGGCAGGCAGGGTCCATGTCACGCTGCTGATCGTAAATAACCGTGACTACCTCCGCCCCGCTTTTTAACGCCTCCTCTACCAGGTGCGCCCCTTCCACGAGAAAACGCTGCTGCTCTTCCCGTCCTTTCCGTGACAGCAACTGGTGCAATCGCTTTATCAGAGAGTTTTGTACCGAAGTAATGATTTCATTTGTCATAAACCTATGCCCGCTCCTCAAATTCACGTAAGTCTTTGTTGTTCCCGATCACCACAAGCACGTCGCCGTATTGGATGACTTCATCCGGGCTAGGAGCGATGTTGAATTTATCTCCACTTTTGATGGCAATAACGTTGACCTCGTATTTTTTCCGAATATCCAGTTGCCGCAAGTTTTGACCGACCAGCTTGGACGACACGACGACCTCCGCCACGCTGTAGTCCTCTGCCAGCTCAATAAAGTCAAGAACGTTAGAGGAGATCAGATTGTGGGCGACCCGCACTCCCATGTCGCGCTCAGGGAATACGACACGGTCAGCTCCTACCTTGTACAATACTTGTCCATGACGCTCATTCTGTGCTTTTGCCACGATCTTTTTGACACCCAAGTCTTTCAATGTCAATACTGTCAGGATGCTCGCCTGAATATCGACCCCAATGGCCACGACGACTACGTCAAAATTGCGGATGCCGATTTCCTTCAAGGCCCGTTCATCCGTAGAATCAGCCGCTACCGCGTGCGTTACGTACTGAATATTTTCGTTAATGCGCTCCTCGTTCTCATCTATTCCCATGACTTCATAATCCATCTCGTACAGCGTTCTCGCCACGCTAGAACCAAAACGTCCCATCCCGATAATGGCAAATTGCTTGGACATGTTAATCTTCCCCTTTACGGAACTTACCAATAACAAGCATTATAGCACAACCAAAACATCCGCCACAAAACGGTCATGAACGTTTTATACGAAAAGCATGGTATGCGCAAATCAGCGTTTACAAATACTATTTCTTGAATTCATTCTCACAAGAGAGGTGCAAGCACGATCATGAATATTGCCTCACTCAACCTACGTCAAGCGATCATGTACAAAATGCAAGGCTCAGATCCAAGCGCAGTTGAAGATACCATTAGTGATGCCATCTCGAGCGGTCAGGAGAAGACGCTCCCGGGTTTAGGCGTTTTGTTTGAAGTGCTGTGGCAAAACAGCGATGCTTCCTCACGTCAATCCATGATTACGACGATCGCGGAACACTTGCCTGAGCAAGCCGAAAAACCGATCTAACCACATCTTCTTTGAACCAAGCAAGCTACAAAAGGGAGGGGCTCTTATGTCCCTCCCTTTTCATTGTTCACTTCCCGACCTTTGTTGAACTGATTGCGCATGAATTGGGTGATTGCCAGCAAAATGGGCATGATGATAGTTATCAAAAATCCCAAGGCAGTCAAATGCTGTGTATAAGAAAACAATTCCACTATATTTTGCGGCAGTAATGTTAGGAAAAATAGTGGCACCATGATCACAATCGCGGTGATTCGCTGAAAACGAATGCCTTTGTGAAACCAGCGTCGCAATGAAAAAATCGTCGCGTAAAGCATATTACCGATTGTTGTAAATACAGAAGCAACCCAAATTGCAAGGAAGGCGGACTCAAAACGCTCCAAAAACCAACCGCTTCTCTGCGTTACCTTGACCAGTTCAAGCGTAGGCCAAACCAGCCTCTGCAATTCTTCATAGCCAAATACAGTAATGCCTGCGACAACTGTGATCAAATAAACGACAAGAGCAAAGCTCATTCCTGTCATACTGGCCACCCCTAGTCTTGCCCCGGGAATAGCGAAGGCAAAGTAAACCATTAACAACTCATACCCGGTGTAGAGCGTATACGTATTCAGACCCGTTTTCATGACCTCCTTCCATGACTCTACTTGGAATGGCAATAAATTGTACCAATCTGCGTTCATGAAGGAGACGAGCGGAATCAAAAGAGACGGCAACAGAAGGAAAGGAATCAACAGCTCATTTATTCTTGCCACAACTTCAATCTCATGAATACAAAGAAACATGACCAACAATAGCAACGTGATGAGAATTACTTCCAGTGGCGTTTGCGGCAATACGGAGGTCACGACGACTTCCCCGAACAATCTGGCTGTGATTCCCGCATTGAGGAACTGATAGAGAATGAAAAGAAACACACACAGGGTACCGATGGCAACACCGAATACCCTCGGCATAAATTCGACAAAGGTAAGGCCAGGAAACTGGTTACCTAAATAAACGATTGCCGCCACAGCCACGGATGCTACGAAAGCACCTGCAATGGGTCCCAACCATCCCATTTGATGAAGGAGTTCGGTTGCCGTTCTCGGGATGATGAGTATACCCACCCCGATCATCGAACTGATCATAATGCTTGTCAGTTGCCAGGTACCAAAATTACGTTGCTGATTCTCCACAATGATCGCTCTCCTATTGCATTTCCATACCAAGACGGCGCAGCTTGATTTTGTATGTAACGCGAACCGGAAAATCCCTGAAATCTTCTTTCCAGTTGTGGGTTTTCCAATAGTCTTGGTAATGCTTCGCACGCAGTGTAAGGCCCAGCTTCAAAATGTCACTATTGTACTGCTTTTGTACTTGCTGTAGTAGCTTCTTGGCGCGGTTTTCCATTTCTTTTTGGATAAGCGCTTGCATTTGTAGCACGAATTGCTCTGCTGGAATTTTCAGGTCTTCTGTGAGTTCGACAATATCTCCCTGAAGCTCGCATTGATAGGTTGCGGAAGAGGATTTATGAATGATCACCTTTTTTTTTGCAAAATGCGGACGAAAGCTCACATATCCGTTCTTGGTTTTCGGCAATGGAATCAAAATGTCTCCACCCGGTTTTTCATTGCGCAGCTGGAGCAATACCCATGTCTGCACGTGATCTAGTATCCCCACCATCTTGTGTCCACGAAAAACAGCAACCCCTTTCCAGCTCACCTCATTCTTTCTTGCCTCTACATAATTCAAAAATGGCTCCATGGTTAGATTAGAGGTCTGATTGAAATAGTCGCCCAACGTTTGGTCTGGAATTCTTCCTAATTTCATGCCATTTTCGATCAGTCCCATCAAAAAGACGACGGGTATCGGCTCGATCCTCGGTTTGATTTCCAGTAAAGTGGAGGCTTTTCCCCTCACGACGATCGGCCACAGGAGTCGCCTTATTTGCGGCTCGCGACGAAAGCTGTCCATGATGTCTTGGATACCCTTTCTGGCGACCTCCTCACTTACTGCAAGAATTCGCGTATGTCCAAGAAACAATCGCTGGTTCAGCTTCATTTGCAGGTTGTTGGAAGCATCTGTTACCGTTCTTCCTGTCACGCTCATGATTTTCACGGCATTCGCATCATTTCCTCCACCTTTCCCACTGCTCCCCGCGATTTTAATGGGAATCGGAATTTGGACGGTCATTTTGTACAGATTCTCATCTTTTTCATCCTGATCAATCGCAATGGCCAATACCGATGCGCGTTCCTCCAGTTCACGTCTGTCCCAGCACCCCGTCAGCAAGATTGTACAGATGATCAACAAAGCGAAGTATCTAAGAGACTTACCCATCGATATTCCGCCCCTCTCGTCGGGTCACCATGTCACGAATGAGGATTACTACCCAGTAAACGACGGGGAACAGCAAATTAATGACTAAGCTAGACAACCCCAGCAACGACGCCCACTTAAATACTTCTGTAATGTTTTGTGGAATGAGGGAAAAGAAGAATAAAGGGACGAGAAGGGCAGAAGCCACGATTCTTTGAAACCTGATTCCCTTGCGAAACAACTGTCTAAGTGAATAAACAACAACGTAATACGCATTGGCTACCGTAGTAAAAACAGCCGAAACCCACACGGCCAAAAAAGCAGACTCTAATCGTTCCAAGATTAATCCAGGCACCTGCGTCGTCTTGACCAATTCAAGTGTCGGCCACGTCACCCTCTGCAGCTCTTCATACCCAAATACCGAAATCCCCGCCACCACGATTAACGTATAGAGCAATGCTGCAATTAACAGGCTGTAAAATCCAGCCAATTCTCTGTTCGTATTTTGTTGTGCATAGGCAAAAAAGATGAACATAATTTCAAAACCAGAATAAGAATAAATTCCTTCGTATACCCCCTCTACCATTGAATGTAATGACACATGATTCATCGGCAGGAGATTCCCGAATTCCGCTTTTTGGAACGACGCAATCGCAATAAAAAGAAGTGGCAAGATAATAAAAGGAAACAGCAGCTCGTTCACTCGCGCTACTACTTCCACCTCATGCATGCACAAAAATAGTACCAACAAAAACATCGTGATAAGCACAACTTCCAGCGGTGTCTGCAAAAGAACGGAAGTCACAACCACTTCACCAAATACACGTGAAACGACTGCCGTGGAGAAATACAGGTATACCAGATAGATACAAATCCATGGGAGGCTGAATACTTTGCCCACCCAAGGCCTTTTGACAGATCCCCATACCTTGTGACTGTATTCAATAAAGGTTTCCCCCGGGTAGCGCCTGCTCAATTTGACAATTAACCATAAGGAGACGTACGCACCTGCTGAACCAATCAGAGGGGCGATCCAGCCCGCCTCAAATAATTTCGAGCTGGTTGTGCGAGGTAGGGTCAATACGCCGACACCGATTAAGGTACTGGTGATGAGACAAATTTGCTGCCACATCGATAGACTTTGGTGCCAGCCGTGCCCCTCCCTCCTGTTCATTTCTGGTTATCCTCCTCTCTGATCCGGATTTTATCTTGAACATGAAACATCATCGGTCTTGTTTTCATCAGATGATGGGGCGCCCTTACGAACAAGTCCTTCATTCCATTCAGGTTGAGCGGACTAAGCGGGCTCATATAGGGTACTCCGAACGATTTCAGTGAAGACAAGTGGATGAGAATGACGATCAAAAACAGCATAATACCGTAAAGACCAAACATCCCTGCCAAGATCATAACCGGGAAGCGGAGCATGCGAATGGCAATCGCTGCACTGTAACTCGGGGATGCGAACGAGCCGATTGTCGTCACAGCTACGATGATCACCATGACAGGACTGACCAGCCCGGCCGTTACCGCCGCCTCTCCGACCACGAGTGCTCCAACAATTCCGATCGTAGGACCTATTGGCCCCGGTAGCCTTACACTTGCTTCCCTCAATATCTCAATAGCCAACTCCATAAACAGGGCTTCGATTAAAGAAGGGAATGGAACCGTAGATCGTCCTGCCGCCATCGCAATGACCAGTCGAGAAGGGATCATCTCTGGATGGAATGCGCTAAAAGCGATATAAAGAGACGGTAACAGTAAGGCGATGCTGATACTGATAATCCGAATCAAACGAATCAAGGTCGCGATGTAAAATCGCTCGTAATAATCCTCGGGACTCTGATAAAACTGCGAAAATACAGCCGGAGCAATCAAACCGAACGGAGTCCCATCTACCAGAATGCCTACCTTCCCTTCCAAAAGATTGGCCACTACTTTGTCAGGGCGCTCCGTATTTTGAATCTGCGGGAATGGGGACCATCTCCGATCCTGGATCATTTGTTCGATGTAACCGCTCTCCAGCACAGAATCTACACGAACACTGCTCTCTATTCGCGCAATCACTTCCTCGACCATCGGGGGATGCGCAATACCGTCGATGTACATAACGTAAATGTCAGTCTGCGTTCGCTCCCCGACAACCATATGACGCACTCTGAGATTGGGGTCCTTCAAGCGGAAGCGGATCAGCGCTGCATTCACACACAACGTTTCACAAAAACCATCGCGTGGCCCTCGTACCACTGATTCCGTCTGAGGCTCTTCCACTGAACGCCTGTCCCAACCTCTCGTGTTATTCAAATAAGCATTTTGACACCCATCGATGATCAGTACCGCACATCCAGACAAAATATTTCGGACGATCTGCCTCAGTTTGTCTGTCAAATCCAGCTCATTTGTCGCCGGATCTTGATAAGTGATATCGGGAGTCGTCATATAGCGAATAATAAAATCACTAATGACATTGCGATCCACCATGCCATCTATAAAAACGATAGCGGCTTGAGTCTTCGACTTTGTTTGAAAACGACGAACGACGAGATCGTCACACTTTCCAAACTGCGCTTGAATCAAATTGATGTTTTCTTCCACATTTGTCGTGAGCGTAACATCCGCTACGCTTTCCATGCTCTTGTTGGAGTGCTGATCCAACCCTTTTGACTGGAGGGCTTCTTTTCTTTTTTGCCATGCTTGAAAAAACTGGTTCAAGCTGCTCACCCTTATCCATGGAATATATCCTGCCTACAGGTACGGATAGTGTGCCCAATAATGGAAAGGAAATCCCGTAAAAGACGTATATCAAAAAGAAAAACAGGTCCAACCTAAGTCGGACCTGTTAAGCAACTACCTCGCGCTTGTTCTCAAATTTCTCGTAGCTCTTCTCTTGCATGATCGTCTTTAAGCTCTGGACACTTTCCCAAACCTCTGTATAAGTTGTATAGAAAGCAACAGGGGCCAATCGAATGATGTTCGGTGCACGGAAATCAGGAATAATGCCCGCTTCCTTCAGAGCCTTGCATATACGTATGGCCTCATCGTGTTCAAGGCTGACATGCCCACCTCGGCGATCATCCTGCTGTGGGTTTGCAATCGTAAAACCCATGTCTGCAAGCTCCACCTCGATCAAATCCATCATGAACCGCGTTAAGCCGAGCGACTTGGTACGAAGCTTTTCCACGGACGCCTCCTGGAACATTTCCAAGGAACCAAGCAGTGGCGCGAGGCTCAGCATATGAGGGGTACCAATCTGGTAAGCGCCCGCATTTTCGCAAGCTTCCAGCGTATGTTCCATGTCAAATTGCTTATCCTTTTTCGAACTGAACCACCCTGCCAATCCCGGAGCCCTGCCAAAATGCTTTCGGTTGACATATAGACTACCCACGCTTCCGGGCCCTGCATTTACGTATTTGTAGTTGCACCAGTATGCAAAGTCCACTCCCCATTTGCTGAAGGAATGCGGGATCGCGCCTACAGAATGACATCCGTCAAAACCAATCAGAATGTCTCTCTCATGTGCAGCTGCTGTCAATCGCTCGATATCAAGCAGCTGACCGCTGCGATACAGGACCGTCGGGAGGACTACCAGTGCTACTTCATCTGTCATCGCATCTATAATGTCCTCTTCCTCGATCAAGCGGCCATCTCTTGACGCTACCCGAACCAAATGCTCTTCCGGGTCCAGCCCATGGAGCTTCATTTGACTCTGGAGTGCGTAGATATCCGTAGGAAAATCCAGCTCGGTGGCAACGACCTTCGTCCTTCTCCCAACCGGATGATAGAAGGTAGCTGCCAGCTGATGGAGGTTGATCGTCGTAGAACCCGTTACGATCACTTCCTCGGGGCTTGCCCCTACAAGTGCTGCGCTCATCTCTCCCAATTTCTCCGAGAAGAAAAACCACGGATGGTTACCCGTTGTCCAGCCTTCCACACCCAACTCCTTCCAAGACTGCATCATATCCATGACACTCTGTTCCGCTCTTTTTGACATGAGGCCAAGCGAGTTACCATCCAAATACAGGCTCGGAAGCAGATAAAACTCTTCGCGATAGCTCGCGAGTTCGTCTTGTGCATCCAATTGCTTTGCGTACGTTTTCGTTATGGGGCTTGATTGAGACATAGCTACCTCCTCAGCTTGTTCTATCGTTCCCTTTTATTATAGGCTGAATTTTCGAACAAGAGAATCCCGTTCACAAAAAGAAAATCCCGTGCCACCTACGACACGAGACTTTTATCCAAGTATAGCTGCGTCAACCAAATGACTAGCAAGATTTGCGCGATGCAAAAGAGCGGAAGTAGGATGAGAAAAGACATATGCTTGGTCTTATGCCGTTGAATAAGCATGCCCTCAAGCGCACCGATCCCTCCTCCTAAAAATGCGACTAGCAAAAGGCTCAGTTCTGGAACCCGAAAACCTTTTTCTTTCGCCAGACGCTTGTCTGTCTGCATCAGGTAATAAGCATAACCATTTAGCAGTAAAGCTCCCCCAGCCAGCACCCAGACATTTGAATTGAAGTATCCTGCCAAGAGGAGGCCCCAACTTATGACGAGCACCAGCACGAGATTGCGGCGATGGGCAGCTAATTGTTGATGGTACATTTCTTATTCTCCTTTTGCCCGATATGCCCGATTTCCCATAAACTGCTTGCGTACGAAGAATACCACACCCAAAACAACCACGATCACCAGCAAAGCGTAGAAACCATATTTGCGGATGACTTCGATAATTGCTTCCACATTATTTCCGAATACATGGCCGAGAAAGTAAAAGGCAATAGTCCAAACCAACCCGATCGGATATGACAGCATCGCATAACGACGGAACGTCATACCGCCAAGCCCGACCAAATAAGGTACGACATGACGGACAACCGGAAATAAGTAGCTGATGCAAAGGGCAGTAGTACCATACTTCTCTAGCAAGCCCGTTGATCGATTCACGGCGTTCCTCATTTTCTCGGTTTTGCACAGCCATTGCAATATCGGTTTCCCAAAGTACTTTCCAAGTAAAAAGCCAATCGTCAATCCGGAGGCAACCCCTAAATATCCCGCCAAAAAAGAATACCATGGGTTTAGCACGCCGATGGAGGCAAGAAATCCTCCTGTAGCGACAACCAGCTCATCGGGAATCGGCAAACCGACAATCCCCAGCCAGAGCAGGAAAAAAATCGCTACGTAGCCGTATTGCTCTATGATTGACATCAGTAGGTCGACTTCCATGAGGCAAAATCCCCTATCCTTGCCACAGTGCGGTCATTTCTTGACATACTAGCAGCTATGGCATCGCACGATATCTGACTCTATGTATTACGTATGAACCTCAAAAAAGGTACTTGTTTATTTTGCAATAGATTTACGTATTTTATCAAGCACAGATACGCCAGACGACTCTATCATGATAGATGTTTGAGCGCTTCACGTCTGGACAAACTCGCGAGTGGCGTCGCTTCAACAAATTCACGTACGGCGTCAGGATTTGTTTTCGCATACTCTCTCAACGCCCAGCCGATTGCCTTCTGAATAAAAAACTCTTTGGAATCCACGCATCTTTCCACCAAGGAATAGAGCAGCCGCTGATCTGTCTTGTCTTTGTATGACAACTGAAATAAAATCGCCGTTCGTTGCAGCCACATGTTTGTTCCATTCATCCAGGCTGTCGTATTCGATTCGATCAGTTCGGGATGTAAGGCAAACAATCTACCTGTTGTATGGGAAGCCAAATAATCCACGGTATCCCACCACGATTTGGTCGTGATCAGTTCGACTACGAACGGGAGATGGTCAGGGGTGAGACGCTTTTTGGACTTCTCGAGTACGTCAAGCGCTACATACTGGTACTCTCGCGCTGGCAATGCCCACAAGGACCTAACAACCTGCTCCCACTTTTCGGGTACACCATAATCACGAAAGATTTGTTTGGTCAGTTCTTTGCGCTGTGGTGATTTTATACCCAGAAAAGGAAAATGATTTTTCATGTACTGCGCCATTGGACCAGCCACAATCGAATCACCATGTGCACGCAACAGTTCCTCTACAGCCTCTGTATACTCGCTTGCGTTCATCTGCGTCTCCTCCCTCCCACTCATCTGATAATCCGGTGGTTAGCCTGCCGCTTGGACGTCCTGCTTGATGACAGCAAAAGCATTTTGCTCTTCATCTTTGTACGGATAATACACGACAAGTGTAAAATCTCCCTCGACAAACTCACCGGTCTCCATCCATTTTTCAATGTCAAAGGTCACCTTGGCGGTCAGCGTGTGTTTGAAGTAATCTTTTTCCAACGCAGCATGCGCCGCAAAATCATCGCGGAGTCGCTCACGCTGCTCGGTTAGGACAGCGAACGTCTGCTGCATCTCTTCCTTGTCCATGACATCCTCCCACCACAACTTGCGCGGGCGATGCTTCTGATTTCGCAGGAAATCGAATTTCATCATGCTGAGCACATGCCCCATGCCGTCCACTTGCTGAGATTGCAAAAACTTCTGCAAGCGCATGAACAAATCCTCTAATTGATGACCGATTCGGCCCCAGCCTTGATTTTCCCAATAGTCGCCAAATGCCTGGAAGAAGTCAAAAGCCGTTTCGAACTGATTTGCCAACAGCCACTCCACGGTATAGTCCATCCGGTGCGCATTCCAGTACTTTTCCAGAATGTCTTCTACACGCTTGATTTTTTGCATGTCATCAAAGGAAAGGACGTTGTTCCCCAAAATTTCGTAAGGAGCCTCATCCATAAAAACATAGCCGTGATTAGCCGCACGCGCACGAACACCTGTCCCGCGCAGCATTTTCAAAAAGCCGAGCTGAAGCTCTTCCGGGCGCAGACCAAACACGTCATTAAAGGTTTTGCGGAAGGATGCATAATCTTCCTCAGGCAAACCAGCGATCAAGTCCAGATGCTGATCGATTTTTTTCGAATCCTTGATCTGTGTCACTGTACGCGCAAGGCGATCGAAGCGCTGAATCCGCTGAACAAGGCGATTGGTCTCATCATTCGTGGACTGAACCCCAATCTCGAAGCGGAAAATGCCTGGCGGTGCGTTCTCGGTCAAGAAGTCGAGTACGTCCGCGCGCAAAATGTCTGCCGTGATCTCAAATTGAAAGACCGTGCCATTGTGGTTGTCGATCAAAAACTGAAAGATCTCCAGCGCATATTTTTTATTGATGTTAAACGTGCGATCCACGAACTTAATCGTTTTGACGCCGTGATTGATCAAACGCATGAGATCTTCTTTTACTCGTTCTAGACTGAAATAGCGTACGCCGTCTTCAATGGAAGACAGACAGTATTGGCATTTGAACGGACACCCACGGGATGCTTCAAAATAGACGACGCGGTTGTTCAGCTCGTCCAGATTGTCCGCGTATGGTGAAGGAATGCTGTCCATCTCTTCCACTTGTGCACGCGGCATGGAAAAACGCACGTACTCCTCTTCGCGATAAGCGATCCCGGCTACATCACGCAGGCGTGGAGGCTGCTTGGTTTGCAAGGATTCCTGATACACCTGCAAAAGCTCCAAGAAGGTCTGCTCCCCTTCACCAATACAGATGACATCGATTTCAGGATGCTTCTTCATCCATTCATCCGCATCGTAGGTCACTTCTGGTCCCCCGAGGATAATCGGAACATCCGGGCAAATCTTTTTCAGTGTGCGCATGACACTGAGGGTCTCACGAATGTTCCAGATATAACAGGAAAATGCAACGACATCGGGCTTGCGCTTGTGGATATCTGCTACTATATTTAACGTCACATCGTTGATGGTATACTCCACCAGCTCAATCGAAGGAAATGCTTCCTGGGCATAGCTTCGCAAATAACGCAAAGCGAGCGAGGAGTGAATAAACTTGGCGTTTAAGGTCGATAGTAAAATCTTCATGGATGGGTCTACTCTCCTTGCAAAATTCGGCACCAAAAAACCATCTGCAATCGATGGTTCAAGGTCTGACCGATCTTTTTCCTTTCGTAACAGTACCATACGAGACTACTAACGGCAAATCCATCCGGTTACAAGTTGCTGAACCCGAACGGTTACCGATTTAATTCGCGCACCACATGCCCAAGCTCTGGCACGATCAACCGATTCATCGCCAGTCGCACCGCACCTGTCGAGCCTGGCGTGGAAAAAATCATTTTCCCTTTCCGTGTCCCTGCAATCGCACGACTGAGCATCGCTGCGGAACCGATGTCTTCTGTAAAGCTCAACATCCGAAACAGCTCACCAAAGCCCGGCATTTCCTTGTCAAGCAAGCCAGAAACAGCCTCAAAGGTATTGTCTCTTGGCGAAATGCCAGTGCCGCCATTGAGAAGAATGACTTGAACGTCGTCATGTGCGATTCCCGCTTCGATCGCCGCAATGACCTGTACAGGCTCGTCCTTTACAATTTGATAAAGAGCAACGCTGTGACCGGCTTCAGTCAGAAGCTGCTTCATTAACTGGCCGCTTTTATCTGTATCCTCTGTCCGAGTATCGGAAACGGTGATGACCATGCATGTGACTTGCTTGGGCGATAGCGCCTTGTGTTCCTGCGTACTCATCCGTAATTTCCTCATTTCTTCAATATATATCTTTTTCTCATGATACCATGTTCGAGATTCCAATACCCTCGTCGTTCCGGCAACAATTTCTTCACTCCCTATACCCGAGATGCTTCGCTTTCCTATATAATGCTGATGACTGCTATTTTTTCGACAGACAAGGAGGCGTGCGCGAATGCCAGAGCGACCATATTTTTCTTTTCATTTCCACAAACAATCGCACACACCAATCTATGTACAACTCGCTGAACAATTAAAAACAGCGATTCTGCGTGGTGCCTTTCTTGTAGATGGACAACAATTGATATCGCTGCGAGATATGAAAACAATTAGCGGCTGCTCGTTGGAGACAGTCAAAAAAGCATACGATCATCTTGCGCTGGAAGGCTGGCTGGAAGCTGTGCACGGCAAAGGCTATTACTTGACGCAACTTGCCAAAGAAGCTCGTTTGGAAAATCGCCTCCCGCTCACAGATATTCCGATCGCTTCCCTGGCGGATTCCTCCCCTCGTCCCAGCGAAGAACTGGTGAAGCGATTGCGTGGTGCTTTTTATGAGAGCCTGACCGTATTGGATGAACCATCCGCGAAGAAGAAAATCATGCGAACGCAGGCTACCAAAGTTTTCGCTGATCATCTCAGCCGCAGGGGACTGCCACACTCACCTGAACGCCTTCTGCTTTTTAACAGAAGCACGAGCGGCTTCGCCTTTCTAGCACAGCGCATCATGAACGCACGCGATGTTGTCTATGTGGAGGAATATAGCTATCCCGTATTTCTGCGCTTACTGAGCCAGTGCGGTATTACGGTTCGCCCGATTCGCATGGATGAAGAAGGCGTCTGTATTCAAGCCCTCAATGAAGAGCAGGAGCATTACCCCGCCAATTGGCTGTTGATTAACCCGCATTACCAATTCCCTACCGGCATCAGCTATTCATTGAAACGAAAAGAAGAGCTGCTCGAATGGGCACAGAATCATAACGTACGCCTGATTGAAAATGACCATTATGGCGACCTCTGGTTTGAAGAGCCGAGCGTTCCCCTGTACCACATGGCTGTGCAGGCAAAAAGCTCTGTCGAGGTCTACTATTTGCATTCTTTGTCCAAAACACTGGCTCGCGACCTGCAATTGGGCGTGTTGATGCTTCCTTCTGATTTATCGGATGATGAACTGGAACGCTATAGCCAGCTTGTTTCCATGACCGGAGCTGAACCTTCCCTGCTCGTCGTAGAGGCAGCCGTTCAACTCCTCGATGATCCTTGGTTTTACGAAGAGTTTCTTGCAGATCGACGTGCCCTGTTCCAAGCCCGCTTCCTACGACTCTGGCAGGAAAGACGGCAAGCACTCCCCGATCACGCGCGGATGTTCCCCATCGCCGGCGGCTTAAATACGTGGATCAAATGGGGCACGCCAACCGCAAGAGCAACCGAACAGGAAGAGAGAGTCGTCGCTATTCTTCGAGAGGAAGGTCTTGAGCTGACAGGTGGCCATGCCTTTCGCGTAGCGGATGAGCCTACCGATATTCTGCGCTGCCCGGCTGTCCGTTTCCCGCTTGCTCCATTGGAAGAACGAGAGTTGAAACATTGGCTTCACCGATTGGGCGCTGCTCTTCTTCGGTAAGATTTCCTAGGGAAATGCCATACTAAGAGATGGATTTCCCTCCTTCCCATAAACTAGACTCGAAAAAAGCCGAGGTATAACCTGCTATGATTAAAAAAATCGTAGATAAGCTTCACCTTGATCCACCAAAAACACTTGTTCTTGGGTTTGGCTTAATTATTTTCCTGGGAGCGCTGCTTTTGACACTCCCGGTCTCTACAGTTGATGGACTTGGCCTGCATTGGCTTGATGCTCTGTTTACGGCCACCTCTGCTACGTGTGTAACAGGCTTGGTTGTCGTCGATACTGGATCGACTTTCACTACCTTTGGTCAACTTGTCATTTTGTCGCTCATCCAGATAGGTGGACTTGGCTTTATGACGTTCGCTACCTTTTTCGCACTGATTATGCGTAAAAAAATCTCATTGCGTGAACGCCTCATCCTGCAAGAATCACTGAATCAGATATCGATAGAAGGTGTCGTACGTTTAGCCAAAATGATTTTGATTTTTACTGCCGTCACTGAGTTTATAGGTGGAGTGCTTCTCTCTATTCGTTTTGCATTTGACTTTCCTCTGCCAAAAGCGATCTACTTCGGCTTTTTCCATGCAATTTCTAACTTTAATAACGCTGGATTTGATCTGATGGGCGATTTCGCCAGCTTAACTGCTTATGTAGCGGATCCGCTCGTTAATCTCGTCGTCTGCTTGATGATCATTCTTGGCGGTATAGGTTTCATCGTTATGAGTGAGTTGTACGATTATCGTCAAACGCGTCGCCTGTCTTTACATACGAAGGTGGTACTGGCAACAACCGGTCTCTTGATCACGGCAGGGACCGTGCTTATCTTCATTTTGGAGTATAACAATCCAAAAACGTTACAGCCCCTTTCCATGATGGGCAAAGTGCTTGGCTCCTTTTATCAGTCGGTTACACCTCGTACGGCTGGCTCGAACACATTGAATATCGGGGATATGTATCAGTCTTCGCTTTTCCTCATTATTATCTTGATGTTCATCGGTGCTTCTCCTGGCTCAACGGGAGGCGGAATCAAAACGACGACCTTTGCCACACTGATTGGTGCTGTTATTGCCCAAATTAAAGGGAAAGAAGATGTCATTTTCTTCCGGCAACGCATTCTGCCTCATATGGTCTACAAATCACTGACACTGACCATGATCGCCCTGTTCATTGTACTTGTCATGACGATGGTGCTCTCGATTACAGAGACAACCGCACGATTCGAGATGATCCTGTTCGAGGTCACTTCCGCGTTTGCTACGACTGGGCTATCCATGGGGCTGACCCCTCATCTGACTCCGATCGGGAAAACGCTGATCGTATTGACGATGTTTGCTGGTCGTTTGGGGCCACTCACGATTGCTTTTGCCCTCGCACAACGCAAGCAAAAAGAATACTTCCGTTATCCAAAAGGGAAGATCACGATCGGATAAGCCGTATAAAAATGGAGAAAACCCTGCCAAAGCACCCGAAGGACTTTGGCAGGGTTTCGTTTTGTATGTTTTATTGTTTTTGCCACTGTTTGGACAGCTCGTCGCGAACCAGTTGGCCCATCTCGACTGTACCAATCGCTTTGCTTCTGTCAGCTGCGATATCGCCAGTGCGATGTCCTGCTTCCAGTACGGACCATACTGCGTTCTCCACTGCTGCTGCCGCTTCATCCATACCGAGCGAGAGACGAAGCATCATCGCTACGGACAGAATGGTTGCCAGCGGATTGGCAATGCCTTTTCCAGCAATGTCAGGAGCAGAGCCATGAACCGGTTCGTACAGGCCATAGCTGCCCGCTGCCAGACTCGCCGAGGACAGCATCCCAATCGAACCAGTCAGCATCGCTGCCTGATCGCTCAAGATGTCGCCGAACATGTTTTCCGTCACGATAACGTCAAACTGTTTTGGTTCACGTACGAGTTGCATCGCGCAGGAGTCTACCAACTGGTGAGACAGCTCTACATCTGGATAGTCAGCAGCTACTCGCTCGGCTACCTTGCGCCAGAGGCGGGAGCTCTCGAGGACGTTTGCTTTATCTACAGATACAAGGCGCTTTTGGCGTTTACGCGCAATGTCGAAACCGACTCGAATGATTCGCTCGACTTCCGCTTCATGATAGATGCACTGATCTTCTGCGACTTCACCGTTTGGACCGTTATAGCGTTTTTTCTCACCGAAATAAATCCCTCCGGTCAGTTCACGTACAACGATCAAGTCAACGCCAGAAACGACTTCTGGCTTGAGGGAGGAAGCATCGATCAGAGAGCTGTGCATGGTAGCTGGACGAATGTTCGCAAACAAACCAAGTGCTTTGCGAATGCCGAGCAGCCCTGTTTCTGGACGAAGATGTCCAGGATTCTGGTCCCACTTCGGTCCGCCAACGGCTCCCAAGAGCACAGCATCCGCTTGCTTTGCCAGCGTTACCGTTTCTTCTGGCAACGGTGTTCCATCCGTATCGATTGCGATACCACCGATCCGGCCTTCTTCACATGTAAAAGTGACACCTTCCAGTTCCCCTACGAGCGTAAGGACTTTGACAGCTTCCTGCATGATTTCTGGTCCAATACCGTCTCCAGGAAGGACGGCGATGCGATAGTTTTTCTTCATCGTTTATCCCTTTTCTATACGTAATGGTTTCCGATCGCTGCTGGTTCCTATGATCCTATCCACATTTGACCTATCTTTATATCGTTGCACTGACGGGCGTAGGTTCGCCACGACGCTCCATGATCTTGTTCACTGCCCGTACGTAGGCGATCGCGCTCGCTTCCAGCACATCTGTGCTCACGCCGCGACCAGTTACGATCAGATCGCCCTGTTGCAGACGGACGAACACTTCACCCAGCGCATCTTGCCCGTGAGTAACAGAAAGGATTTTGTAATCGACGAGGGAGACCTCTTCTCCGGTAGCGCGGTCAATCGCTTTGTAGATGGAATCAACCGATCCATTTCCACATGCGGCTTCTTCGCATACTGATCCGTCGGCACGAACCAGTCGCACACTCGCTGTCGGAACGGAAATGTTGCCGTAAGCGAGCTGTACGGATTCCAGCTGGAACGCTTCTGGTCCGCGAACCATCTTGGAGTCTACCAGAGCGAGAATGTCGTCATCCGTGATTTCTTTCTTCTTGTCGCACAATACTTTGAACGCTGCAAACGCTACGTTCACCTCTTCTTGCTCCAAGTGATAGCCCAGATCAACCAGCTTTTCCTTGAAAGCATGGCGCCCAGAGTGCTTACCAAGAACCAGTTTGTTTGACTTGAAGCCGACCGATTCCGGACGGATAATTTCGTACGTGGTGACTTCTTTTAACACACCATCCTGGTGAATACCGGACTCGTGTGCAAAAGCATTTGCCCCCACGACTGCTTTATTTCCTGGCACGATCATCCCTGTCAAACGGCTCACCAGCTGGCTGGTCCGTGCGATTTCTTTCAAATTCAGCTTGGTCGTCGCCTGGTAGTAATCCTTGCGCGTTTCCAACGCAAGCGCCACTTCTTCCAGAGCAGCATTTCCAGCGCGCTCTCCGATTCCATTGATGGTGCCCTCGACCTGCGTAGCTCCGCCTTCGACTGCAGCGAGACTGTTGGCGACTGCCATCCCGAGGTCATCGTGGCAATGGCAGCTCAGGCGAATCAGATCAGTAGAAGGCACACGTTTTTTCAGCTCACGGAAAATGTCTCCGTACTGATACGGCGTCATGTAGCCAACCGTATCTGGAATATTTACCGTAGTAGCCCCTGCCTTGATGACCGCCTCTACAACCTCTGCCAAAAAGTCGATCTCGGTCCGCGCCGCATCCTCTGCGGAAAACTGGACTTCCGTAAAGTACTTTTTCGCATAAGTCACTGCTTCCACCGCCCGAGCAAGGACTTCTTCCTTGCTCATGTTCAGTTTGAACTGACGGTGAATCGGAGATGTCGCGAGAAAGACGTGGAGGGAAGCGTTTTGTGCGTTGCGAAGCGCTTCGTATGCCTTATCCATGTCGTCTTTTACGGCACGAGCCAGACTGACGACGGTTGCATTCTTCACCCGTTTTGCAACTTCGGCCACAGACTTTTGGTCACCTGGGGAGGCAGCAGCGAAGCCCGCCTCAATTCTGTTTACGCCCAGCTTCTCGAGTTGAAGGGCGATCTCCACCTTTTCGTTCGTGCTAATATTGACGCCCGGAGACTGCTCCCCATCGCGCAGTGTCGTATCAAAAATCTCAATGGTCCGCATGAACTTTTCACCTCCACATTTTTCCCTACATTGTATATAGATTTTTCACACAGCAATTATTGGCCGATTTTCGCTTCTTCTTTTTTCGTATCTTTGTTGATCCAAGACATCATACCGCGCAGTTGCTCTCCTACTACCTCGATGCCATGCTCGGATTCCAGACGGCGACGGGAAGTGAAGCCAGGACGGTTTGCTTGGTTTTCCAAGATCCAATTGCGAGCGAATGTACCGTCTTGGATTTCAGCCAATACTTTTTTCATTTCTTTGCGAGTTTCATCTGTGATGATGCGACGACCTGTGCTGTAGTCACCGTACTCAGCTGTGTCACTGATGGAGTAGCGCATACGAGCCAAGCCACCTTCGTACATCAGGTCAACGATCAGCTTCAGCTCATGCAAGCACTCGAAGTAGGCGATCTCAGGAGCATAACCTGCTTCCACCAATGTATCGAAGCCTGCTTTTACCAGCTCGCTTGCGCCACCGCACAATACTGCTTGCTCACCGAACAAGTCTGTTTCTGTCTCTTCACGGAAAGATGTTTCAATTACGCCAGCTTTTGTGCAACCGATACCGCTGGAGTATGCGAGTGCGAGGTCTTTCGCATTGCCAGTCGCATCTTGGTAGATCGCGATCAGACCAGGTACGCCAAAACCTTCTTGGTATACGCGGCGAACGAGATGACCTGGGCTTTTTGGAGCAGCCATGATTACGTCTACATCAGCTGGTGGCACGATTTGTGCGTAGTGGATGTTGAATCCGTGAGAGAAGCACAATGCAGCGCCGGATTTCAGGTTTGGCGCGATCTCGTCGCGGTATACTTGTGCTTGACGCTCATCTGGCATCAGGATTTGAACCACGTCAGCGCGTTTGGTTGCTTCTGCTACAGTCAGTACTTCAAAGCCGTCTTTTGCTGCTACATCCCAAGATTTTCCTGGACGAAGACCCACAACTACTTTATAACCGCTGTCGCGCAGGTTTTGTGCTTGTGCATGACCTTGGCTACCGTAGCCGATGATTGCAATTGTTTTTCCACGCAGTACCTCTTGTTTTACGTCCGCTTCATAATACATTTTTACCATTTGTATAGCCTCCCTAAAAATGTTTAGTTTGAATTTTTATTCTGAAATTTGGCAATTTAAACCGTTGCTGCGGCTGGTGCTGGAACAATACTGCGCGCCATCGCTACTGAACCTGTTCTTGTCAGTTCAATAACACCGTAGCTTTGTAATAGTACGAGCAGCGCATCAATCTTTTCGGTGTCACCCGTTACTTGCACGATCAGTGAGCTAGGACCCACATCGACGATCGCGGCACGGAACGGCTCGACAATTCCGTTTAACTCTGCCAGCTGGCTGGGCGATGCCGTCACTTTAATCAACGCCAGTTCCCGTGATACAAAAGAGTTCTCGCTGAGATTCGTGACTGAGATGACATCGATCAGCTTGTGTAATTGCTTCATAAGCTGATTGATTTGGCGGTCATCTCCTCCGGTTGTAATGATCATCCGGGACAGCCCCTGTTCTTCCGTGCCTCCCACCGTAATGCTGTCGATGTTGAAGCCGCGTTGGCCGAACAGTGTAGCCACTCTGGTCAAAACGCCTGGTTGGTCGTTGACGAGTACGGAAATGGTATGTTGCTGCATCCTAATCGTCCCCCAATTCCATCTGATCTAGTGTGTTGCCTGATGCAACCATCGGATAGACGTTTTCTTCCTGTGCTACTCGGAAGTCCACCACGACTGGTCCATCATGCGCAAGCGCCTCTGCCCAAACTACTTCGGCTTCTTCCGGCGTGCTTGCTCGCAAGCCTTTTACGCCATAGGCTTCCGCCAGCTTGACAAAATCCGGGCTGCATGTCAGATCGATTTGGCTGTAGCGATTATCGTAGAAGAGCTCCTGCCATTGACGTACCATTCCCAAACACTGATTGTTTACAATCGCTACTTTGACCGGAATTTTGTATTGGGAGACGATTGCCAGCTCCTGGTTGGTCATCTGGAATCCGCCATCCCCTACGACGGAGATTACCGTGCGATCCGGGTGAGCGATCTGTGCGCCAATTGCTGCCGGGAAGCCGAAGCCCATCGTGCCGAGACCACCGGAAGAAATAAAGGAGCGCGGGTGCTTGAACTTATAATATTGAGCTGTCCACATCTGGTGTTGTCCAACGTCTGTTGTGACGATCGCTTCCCCATCTGTGGAGTTGTACAAGAGTTCAATGACCGCTTGTGGCTTCAATACGTCGCCATCTTTTTTGTACTTGTACGGATGTTGTTCTCGCCACTCTTTCAACTGGCTAATCCACGCTTCCGAATCACAAGCTTTTGCGAGCGGAATTGCTTTTGCCAGCGTGCTCTTCACGTCGCCCGCTACTGTGACGGCTGTCTCTACGTTTTTCCCTAGCTCTGCTGGATCGATGTCAACGTGTACGATGCGGGCTTTTGGTGCGAACTCCTTCGTGCGTCCCATCGTGATCCGGTCATCAAAGCGTGCTCCCAGACCAATCACACAATCCGCATTCAAGAGCGCTTGGTTCGCTGTGTAATTCCCGTGCATCCCTGGCATTGCCAGCGACAACTCGTGTGTTCCAGGGAAACCACCCAATCCCATGAAAGTGTTGATCACCGGAATGCGTGTTTTTTCAGCAAAGTCGCGCAATTCTTTCTCTGCTTGAGCTGCAATGATTCCCCCGCCCGCCATAATGACTGGACGCTTCGCTTCACTAACGGCTTTTACAAACTCTTGTACTTGTTCGTCGGTTGGTACGAGTGAAGCGCGGTAGCCACGAATCTCCACTTGATCCGGGTAGGTAAATGGTGCCTTATCATTGGCGACATCTTTTGGAATGTCGATCAATACTGGACCCGGACGACCGGTTGTCGCAATGTGGAAAGCTTCCTTCACAATCCGCGGAAGATCGCGAATGTCGCGGACAAAGTAACTGTGCTTTGTAATTGGGATGGTAATCCCCGTAATGTTTGCTTCTTGGAACGCGTCGGTACCAATCAGCGACTGTGCCACGTTACCTGTGATGCAGACCAGCGGAACCGAGTCCATCTGAGCGGTTGCAATCCCCGTTACGAGGTTCGTTGCTCCCGGACCGGAAGTAGCGATACATACACCCGGTTTGCCTGTCGCTCGGGCATATCCGTCAGCAGCGTGGATAGCGCCTTGCTCGTGGCGAGTCAAAATGTGCTTGAAGTAGCTCCCGTACAGGGAGTCATAAATGGGGAGAACCGCCCCGCCTGGATAGCCGAAAATGTATTCGACCTGCTCCAGGATTAAACAGCGCAGCAGCGTTTCTGCTCCTGACACTTCTTCCCCGAACTGAATCGGTGGAATGCCGTTCTTTTTCTGCAATTCGGCCATTTCAACACTCATTGACCTCTCCTCCTCCCAATTCTCAACAGGTATTGAAAATAACTATAGACACATAGAAAAACCCTTTCGCCCCGACACGGTTTTATTTCCATGTCTTTTGGGGCGAAAGGGTTCGCGGTACCACCCAACTTTATCGGCGCCTCACGGTCAGCCGATCTCAGCCAGTCACAGCAAATGTGGACTGTAACACGTTAACGGGTGTTAAGCGGTTTGGCCTACTACCTGCAAAGCAAGTTTCAGCTAAACGGCTCGGAGGTGAGCAATGCGACGTACCCAATACCCGTTTCTCAGCATCAGGGCTCTCTGTAAAAGGGGTAACGCGCACCATCCTCGTCATGGCCTACTATTAAAACAATATTTTCAATATTGTTGTTGTCAGAATAAAGTGTTACGTCTGATTATAGCTAGGCACCTAGGGGGTGTCAACGAAAACAAAAAGATTTTACTGGACTTTCGTCCGAACGAATGCTCAGTTGGAAATGGCTTTACAGCGCGGTTTTTGCGTGAAAGCGGATACAGAAAAAGAGAAACTTGTCCAGCTTTTGCAACGGAAAAAGAACGGCTTTGCCGTCCCTCTCCTGCTTTTTCGGTTCGTTTTATTGCGGGGATTTCAATCCCTCTATCAAAATCGTTGCGACTTCCGGACGTGTAAATTCCGGAGGTGGCGTGATCCCGTTTCTCAACATTTCCCTCACTTTTGTTCCCGATAAGGTCATATGAGAGTCTTTGTCATGCGGGCACGTCTTGGTCGTTGCCATCCCTTGGCATGCCTTGCAGTAAAAGCTGTGCTCAAAAAAGAGCAGCTGGATACCGAGCTCACCTGGCGCAAACTCGGAAAAGATGTGCTGCGCATCATAGGTGCCGTAGTAATCGCCTACCCCTGCGTGATCGCGGCCGACGATAAAGTGAGTACAACCGTAATTTTTTCGTACTAATGCGTGGAAGACCGCCTCACGCGGACCCGCATATCGCATAGCAGCCGGAAAAGCGCCGAGCAGTACACGGTTGTGCGGATAGTAATTTTCCAGAAGGGCGAGATAGCTTTTCATTCGTACTTGAGCAGGAACATCGTCTGATTTCGTTTCCCCCATCAATGGGTTGAGAAAAAGGCCATCAACAATCTCTAATGCCGCCTTTTGAATATATTCATGCGCCCGGTGAACGGGATTGCGCGTTTGGAAACCAACCACCGTTTTCCAGCCATGTTCCCGAAATCTTTCTCTCGTTTCTGCTGGCGTCAAATAAAAACCAGAGAAACGCTCAGGCTTAGGCTTTTGCAGTATTTTTACAGGCCCACCCACGTATAGGTCAGGCTTTTCAACCAGCTTTTTCACACCGGGGTGAGCGAGATCAACCGTACGAAAAACGAGCTCCGCCTCACGCATTTTATCTGGCACAAAGCAGCTTTTCACCTGCAAAATCGCATAGTCCACTCCATCTTCCCCACGTAACAGAATACTGTCGCCGGGTACAAGATCGTCGTGCTCATCTCCATCGACAGCCAATGTCACTGGCAACGGCCAAACCGTTCCATTGGCTAGACGCATCGTTTCCACGACCGTGTGGTAATCCGCCTCTTCCATGAATCCAGCCAACGGCGAAAATGCTCCGATAGCAAGACACTCGATGTCCGACAGGGTCCATTTGTCCACGATAATGGCTTTTTTGACCCCGTGCCGCAAGATGGTTTGTTTCACTTCTTTCCCTCCTGCGCTGTTCATTTGTGCAGACCGCATTCGGTCTTTTCGAAGCCAGACCACCGTCCCGACCGAGAATCTTGGCCAGGCATGACAGCACGCGTGCATACTCGGCAGCCGATACTTGGATAGTTCCGGTCGTGCAATGGATTGTAAGGGACATCATGCGCATGGATATATTCCCACACCTGGGCCTCCGTCCAATCCGCTAGCGGATTGAATTTAACCAGGTCGAATTTTTCGTCCCACTCCACTTTTTTTGTATTCGCTCGAGTAGGTGATTGCTCGCGGCGAATGCCCGTAATCCACGCCTGATAGTTGGACAGGACGCGCTTTAATGGCTCTACCTTCCGAATCTCACAGCAAAGATTCGGTTCTCTCTCCCACAGTTTGTCTCCGTGTTTTTCTGCCTGCTCGGCTAACGTCAGCTGTGGCTGTACTTGAATAAATGTCATGCCGTATCTGGCTTGCAGCTTGTCACGCGTATCATACGTCTCAGCAAAATGAATGTTGGTATCGAGGTAAAATACAGGAATAGTGGGAGCCAATTTGTGCAGCATGTCGATTAAAACGACATCTTCAGCGCCAAAGCTGGCCGCTAGGATCAGACTAGCCGCATAGTTTTCCACGGCGTTCACAAGCACGCCCTGAGGTGCTTGAACTTCCAGTCGGCTTGCCCATCCCTGTATTTCCTCATCCGCCATTTTCTGGCGATTGCTCATCAGCGAAGCTCCTCTCTTGCTAGGATTCACCCACCATCATATGCCTAGTGACTGGAAGTGGAGCATCGTCCACCTATATCCAACTCGCCCAAACCACACGCTCATAACCGTGTGGTTGACCGCAAGCGGTCGCGTCCACTTTTATGAAAAATGTCGAGATGCTTCGATCCGCCGATGAGAGGGGACGTTTTTCACAGAAAAAAGCCGCCAGACAGGGTCTGACAGCTATCTGCTGCTTTATTTTTCCTCTTTTTCGTTTACTGTGGGGGCGAAAATAAAAGAGGCTCC
This sequence comes from Brevibacillus sp. FIR094, assembly GCF_050477165.1. Classification (NCBI taxonomy): domain Bacteria; kingdom Bacillati; phylum Bacillota; class Bacilli; order Caryophanales; family Paenibacillaceae; genus Brevibacillus; species Brevibacillus sp. FIR094. The sequence continues at coordinate 124,215 of NZ_JBEAES010000013.1, read as the reverse complement.
GGTTTGTTGCGTGTTTTTGGCCTCGGCTTTTTGAACCGTCGGTACGGCGTACGAACCAGGGGTTACCAAGGAAGGTGTCACCGTGTAAGAATCATCCTTTTCTTTTGCAAACGCTCCTGGCACGAGCAATGCTGAACAGACAACCGCTGTTACACCCATCATCATCCATTTTTGTTTTCTCATCTATGTCTCTCTCCCTATCCAATGTTTTCCTGTAACGCTTTTTATTGTATGGCATTGGGGAGTCTGCTCGACACGGACGAAAGATTGTTTTTTTCTCAGACTTGAGACGGAATCATTTTCCACAAAGAAAAAGCATCCTGTACGGATGCTTTAACCCCATTAGTTTTCTTCTTTTTCGTTTACATTTGGAGCGAAAATAAATGCAGTTCCTGTTTTTTGCGTGCCTGTCACGGCATCTGTTTTCTGGACTACTGGAGCGGTAGCCGTCGTGTACGGAGCAGGGGCGAAGAAAGCATTCGTCACGGAATTTGCGTCATCTTTCTCTTTTGCAAACGCTCCTGGCACGACCATCGCTGAACAAACAACTGCTGTAATTCCCATCATCATCCACTTTTGTTTTTTCATTTTACTCTCTCTCCTATCCAATGTTTTCCTCTTATGGCTTTATTTTAAGCGTTTAGCCAGGCTGTTAAACACGGACGGAAGGTTGTTTTTTACTCAGACCTTGGGCGGATTCCTTTTTAGGCCCCGAGCCTAGTTCCATAACGTAATGCCGCGCCTTATTTCTTACACATCGACAGCGGTTCTTGTATGCTTATACAGCTCTTCCATCGTCTGTCCTTTCGCTCGAGCAAGTACCTCCATGCGCACACTCAGTTGCTTTTTCGCAAACTGCTCCAAATCAGCAACCTTCACTCCGAATGCACTCACCCCTTGTCGATCATCCATCCAGTCGTATAAATGACTTGCCATTGGAGCCAGCTCATCCATCTTTTTGGCAATGACATCGTAAATATGGGGATGCTCACAGATCAATCTCTGCAGCAGAAATGTTCCGTAGCTAATGTGTCGCGATTCGTCTGTTTTCAAATACCCAATTCCTTGCATTAAACCAGGCATGAGCCCCGTTTTGCTGAGTGCTTCGTAAAACGCATAATAGCCTGTCTCTGCGAGAACGCCTTCCACAAACATATTGTAGACAGTCGAAGCTTCTGCGATGGCTTCGGGGGATTTATCCGTCAGCAGACGATTGAGTGCATTCGGCAAGATCTCATGGAAAATTCGCTTGTACACATCATCGTGCAAATGATGCAAGTCTCCTGACTCGCCGATGTTGTCGAGAACCAATCGGAAAAACTCTGTATGCTTGGCCTCTTCAAAGAGGAAGGTCGTCAAATACATTTCTTCCTCCAATCGCCCTTCCTCGGCAATAACCATGATCAAAGGCAAAAGATCGAGGGTGACTGCCTCTTCCCCACCAAGAAAACCAGCAATTCGTCCCAAGGTTTCTTCCTTCTGCTCCGGATTCATATTCGCGTAATCTTCGCGGTCTTGCGTAAAATCAATGTCCTGCGGGTTCCAAATGCCGTATCTCTTCGCTTTTTGATACAATTGATACGGCAGTAGCTCCTGATTCAATCCTTTTTGGCTGGTCGAAACAAAACCATTCCTCATCCCCATCCAACCTTTCTTATTTCTCATACGCCCTCTATTCCGAATGAATGAAAGAAGTCATAAAATTGTTAATTTATACCAATTCCATTCTTTACGCTCAGATCAGCCGTTTGATAAAATGAAGGCGCTGTAGGTTGATTATAGGTCAGGCTGAACGGTCGTTCATATCCCCAAAAATCAGGGGGTGTTCATCACTCAAATGGAGGTGGCAATCACTCCATGGTCAGTCCAGAGCTGAACATGTACATCGATCGAATCGAAGAAACCGCATTTTACGAGGAGAAACTAGTGCTTGCTGTACGCGGCTTCGTGGATCTCTTTCCTTTCATGGGAGCCATTCTGTGCAATTACTCGACGCTCAGTCAAATGGGTGAGGGACTATGGTCGATCCTTGACCAAGAGTTATGCTCCATACGCGATATACGAGTGGACATGCGCAACATGCCCCTTATCCAGCGTGCGATCCGTGAACAAAAAGCCGTACTGCTAGATTCTGAGGCAATCCGTCAGTTCCCGCCCAATTTAGTGTACAACGCCCCTTATGCGCTCATTCTCCCCATCAGCTATGGGCCTAACGTACTCGGCTACGCCGGTATTTCCTGGCATCAGGATGGCTGTTCTGGCATCAACCAACAATTGGTACAATCTTTGAGCGCATACTGTCTGATGCTGGGCAAAGTATTGGCAACCGACTCCCTTCGCCCTAAAACCGTCAAGCTCTCACGCCGAGAAGTCGAAGTCATGCAGCGGATGTCATGGGGCGAAAGCGTCAAGGAGATGGCGGACTGGATGGGAATAAGTGAGTTTACCGTGCAGGATTACATCAAGTCGGCCTTAAAAAAGCTCGGTGTGCAAAATCGCGCACAAGGTGTAGCGGACGCCATTCGACAGCGAATCATTTGTTGAATACAAATAGAAAAAACAACCGAATGTGATCTCGGTTGTTTTTTCTTTGACGCAAACTTCCCTATCTACGTTCTGATTTCTACCACTATCTAGACCACAACAAAAAAGCCGACCTTGCCCTCAACCGGGAAGATCGGCTCTTCTATTCAAAAATTAAGCGTTCAGTTTGCTTTTTGCAACTGTTGCCAGTTCGTTGAACGCAGCTTTGTCGTTAACAGCCAAGTCAGCCAGCATTTTGCGGTTAACTTCGATGCCAGCAACTTTCAGGCCGTGCATCAAACGGCTGTAGGACAGACCGTTCATGCGAGCTTGCGCGTTGATACGAGTGATCCACAGTTTGCGGAAATCACGTTTCTTTTGACGACGGTCGCGGTATGCGTACAGCAGGGATTTCATTACCTGCGCATTAGCGGATTTAAACAGGCGATGTTTGGAACCGAAGTATCCTTTCGCCAGCTTCAGGATTTTCTTATGACGACGGCGTGTAACAATGCCACCTTTTACTCTTGGCATACTAAACTCCTCCTGGTCTTTCCAGCATGGCGGCCTACTACTAGGCGCTTAGGGAGCTCATGCTGCGTAATGGTGTGTATTAAAGAAAAACTTACAGGTAAGTGAGCATTTGCTCAATACGTTTTTGATCGCCTTTGGAAACGAGTGCAGCTTTACGCAGGTGGCGTTTTGCTTTTGTCGTTTTGTTAGCGAACAAGTGGCTACCAAATGCGCGGTCGCGCTTCAATTGGCCGCTTCCAGTCTTTTTGAAACGTTTCGCAGCAGCCTTGTTGGTTTTCATTTTAGGCATCTGAAAAATCCTCCTGTCTAAACTACTATCTTACTTTTCCGCTTTCGGAGCCAGAATCATGATCATGCTGCGGCCCTCGATCTTCGGCTTGCGCTCAGGCGTAGCGAGATCTTCACACTGTGCAGCAACACGTTCCATAACGCCTAGTCCAATTTCGGAGTGGGTGATTTCACGTCCACGGAAACGGATCGTACACTTCACCTTGTGTTGATCCTCCAAGAACTTGCGGACGTTGCGAAGCTTTGTTTGAAAATCGTGCTCCTCGATGTTAGAAGAAAAACGCACTTCTTTCAGCTCGATGATCTTCTGGTTTTTACGCGCTTCTTTTTCCTTTTTCGCCTGCTCGTATTTGAACTTTCCATAGTCCATGATACGGCATACAGGCGGCTTGGCTGTAGGAGCAACGTTTACCAGATCCAATTCAGCTTCCTGGGCAATGCGCAACGCTTCCCTAAAGGGTACGACTCCCAATTGGCTCCCGTCTGCACCGATTAAACGGACTTCACGGGCACGGATCGCTTCGTTAATTAACATTTGATCCTTGCTAATACTTGCCACCCCCGTCAATTTCGAGAAGGAACAAAAATGTGCGAACGCAATCTGCGCCCGCACATATCTCACCTAAGCAATTTCATCAGATCCGAGGATCTTTGCGTAAGAGTTACCTGTCAACAGTCGTATACGACGTCGACTCAGGTGAGAAGCTGTGCGCCTCTGCTTGTTCTCGAAGTATGAAGTGTTTATACACGCAATTTATATTACAGGGTAGCTTGGGTTTTGTCAAGGCTCATACCTAATTATCCCCCGATATGGGACATTTCGACCTTTTCACGCTTGGCGAGACCAGGCGTTTCGCTTAGTCGTTCCTCCGAGTAGCGGACATCCCGCTGCTCCCAGATTGCACGTATCAGCTCGCGAATCTCTTCATCCGTGCGTCCATCCCTGACTGGTTCGCGCAAATCATCTCCGGATGAAGCGAAGAGACAGTTGTACAATTTCCCTTCTGCCGACAGGCGAGCTCGCGTACAAGTGGAACAAAAAGCTTGGGTCACCGATGAGATCAACCCGATCTCCTGGTCCGATCCCTCATAGCGATAGCGAGAAGCCACCTCTCCATAGTAGTTCGCTTCAGTCGCTACCAAAGGCATCTCTTCATGGATCATGCGCACAATTTCACGGGAAGGTACGACTTGATCCAGCCGCCAACCGTTACTGTTTCCCACATCCATGAATTCAATAAATCGAAGGGTGTGCCCTTGCTCACGGAAGTACCGTGCCATCGGCAAAATATCTTGATCATTAACTCCGCGTTGTACCACCATGTTGATCTTGATCGTAAGCCCGACATCTGCCGCTACACGAATCCCTTCCAGCACGGCATCGACCTGATAGCCTCTTCCGTTCAACATCCCAAAGCGCTCATTATCCAAGCTGTCCAGGCTAACCGTGACCCGATCCAAACCTGCTTCTTTTAGTGCTTGCGCATGGCGGGACAAGAGAGAACCGTTGGTCGTCATCGCAATATCTTGAACGCCTTCTACTTCACGTATCATTCGAATCAATTCAGGCAGATTTCTGCGCATTAATGGCTCTCCGCCGGTAATGCGGATTTTCCCGACCCCAAGTGAAGTAAAAATCTGGGTCAAACGGGTAATCTCCTCAAAGGTCAGCAACTTGCTTTGCGGCAAAAACTCAAAATCCGGTCCAAAAATTTCGGAAGGCATACAATAACGACATCGAAAATTACATTTATCGGTGACAGATATTCGTAAATCTCGGAGAGGACGGTTCCGTAAATCAAGCACTTTATCTGGCATAGATGTTCACTCTCCTTTTATCTATATAGACATTCATCATTACTATCATACCGCATTTCGACTTAGTACCAGTCTATTATCATAAATCGAAATAGCCAAATTTTCAAACGCAAACAGCACATTATTTCATAAATGGGTCCACTTTTGCAAAAAAAGAGTACGAATACCTCCCGACATTCGTACTCTTTCCGTTATGCATTCTTATATTTTAAACTTACTGATCATTCTTTCCAGTTCACGAGCCATCTGATTCAAGGATTCAAATGAAACGGAAAACTCTTCCATAGTGGCCAATTGACCTTTGGAGGAAGCAGCCAGATTTTCAGCATTGTGCGCTGAAATCCTTGCAATTTGGGCAGTCTCGTCTACAGATGCTGCTACTTGTTCCGATCCGGCGGACATCTGCTCAGAGACAGCAGATACCTCCTGAATTTGATCCGTTATCTGTCGAATTTCTTGCAAGATGCGTTGGAAGGCTTCTCCTGACTCCAGTACGGTAGACAATCCATCCTGAACATCTTGGTTGACTGAATCCATCGAGTTGACCGCCATGGTCGTATCTGTTTGGATCTCCTGAATGAGGTTGGCGATTTGTCGAGCAGACTCATCCGATTGTTCAGCGAGTTTTCTCACTTCATCTGCTACGACTGCAAAACCTCGTCCATGCTCTCCCGCACGGGCAGCTTCGATGGCTGCATTGAGAGCAAGCAGATTCGTTTGGGAAGCAATTCCCGTAATCACGTCAATGATTTGCACAATTTCTTTGGATCGCTCACCCAATTGCTTGACTACGGATACGGAATGTTCCACAGAGCCACGGATGGAGTCCATTTGCTGGATAGCTTTTTGGATGGACTGGTTTCCTAGCTGTGCTTCATCCGCCGTACATGTAGATGATTCCGAGATGATCGAGGTGGTTTCCGCCACCCGTTGGATGCCGATCGACATTTCTTCCATCGCTCTTGCGGATTCTTCCGTACCTCTGAGCTGATTTTGCGCCCCGCTCGCTACTTCCTGTATCGTAGTAGAAATCTTGTTCGTAGTATCTACATTGTCTGCCAAGCGAACCGATATGTTGTCTGATGAAGTAGAGAGTGTGTTAACCGCTTTTTGGACTTCCCGAATGAGTCCTTGGATGGATACTTGCATCACCTGAATACTCTGACCAAGCATGCCAATTTCGTCTTTTCTTTCCAAAAGATTTTTGGGCAATTCACCAGTAAAGTCACCACGTCCAATCTGTGCAATCTGGTCAACAATGGCAAGCAATGGCTTGGTGAATTTGTGCGAGAAAAGAACGGATGCGACAACCGCTAGTAAGGCAAACAAAAGGCTCAATGCCCCGATGATGAAACCGATTTGATTGGCTTCAGCAGAGAGCTCAGCTTTTTCGATAAACGAAATATATTTCCAGCCAGTTTTGTCTGAAGTAAAGACGTTAGCCAAATACTCGGTATCGTTCATCGTGACCGCAAAGCTACTTGCGGTATTCTCTGCGATAGCAGCCAATTCAGGAATTTGTGTATCTTTCAGGTTTTTCGAATTGAGCTCGGGGTTCTTGGGATTAGCCAAAATCGTTCCGTCTTTGCCAACCAGCATGAGATAACCCGTTTTCCCGATCTTAATTTCTTTCAAAATGTCGGTTAGCCCTTTTAAATTCACATCCAGTCCAACAACACCCAGTGGTTCACCCTTGTCATCCGTAAGCATCGTCACGTTACTGATCACGATACTGTTGTCGCCCAAATAGAGATACGGATCTGTCGTGATCACTTTTCCGGGATTCTCCATTGGGGTTTTGTACCAATCCCTTGTACGCGGATCGTAATTCGGAATGACATCATCTGTCGGCCATTGTATGTATCCTCCGTATTTTGTCGCTAAATAAATAAATGCAGTATTCGGATGAGAATCGACAAATCGCAGGAAATCTTGAAAAATGGCCGCCTCTACTCCGCCATTTTGCAGTGGCGTATGCTTGGTTTTGGTTGGTTTGTCCATATACGTCGTGATGGTGTTATTTGCACTTTTTAATAAAGGACTACCTGCTATCAGGTTTACGTTTTCACGAATCGAGTCGAAATGCAGGTTAATCGCGTTGTCTACTTGAGCCACTTCTTTTGTCGTGGACTCTTTAAAATAAGTATGAATTCTCTCCTCCATTTTGACATAGACAAATGAGCTAATCACTCCAATCGGGATTAAAATAATAGCAAGAAATGCTGCTATCAGTCTTTGCTTGATGCTTACCCGCATACGTATCCCCCGCAGTTCTTCTTGATGTCCATATCTATAATTACCCTACATTCTTTTCCCGTTCTTTTTTCCAAATAAACGTATAATGAAAAAAGCCGCCCAAAACTTCAGGGCGGCTTTACTTCTATACGCTTTTACTTCATTTCATTGATTTCAGCGCGGATTTTCTCTACAAACGCATCCACTGTCATCGCGCCTTCATCGCCCACTCCGCGTTTGCGAACGGACAATGTACCGTCAGCCACCTCTTTTTCACCGATGACCAGCATGTACGGGATTTTTTCAACTTGTGCTTCACGAATTTTGTAGCCGATTTTCTCATTGCGGCCATCCAACTCTACACGAATGCCAGCTTGTTGCAGCTTTTCTCTTACTTGTTCTGCATATGGCATGTGCACTTCGCTGATGTTCATGATGCGTGCTTGGATTGGAGTCAGCCAAATCGGGAATGCACCTGCGTAGTGCTCGATCAGGATTCCAATGAAGCGCTCCATAGAGCCGTACATCGCACGGTGCAGGACAACTGGGCGATGCTTCTCGTTGTCTTGACCAACATAAGTCAGGTCGAATTTCTCAGGCATCTGGAAGTCCAGCTGGATCGTTCCACATTGGTGACGGCGTTTCAGCGCGTCGGTAATTTGGAAGTCGATCTTCGGTCCGTAGAACGCACCGTCTCCATCTTTGATTTCATATGCCATACCGAGCTCATCCAACACTGTTTTCAGAGAGCTTTCTGCTGCTTCCCACAGCTCATCAGAGCCCATGGAATCTTCCGGACGAGTGGACAGAGCCACACTGTATTCGAATCCAAATACCTTGTAGATGCTGTCAATCAAAGTGATCATGCCTTTGATTTCGCTCGCGATCTGATCAGGACGGACAAATACGTGCGCGTCATCCTGGCAGAAGGTGCGCACCCGCAGCATTCCGTTCAATGCCCCGGAGTACTCATGGCGGTGAACTTGCCCGAACTCGGAGTAACGGATCGGTAGGTCGCGATAGGAATGCATTTCGTTTTTATAGATCAGCATGTGACCTGGGCAGTTCATTGGCTTCAAGGCGTAAGTCGCGTTGTCTACTTCAGAGAAGTACATGTTCTCTTTGTAATGATCCCAGTGACCGGATTCTTTCCAGAGACGCTCGTTCATGAGGAACGGAGAGCGCACTTCTGTGTATTGTGCCAATTGTTGCAGACGGCGGGAGAATTGCTCCAGCTCATTGCGAACAGTGAAGCCTTTTGGCAGGTAGAACGGCATACCTGGTGCTTCCTCGGAGAACATGAACAGTCCCAGTTCTTTACCCAATTTGCGGTGATCGCGCTTTTTCGCTTCTTCGATGAAGTGCAGATATTCATCCATGTCTGCTTTTTTCGGCCAAGCTGTACCGTATACGCGTTGCAGAACTTGGTTTTCTGCTTTTCCGCGCCAGTATGCACCTGCCACGCTCATCAGCTTGAATGCTTTGATGAAGCCAGTGGACGGCAAGTGCGGACCACGACAGAGGTCGAAAAATTCGCCTTGCTCATACATCGTGATAGTCGCATCCTCTGGCAGGTCGCGAATCAGCTCCAGCTTCAGGTGATCGTTCATCTCTTGGAAAATCGCAGTTGCTTCTTCACGGCTTACGACTTTGCGGCGAATCGGCAGGTCTTCCTTCACGATTTTTTCCATTTCTGCTTCGATTTTGCCCAAATCCTCTGGGGAAAGAGATACTGGAATATCCATGTCGTAGTAGAAGCCATCTTCAATCACAGGACCGATACCGAACTTCACTTCAGCGCCGTAAATGCGTTTTACCGCTTGAGCGAGCAAGTGAGCCGTACTGTGGCGGTATACTTCCAATCCGTCAGCAGAATCGAGGGTAACGATTTCAATCGCTGCGTCATCTGTAAGCTCTGTGTACAGATCGACAACCTTGCCATCTTTTTTACCAGCTACTGCCTTTTTCTTCAGGCTAGAGCTAATGGAGCCTGCGATGTCTTCGATAGTAATCCCAGCGTCGTATTGACGAACGGCTCCATCTGGGAAAGTAACATGAATTTGTGCCACTGTGGATTCTTCCTTCCTGTATCTTGTTTGGTTGAGAAAATAAAAAAACACTCATCCCAAAAAGGGACGAGTGTGTTCTCGCGGTACCACCCTACTTCAAGTCTGTTCACCAAAACAGACTCCTCATTCCATGTAACGGTATTTAACCGGCATACCGATAGTAAAAGCCTACGCTTCGTTCCCGGTAGCTACTCGAAGGTGGTAGATCAATAACAGTTCGCAGCGAGCTTCCAGCCTATGGCCCGCCTCTCTAGAGCGTCCTTACTATTGTCCGTGTCCTTCTCATCGTATTTATAAGCGATGTAAAGTTGTTGTTGCTATTATAGTTTAGAGGGATTATTCCCGTCAAGTACACGTCGCTCGGATAAGCAAAGCGAACAAGAGTGGCAAGTAACGAGCCGACTGTCAAAAATACTGCGGATCGTCTGTGCAAGCCCTGGCTTTTCCGATGCCATATGGAGCACGATACTCTCAGGAGCCAGTGTAACCAAAGCACTGACCAAATAATCCTCGTCCCTACATTTTTGTTCGTCCATGTTCAGCACGGTATCCAACTGTTCAAGCCAAAGACGATCCCCTTTTTTGTCATAAAGATGGAAAGGTTTGTCCACACTAGGAACGACATGAACGACTTCCTGCTTCGTTTCCTGTACAGCGATGAAATAGCGCAACAGCTCGACAAACTCTTGGTATTGCTTGTCTTCCAGATATTCATCAATGCCAGTTTCCACGAGTTCGAATAGCTCGTTCCAATGCTCCTGTAGTCGAAACCGGACGAAGCCCAGGACGTTGATCGTTCTCTCCCACTCCAGATAGGTAAAAACTTTGCGATATACGTTTGCCTTGCGTGTCGTAGCTGTTAACAGGTCCCTATCAGCAAGCTCGACTTCTTGGCACATGCGTTGAATATAAGGAAAAATCTCTGCCCACTCGGTCTCCATCTGTTCGGCAGCGAGTAAGTCAGCGGCCATTTCCTCCATAATTTTCGGTTCCTTCACCTGAATGACCCATTCGGCTAATGTAAGAGCAACGAAGGCTCTCGCCCACTCGATAGTCTGCGCGTCATACTCAGTCTCACACCAGCTTTGAAAGTAGAACAAGAGGTATCCGTTCTCTTCTTGCTCCCTGTATGTAATGCGCACCGGTGCAGTGTTGACCCGCTCCGTCATCTCATTTACGATAGCTCGATACGTGTCACAATGCTCAGGGACATTCTCCAGCAATACGCGAAACGTCTGCATAACCATCCCCCCAACCGCCATTGTAGTTACAGTATATGTCCCGTCAGGAGCGATATACTTTTAAACGGTTGGAAACTCAGGGAAGGTTGCAGGTAAAAACTTCCTGATTAAAATACCAAAAAACGCTTCCCTGTCGGTTTCCCTTTGTTAGGAGGGGGCAGAGAAGCGTTTTTCGGTTATTTAGTTTTGCATGACAAAATCACGTTCTGCCATCTCGCCGTCTTTGAAAACGCGCAGAGTGTCATACTGTGTGTTGCGCTGTGCAGGGATTTTGCCTGCGCCGCGAATGAGCTCCAAAATTTGGTTCGTGTTAACCTTGTACGTACATGCCGCTGCGGAAACAACATTTTCTTCCATCATCGTTTGACCGAAATCATTCGCTCCGTAAGAGAGAGAAAGCTGACCGTAATGCGGGCCCATCGTCACCCAGGAAGATTGGAAGTTTTCAATGTTATCCAGCATAAGGCGGCTGATTGCCAATGTTTTCAAGTATTCCTCTGGCGTGTTGTTGACAGCCTTCATGTTAGTGTTATCTGGCTGGAAGGTCCAGACGATAAACGCTTTGAAGCCGCCTGTTTCATCTTGTGCATCGCGGATGCGCAACAGAGAAAGCACGCGCTCCTCCATCTCTTCTCCAAAACCAATTACCATGGTCGCTGTACCAGGCAAGCCTGCACGGTGTGCGGCTTTCTGAGTATCAATCCAGTCAGTCCAAGAACCTTTCAATCGGGAAATCTTCCGACGTGTACGATCATCGAGGATTTCGCCACCCGCTCCCGGCAAGGAATCGAGACCCGCTGCCTTCAGTTCTTTCAGCACTTCCTCGACAGACATGTTGGAAACTTCCGCGATTTTCATCACTTCCGCTACAGACAGAGAGTGCATCGTAATCTGCGGGAAGCGTTGCTTGATCGCGCGCAACAGGTCGGTGTAATAATCCAGCTTCAGGTCAGGATTGGTACCGCCTTGCATCAAGATTTCCGTACCGCCTACGTCTACGGTCTCCTGAATTTTTTGGAAAATAGTCTCTCTGGGTAGAACGTATCCTTCCGAAGAGCCTGGCGCTCGATAAAAAGCACAAAAACGGCAATAGGTGTCACATACGTTCGTGTAATTGACGTTGCGGCTAATAACAAAAGTCGCAATCGGCTCTGGATGATGCTTTTGCATGACCAGATTGGCGTAATGTCCGATCTTCTCGATTTCATTGCTCGCAAACAAAGCCAGACCGTCTTCGAGACCCAGACGTTCACCTGCGAGAGCACGTTCCAATATAGAATCGATCATAAGGATCACTCCTTGTACCATACGTAAATTCCATCCCACATCATAACACAATACTGGGACATCGGCTATAGCCCGAGGTGCTGGCAGATTCACTGCCATACGCGAAAAAACCCTGCAAGAGACAGGGCTTGGAATCGCAATTATTCTTATTGTTCTTCATATCCGATCTGTTCGTATACTTCTGGCTCCCAGTAAATCACCGTTTGCGCGAGTGGCAAATTCGTTTCGCGCGCTCCGTTTGGTTGGCCATTAAAATAGATAATTTCTGTTATGGATACCCGATCACCACGTACGTCAATTTCCCCTGACAATTGCAAGTTAGTCCCGTTTGGCGCATAGAAAACGACTTTTCCCGAACCCAATGTTTTCATTGGTTCCTCCCATGATGTTTGTCCTGTTTCCCTACATTTTAGTGGATAATCTTTCCTAGCGTCAATGAAAAAACAAGGACTTCATTACCAATATTCGACATAGGATAAGCTCATTGGGCCACTTACATCTAACTCCAGTTGTGGTCTTTCTTTGGACAAACTGGCATAGGATAGCTACAATAGAAAAAACCTTGTAAGGAGATGCTCATGCTCGAACATATCACACAGCTATTCATGCAATATGGGATGTGGGGACTTGTTGCTATGGCATTTTTGGACTCATTTATTAGTCCGATTCCTCCGTTTTTTATGCAAATTGCGATGAGTCTGCTCGATCCAGGCTCAGCGATTCAGTTTGCGACAGTAGCCTTTACTGCTTCCGTCCTCGGCGCTCCCATCGGATTTTTTTTGGGGAGATGGCTAGGAAAACCACTTTTGCACAAGCTTCTCCCTGAAAAATGGGTGATCGTTGCGACGGAAAAATTCGCAAAAAACGGGGATGCTGCCGTACTGATCGGAGCTTTTACCCCCATTCCTTTTAAGGTTTTCACTGTGCTTTCTGGCGTATTCAATTACTCGCTAACCAAGCTCATGTTTTATGCGATCATCGGGCGGGGATTGAAGTTTTATTTGATCGGCACCTTGTTTTATTTATACGGAAAACACGCCAAGGTTCTGATCGATGAATACTTTGAGATCACGCTGCTGGCGATCGCAACAGGGGTTGCTGCGATCTGGTTTATTTGGAGTATGCGCCGCAAGCGGTACGCGTAAAAATCAAAAGCGCCTTCGCCACCTCTAATAAGTGGTCTGAAGGCGCTTTTTGATTATCGGGTCGGAACAATAGCGGACTGTTGGGCCCACTCTTCAACGCTGACAGACTGATACTCCATCAGTTGGGTAAAGAACTGTACATCCAGCAAAGAATCGGCTTGAATCCCCCGCTTTTCTTGTGAATGGAAATGCTTTTCGGCATACAGCTTTGCCAAAATGTATTTGCGGGCATTTCCCTCGCTTGTCACCTGATCCTCTGCTTCACTGACGATGCATGATAAGGTGTACAAATCTACCATATGGTCTGCGAGTGTTTTTAATTTGTACGTGATATAATCGTGGGTCTGTTGCATGAGATAGGCGATATTCTCCTCCAGGATGGCCAGTTCTGTCCGAATCAACTCGGTGTACGGCTGTGAAAAGGCATGCTTCCAGCCAGCAATGCGCTCCCGAAGCAATCTGCTAAACACTTCATGGCTGTTTTCTTTTTGCATCACACGCAAAATATCGAGTGCAAGTATATTCGAGGTGCCTTCCCATACGGTCAAAACTTGCGCATCACGCAACAGACGCGGCGTCACGTATTCCTCGATATAGCCGTTACCGCCATGAATTTCGATTGCGGTATGGGTCGATTTGACAGCCTCTTCCCCAGTCCGGTATTTCAGCAAAGGAATCAGCAGGCGAGCAAGCGCGTTATCCTCTTTGCTAGCGGAATTAGACTGCAAGCGATCATAAACAGCAATCATATCAAACACCGCACCCGTGCTAACCTCCGTATCCAATAAGAGGCTCACCAGCATTTCTTTTACCATCGGGTACTGATCGATTGGATTCCCGAATGCACGACGTTGCTCGGCATAATACCTCGCTTCGTAAAAAGCTCGACGCATGATCCCAATCGAGGCAATCGCGTTGCATATGCGAGAGAGGTTCAGGGCTTCTGCCATGTACTTGAAGCCGTTCTTCGGCTCCCCGATCAAATAGCCCTCTGCTCCGTTCAACAGTATCTCCGCAGATGGTACGGCGTTGACGCCCAGCTTGTCTTTCAAGCGGCGGACCTGGATGTGATTGCGTTCGTTGTCAGGCTTTATCCAAGGCACCAAAAACAGTCCGAGCCCTTTTGTCCCCGGTTTCTCCTCATCGATTCTCGCCAAAACAGTTGCAACAAATGCTCCAGCATTGCTCGCAAAAAACTTTTCTCCCGTCAGTCGGTACACACCCGGTTGACCTGCTACTGGCTCTGCTACAGTCAAATTCGCACCGACATCCGAACCGCCCTGTCTCTCCGTCAGCCAAGTAGCTCCCTCATACAAGCGAGTGCGATCGCGAGAGGTCAGTCCTGTCAGGTACTGCTCCTTCTGTTCTTCGCTGCCGTAACGATCAATCAAATAAGCGGCTGACATCGACAAGGTGACAGGGCAATAGAAGCCCGGCTCAGACTGACTCACGAGATAGCCCATGAAAAAGGAATAGCTGTACGGTGCTTTTCTCCCCAGCTTAGGAATGTCTTGATACAAGTAGCTGACGATGCCTGCTCCGTAAACTTCTGCTACTGTTTCCTTGTAGCCTTCATTGGTAATGATCTCAGAAATATCCTCACCCAACCGATTGTACTTGCGCAATCTCGGCTTGCCTTCTCTGTCTGTATAGGCGGCACGTTCATCGATGGGTCCCGCTACTTGCGCCCCTAACCAGCTCAACTGCTGTCTGGCCCATTCATGCATGGAAGCAGGGAGATAACGTTCCAGCAAGTAATCGAGGTTAGGATCTGCTTTGAAAAAATTTTGTGCCAGTGGTGCGCGCGGATGGGGGATATTGTCGCTGTATGTTCGTTGATCAATGCTCGTTTGCAAATCACTCATCGCAGTTCCACTTCCTTTTGGGAACTGACATCACGCAACACATGCTTCAGGACTTTTCCGCTCGTGTTCCGCGGTAGTGCAGGAACGATATTCACCTGTCGAGGGAGCTTGTAATCGGCTAGATGACCACGCAAAGAGCCTTGGATTTCCTCTAGCCACTCTCGACTGGTATCGACTCCTGGTTTCAGCACCACATAGGCCGTAACCGTCTCGCCCCACTCAGGATGCGGCAAACCTACAACAGCTACCTCTCCAATCGACGGATGACGCTCTAACAGTTGCTCGATTTCCTTCGGGTAGACATTTACCCCGCCCGTAATCATCACGTCTTTTTTGCGATCAATCATCCACAGAAATCCATCCTCATCCACACGTGCAATATCGCCAGTGTACACCCAACCATCGCGTACGGTTTCTGCTGTAGCCTCTGGATTGTTGTAGTATCCTTTCATTGTCCCTTCTCCACGCAAGCGAATTTCACCGGCTTCGCCAATGGCGCATTTCTCTCCTCGCTCGTCTACAACCTCCATTTCGACGAACAATACACCACGATTGCCTATACTGCCGATTTTGTCTGGATGCTCTCGGTGCAAGAGACACATTCCGGTAGGCCCTGCCTCCGTCAAGCCGTATACGCACGCCAGTTTATCGCGTCCATAAGCTCCTTCCATGAGCGAAGCCATCTCTTTGGACAGCGGAGCCCCGCCATACATCCAATATTCGATGGAAGACAAATCGTATGCCGCAAACTCTGGGTGCTTCATCGTCAACAAATACGCCACTGGCGCTCCGAAGAAATGCGTAATCCGATGCTGCTGCACCAAATCCAAAAGAAGCTGCGGCGAGAAGGTCAGGGCCATTACCTGAGTGGC
Organism: Brevibacillus sp. FIR094; assembly: GCF_050477165.1. Lineage (NCBI taxonomy): Bacteria > Bacillati > Bacillota > Bacilli > Caryophanales > Paenibacillaceae > Brevibacillus > Brevibacillus sp. FIR094. The sequence continues at coordinate 108,338 of NZ_JBEAES010000013.1, read as the reverse complement.
GCCAAGCATGAGCCCTGCAATGAAAAAGAGATGAAGGGGAGCCGAATGACTCAGCGGCATCAAATGCAAAATTCGTGAACGATGTGACATCGTCAGTTCAATCGACATCATTTTCGCGACAGTCAATAAGCTTCTATGTGTATACAGCACCCCTTTAGGCCGTCCAGTCGTGCCAGATGTATACAGGATGCTGACCTCGCTATCTTCGTTCATGTTCGCCAAATACGGCCACAAAGAAAGCGCATTCATTTTATCAAAAGAAAAGACCTTGGCATCCCAGTCAGCGATTCCATGCCAAATCCCTTGGCTCGCACCTGTTTTGATTGCCATAAGCTGTGGCGTTTGGAGGACCCACTCATTCACGATAGGCACGAGGGCATCATGAACAAGAAGTGCCTTTGCACCGGCATGTTCACATATATGTCTTACTTCTTCTTGGGTTGAGCGCGCATTGATCGGAACGACGAGGGCACCACTGCGAATGACGGCGACGTAAAAAATGGCAAAGTCCGGGCAATTTGGCATCAACATGACAACCCGATCCCCTTGCCCGATGCCAAGCTCTTGCAAATGGCAAGCCCACTGAGTAGAGCGTGTGTCCCACTGGGAAAAGCTGACCTCTACATCTCCTGCAATCAGCGCGGATTTGTCAGGGTATTTCCTTCCGTTTGCTGCGAGCAGAGCTGATACGTTCATCGTTTCTCCTCCTCATTTTCTTCAAGCAATTTTTGTTCAAAGTTTTGCTTGTAGACGAGAATGTCTTCTCTCAGTTGTCGGAGTTCCATGATTTTCTCGTCGATCTCAGCCAGCTTTTGGTTGCCGTACTCAATCGTTCGCAAAAGCTGCGCACGACCTGTACGGTCCTCGCCGAACAGCTCAATCATCTCGCGGATCTGATCCAACGAAAATCCGAATCGCTTTCCTCGCAGAATGAGTCGCAGCCTGGCACGATCCTTTCGGTTGTAGTACCTGCTTCCCTTCTCTGTCCGACTGGGGAAAATCAAGCCGAGCTCCTCGTAGTACCGAATCGTTCTGGTGCTGACATCCAATTGTTGAGCGAGATCAGAGATGGTCCACGATTCATCCTTCGGTATTCCTTCTCTGCTCATGTCCAGCGCTCCTTACTTACTTTTATAAAATTCACAATTTACCGAATAAAATGATTGTAACTTCCGTTTACGTCAACGTCAACTTGATGAAAAATTTATTGGGCCAATCACCAATCTATTATTCGCCCATATATTGTTATTGTGATTTTTGTGGAAGGAGGTGAAGCAATGGCCGTCATCAAAGCGAACTCCAGTGATGTCGATATGCTTGCCAGACTGATTCGGGCCGAGGCTGAGGGTGAAGGTGAGTTGGGCATGCTGATGGTTGGCAACGTTGGGGTAAATCGGATTTTAGGTAACTGCCTTGACTTCAAAAACATTCGCAGCATGCGTGACATGGTCTATCAATCTCCGGGAGGATTCGAAGCGATCCAGAAGCCGTATTTCTATCAACGGGCCAGGGAAAAAGACAGACGACTGGCACAGCGCGCAGTCAACGGAGAGAAAACCCGCCCTGCGAGCAACGCATTGTGGTTTTACCGTCCTGCCGGAAACTGTCCAGCTACCTGGTGGGATCAACAAAACTCCGGTCGCTATAAGGCACACTGCTTCTTCGTTCCAACACCAGCAGATTGTCCACGCGTCTACTAAAAGGATTAGATAGATAAAGGAGCGAGTTCATCATGAGTCAACAAATGCCTTACACTGGTTTCCCTCAACAACAATACGGCTACGACATGTACCCATCCGCACAGTATCCATACGGCATGCCTCAACAACAGCAGCAGATGATTCAGCAGCAGCAACCTCAACTGGTTCCGATGCAGCCAAGCGGAGCCTGGATTCCGGGAACGCCCATTACTCCTGGGCAAGTGCTAGAAGAATCGTACATCGAAAACATCCTTCGCCTGAATCGCGGCAAAGTCATTACGGTGTACCAAACGTTTGAAAACAACAGCCAATGGAACGCCAAAATTTTCCGTGGCGTCCTCGAAACAGCTGGCCGCGACCACATCATTCTCAGCGATCCGCAAACCGGCAAACGCTATTTGCTCCTCATGGTCCACACGGATTACATCACCGCGGATGAAGAGTTGAATTACATTCCGCCTCAGCTTCCAACAGGAGTTCGGTAAGCAACCAAACACAAAAAGACAGTTTCCAACGGTGAAGTGCCCCCGAGGAGAACTGTCTTTTTGACGTTTATACAATTCCATGCTATTAATGAGTGAGAAACACGACCGCTTTGCAAAGGATGAAGAAGAGTGGCATTTGGGATTACACGAGACGAACTGAACCGTTGGAAGCAAGCCGTTAGTCGAGGCGAATTGGCGTTTCTCACCCACTATTGGCTAGACTCACGGTTTCCCGGCATCAAAACCGTTACAAAAGTGGGCTGTGCCAATTATTCATTACTGACAGACTGGTGCCTTGCCAATGGACTCGATCCTGTCTACATTCATAACCGTGCACCCTTCCCACATTTTGATTTACTTGGCGAAAAACAATTCCAGATCTTGCAAAAGGAAGGCTTGTGGGATCACTTGGAGCGCTTCCGCATGCTGGATGATCGACAAGACTAGGACGGATCTTTTTGTACGTGATAGCCTCGATCCCCATATGGCGCCAGCTTTTTCATCCATTTATCTTCGAGTTTTTCCAGTACATCCTTCCCATCAAAATACGGATGGTCTTTCTTCTCAACCTTCTCTAGTACTTCGATGTCAAAAGCGTCCGGACCGTATTTATCCCAGTCTTTTTGCAGCTCACGATTAGGATGCGAGCCATGCTGAAGCATGAACTTTCTACCGTTGATCGTTTTTAGGTTATTCGTGCTGGCGATAAACACTTTGTCATTTTGCTTGTTCTTAATTTGATAAACGCCTGCATCGGTTTCTACTTCCTTGTACATCTGCTTGAGCTCTTGTTTGCGATTCATCTGTTGCGCCCCCCGTTCCACTTCTTCATTTTCCACAGCGATCCGCCAATATTGACTGCCGTCTGCCTGTCTATCCATCAACCCAACATCGACTAAATATCTCCGCAAGGTCACATAATCATCGTAGAGACCTTCCAAAATCTCATTCACTTCCCGCTCAGTGTAGAAACGATCGAGCTCGAATTTTTTGGAAATCTCTTCGAGTAAGATGAGTTTATGCTTTTGCTTGCGCGGGAATCGCTCTAATCGACCTGATAGTCCATTCGGCAAGAGTCTCTTTACAATCGCGGCATACTCTTCGGCTTCGTCTTCTTTCGAGATATTCTTTTGCTTGCTTGATTTGGCATCGTTGGACGATTGATGTTTATCCGCTTCATGCAATAACTCCATCATGACCAGCAACACCTTGGCCTGACGTTCTTTTTCCTTGAGTGCAAAGCGGTGGTTACGGATCGTCGATGCACTGCCGATCCCCATTTCATGTTGAACCTCGGCGTCTGTCTTGCCCTGATAAAAGAGGCGAAGCAAATTAACCTGATGATCAGACAAGCCCGTCAATCGTTTATCCAACTGGCTCAAATGAGTAAAGACAGAACCGTGCACAGTCTCGATATGATGGCGCATAAAGCGGGACGCTTCGTACAGGGCACCCTCCACTGGATAAATAATTCCTTTCTCTACCTGTTCCCCACAGAGCAAACACATATAATGTTCGTCTTGTTCGATGTAACCTTGCTTCCATTCTTGAAGGGAAGCGCTCCAAAATGCATCATGAAGACTCATATATAAACACAACCTTTAATCGTTTGATTTATTATAGATAACTTATCATTATGTTTGCTTTGTGTCAAACAAAAAAGCTCCCTGTTGTGTACTCGCACAACAGAAAGCCTTTTTGTCTATGCTTCACTGGCTCGCATCGCAAGACTTGCTTGGGACAGCTCTTTTAAAAATGCCAGGCGATCACCTTTATAGAAACGGCCCTCTGTTGATGTCCGGTTTTGCCGATAGCGGATCGCCAAGCGGTTTACCAACCGATTGATCTCCAGATGTTGTTCCTCTTCCATTGTAAACCGTACGGCGTATTCGTAATAGTCCGTTTCCCACGGAATCGTGCGAACGACGTGGCCGTACATTTTCAGAGCCTGTCCGCACAATTCCGTCGCAAACTGCAGAACGAGCTGGTCATTGGCTGGCATTTTGAGATGAGAGAGAAATCGAAGTCCACCTGCTCCGATATCCTCGATCAATACCTGTGTGCTCCCAATCTCCATGGTTTTCCCTTTGATCAGCACAATAGTCATGTCTGCACAGAGGGCGTATTCTAGACGTAAGCGAAAAAATTCACGTTGATGCCCCTCTGATCTACCTGGCATTGTCTTCTCCTTCTTTCTCTTCTCATAGTGGGTAACACGCAAAAGAAAGAGCGCCTGTCACCTTGGCGCCTTTCTTTTTATTTTTTGGGCTTTCGGTATTTGATCTCCTGCTCTTTCACCTGAAAGCGATTCCATAATTCTCTCTCATCATGTGTGATGGAATCATGCTTTTCCAGCCGGAAGAGGAGTCTAACGACCACCCAAACAATCAAAAGAAACGCAAAAAAGATAACCAGTGTAAGAAAGATCATAAAACCTGCCTCCTCCCATTTACTAACAACATATGGGAGGAAACAAAATAAGATAACCAAATGTGTCAAAAACGTGACAAACCTTCTTTTTTAGAAGGTAGTTACACATCGCGGCTTCTCGGGAACAGCAAACAGCCTATCCAAAATCGGAAGCTTTTCTGGAGCATCCAGCTCCAATTGGCCGTATTGATACAGCCTGCGGGCAGTTACTACCCCCATCACGAGTGAAGAAAAATCCGAAATATCTAGCTGCACCGAAACGTCAGGCTCCACTGCCTCCCCTAGTTCCGGACGTCCATCCGCAAACTTGATGAGCCATGTCCCTGCGTTCTCAGGCAGAAACGAATCGCGGATCGTCAGCTTTACATTTACCGTTTCGGAACCAAAATGGTGGTGGGACAGCTGACGGAAAAATCCCGGCACATCAATGATCCGATACATCAGACCGACTCCAGATGCATGACTCTCATGATAAATGCTCCACAACGTTGTATCCGTTCCATTGCCCGGATCAGACAACAACAAGTGAAAATCTTCGTCCGGCGTCGTGAACTCAATCCGTTGAATCTGATCGGCCTGACTACGCAGGAAAGAGAGCAATTGCGCGAGTGCTTCGCGGTTCTCATACTGAAGCTCTCTTACTTCTATGTTGTTGAAGAGTTTGTTTTTTTCATGGGCGCTCTGGAACTGGAAAGCGAGATAGCCTCCCAGCCTTCCTTCCTTTTTGAAGCCGACGATAATCATTTCAGGAACATCCAGGAGTCTGTCCCAGTCCCGATCTGTTCGCTTGATCATGCCATGCGTTTGACGGGCTATTCGATGATAGCAAGCAGACAGTTCTTCTTTGTCCTCTTTTCCTATATAGACGATTTTGTCCTTGCCTACAAACGGCAGACTGGACGCCTTGAACTTGTATTGGTGAACCTTGGTCCCTATTCCAAAACCCATTTGCTTGTAAAAATCAACACGAAACGGATAGAGAGAGAGCAGTGAGATTCCCCGCTCCCGATAGCTGGAAAGAAAACCTTGCAGCATCGACATGGCCACTTTTTCCTTTTTATGCAAAAGGTCTACGGCGACCAGACCAATCCCGCCAGTCAAAAGCGGTGTACCGTGAACATTCATAGGGAAATCGTACCATTTCATAATTCCCACCAGTCGTCCATTACGGTAGCATCCGTGGTAGCTGACGTGTGGGTCGTTCTTGATCGTCTCCCTTACGCGTTCGGCAAATCGCTGTCTGCTCTCTGCACCCAGTATGTTGCTTCCAGGGTAGCTCATCGCTGCAATCCTAACGACCTCATCGATATCGTCAATGGAAATCGGTCGAATCTCCTCCATCGTCCCATCCACTCCTGTCCGCAAGAAATTGGGCATCTAGGAAAATAGTATCGATGATTGTAGCAACTGGCAATATGTAGTTTGTATTTTTTGGAAAATGGTAACCAATTATTTGAAAAACGCCCGCACTCGGCGGACGTCTTTGAATTTAGTGTGTCTGTTTGACTCGGTTTCCTTTTGCGATCACAAGCGTCAGAACAAAGCTGGCTATCGCAAGCACTAAGGTGCCTGTGAAGACTACATGAACACCACTAGCCAACAAGTCTCGGATCTGTGCCAGCTGTGCCACTGGAATCGATCCATGTTCAAACGTGGCCCCTAAATTCGTATGACCACTTGCTACAGTCACCATGTTGAACAACATTCCGAATACAGCTGCCCCGAAGGTTTGGCTAAAAGTACCCGTGAACGTATTGAGGGCAACCGCTGTCCCCCTCTTGTCGACTGCAACGGATGATTGAATTTTCACCATGATGATCGGAGAAATGAGCCCCATTCCCAAACCAATTAAGCCTACAGCCACATAAATGAGGTATCCCACTGACTGAGCGGACAGAAAGCTTAACAATGTTGTCGCTACCGTCAGAACGGCTGTTCCTGCGACAAACAACTGTTCAGCTCGCAGCTTGCCTAACAAGTTCCCGGCAAGAATAGAGCCGATCGTCCAGCAAACCGGCATCGGTGTCAGGACAAAGCCAGCCATTGTCGCACTTTCTCCCAGGACTCCCTGGCTCCAGATCGGCAAGTAAACCACCATGCTGATGACAATTCCATTGGTCAAGAGTGTCAGCAAATTAATCATGGTCACGTTTCGATTGGTAAAAAGCGAAAGCGGAATCAGCGGCTCAGGCGATTTCTTCTCCACCGCTACAAACATTAGATAGGTTACTAAAGCAAATACGATCAAGGAAATCGTCACTGGACTAGTCCATGATTGATTCTGGCTACCTGTTAACAAGGCATACAACAAGGCGATGGTCCCGACCGAAAAAATAAGCGCACCCGGATAATCGATATGGCGCTTTTCTTTGACGGCAAGCTTTTCCTTGTACAAAAAGACGAGCATGAAAAACGATACGAGGCCAAAAGGCAAGTTAAGAAAAAAGATATAACGCCACGTCAGTGTATCGACCAAAAATCCTCCGACCAACGGACCTGCCACACCGGAAAGTCCCCATACAGCACTAATCCAGCCCTGCGCTTTTGCTCTGGCAGTCTGCTCGGTGTACAAATCTCCGATGATGGTCATCGTAATCGGCATGACTGAACCTGCACCCAAGCCTTGAATGGCACGGAAAACAATGAGCTGCCACATCGACGTCGCCACTCCACAGAGCGTGGAACCTAACAAAAAGATACCGATCCCGATTAACAATACGTTTTTTCGGCCAAATAAATCAGCCAGCTTGCCGTAAATGGGAGCAGATACGGCAGTGGCAAGCATGTAGATGGCGTATACCCAGCTCACCTGTTCAAAGCCTGCCAAATCACTCGTAATACGTGGTACGGCTGTACTCACAATCGTTCCTTCCATCGCAGCAAGGAATGTCGAGAGCATTAGGGCAATCATAATCTGTAGTCTCATCTCGATCTCCTCTCTCTATCTACGCATGATTGCGAGCAGTGAAAAAGCATTGTCTAGTATATCACATTAGAGAACGTATTTTCGCCAATCTTTCTTACCCAACGAAAAACCTCGTCTTGTCGATGACAAGCGAGGCATTGTTTTTCCGATCAGGGTTATCGATTAGCTGCGCGTAGCTTCACTGCCGCAAACACCTGCTGGTAATAATGCACTTCATGCGGTACGAAGTCAGCTTTGGTCGCGATCATCGCTGTATCTTTTTGTTCACCATTTTCCGTTAGCAAAAATCCATTCACCGTCATCTGCCCGATCTCGTCCGCAAACAACTGCTCTAGCTCTTGCAGACTGACCCAAAACAACCCTGTGACTTCTTCTTCCTGTACACGGTACGCATGTAAGGGTTGATCGCATTCATACAAAAAGGTATGGCACATTTCCTTATCAATGATGGAGGGTGCAACCGTTACATCACGAATCACGCCTAGCTTGTCCAATTCCTCAAAGCCCACGGACAAGCCCAGCTCCTCCTCCAATTCCCGCACGCCGTCACATGGCTGTTCCGAAGCGAGAAGATGACCGGCAGAGGTAATGTCGAGCAAGTTCGGACAAGTATCCTTTTGTGGATGTCTTTTTTGGAACAACAATTCGATCTGTTCATCTACTACGTGATAAATCCAGCAGTGAAAGGTTTGGTGCCACAGCCCCAAGCGGTGTACTTCGCTACGCGCTTCAACCCCGATGTGCTGTCCGGCTTCGTCAAATATGTCTAGCTGCTCTTCCTGCATGTTTTCCACCCCATGATTTGTCTCTTGCGCATTTCTTTTCCCCAAGTTACATTCCCGGTCCAGATCGTGAATTCCTCTCTATTAACGAAAGAAGGGACAGCGACAAACGCCATCCCTTCTATCACCATTAGTTGATCGATACTTCATCCAGCATCAAGTAGCCAACAGGGCTCAGCCAGAAGCCATTTACATTTTTTGATGTAACCGCCACATGGTCAATCGTGCGAATTGGAAGGATCGGTACTTCCTTCAGCTCGATTTCTTGCAGCTTTGCGTAAATTTCATTGCGTTTTTGCGCATCTTTTTCGCGACGTCCTTCTTCGATCAGCTTGTCTACCTCTGGGTTGTTGTAGAACGCCATGTTTCCTGCGCTGCCTTTCGAAGTGCTGTGGAAGACGTTGTACTGGTTGTAGTCGCCATCGCCTGTTGCATTGCCCCAGCCCCCGATGAACATCGCATGCTCACCATTGTCTGTATGCTCCAGATACGCACCGTATTCCATTACTTTGATCTCCAAATCAATGCCGATGCCTTTCAACTGTGACTGGATGACTTCTGCTACGTTCATGCGCTCTTTACGGTCATCTGTCACGATGGATGTCTTGAAGCCGTTCGGGTAACCTGCTTCTGCGAGCAGTGCTTTAGCTGCATTGACGTCATACGAGTAATCCTGGAGATTCGGGTTGAAGCCGATTACTTTTGGCGACATCGAGGAAACAGCTTGTGTTCCTACATTGTTGTATACCCCTTGTACAATAGCTTGCTTTTCGATAGCATGCGCGACAGCTTGACGTACGCGTACATCATCAAATGGCTTCTTCTGCACGTTAAAGCCGATATAATCCACACCCAAGCCTTCTGCACGCACCATGTTCATGCCAGGAGATGCCTGAGCACGCTCTACTTCCGTCACTGGAAGCTGGTCGCCGATGTGTGCTTCGCCTGCTTCGATCATCGCTACACGAGTCGTATCTTCCGGAACAACCTTGTACAATACTTCATCTACCTTTGGCTTTTCACCCCAGTAGGTATCATTCTTTGCGAGTTTCATATCTTGGCCCGGTGCCCACGATGAAAATTTGAAAGGTCCGGTTCCTACAGGCTTCTTCGCCAATGTATCGGAATGCTCTGCGATTGCTTTCGGGCTGATGATACTTCCTTCTGAGCTAGCCAAGATAGAGAGCAGCGGTGCAAAAGGATACTCCAGCACGAAATGTACAGTCTTGTCATCCACAATCTTGATTTCTTTGATCATGGAGAAGTTGGATGCACGCGGTGATGCAACCTTTGGATCGAGTACACGTTCGAACGTCTTTTTCACAGCGTCTGCTGTAAACGGTGTACCGTCGTGGAAAGTAACGCCCTCACGGAGCTTAAACTCCCATGTTAAGTCGTCGAGCTGTTTCCATTCAGTAGCAAGCGTAGGCTTGTACTCTCCGTTTTTATCACGCGACACCAAGCTCTCATACACTTTTCCATACACATAGTTTGCCGAAGGAATATTGGAGATGAAATGCGGGTCCAGATTGTTGGCGTCTGCCTTGCGAGCTACAATCAGGGTTCCCCCTTCTTTCGGAGCTTCTGCTGCAGTTGTATTCGTCGAACCGGATTGCTCCGAGCTCGCACCACCACATCCAGTCAGCGCAACACTAACCGTCAATGTCAGAGCCAACAAGGAACCGACCATGCGCGTTTTCTTCATTTGTGTCTACCCCCTGTAGAATACTGTCGAAAATTCTGAATGTATTTCTTATTTGCATTATACGGTAGATTTTTAACCGAACCTTTTAGCATCTTTACATCAATTTATAATATTTTTACTTTTATTTAATTTCGTACAGATGGAAAAGATATGACAATGATTGAAGGTTCTTCATGATTGTCCTTTTTTAGCATTCTAATGAATGGGGTTGATATAAAAATCATTTATGATTATCTAAGTAATCTTTTTGATTAGACTTCAAGTAATTGATCAAAGCAACGCCGGAAGAAGTGCATTTCCAGTCCAAGCGCCTCTGGAGCCCGCCCCAGCGTAGGAATGAATGGCGGGGAATTTCAGCTTCACTTATGAGATACTTCCTTGAAATTGTCTACGTTTGAAGCGCTCCCGCCATTCATTCCGAAGCGAGCAGTCAATCCCCCTTGCGGGGCGGAGGCCGAAGCGTAGACTGGAAATGCACTTCTTCTATCACTACGGCCACTTTTATAAACAAAAAATCCGACCTCCTTAAAGAAGATCGGATCACATTTCCTACTCTTTATTGTTTCTGCCAAACCATCTTGCCGGAGAAAACCACCGCTTCCTTCGGAGAGAGTCTAGCCACAGCCTCGGCGGCGCATTTGGCACGGACGAAAACCGCATTTGCCTCGTCTCCGACTTTCGGCCAAACCAGATTCCCAGCTTGGTCCAGTGGAGTCACGCCACCTGTAACGAATCCCAGTGCTCGCGATAGAGATCGCTCATCGATCCAACGGAACCGTTCAGCCAGTCGGTTTGCTTTTTGTAGCATATCTCCTGTTCCAAATGGGTCCCAGTGATCGGTGATGTTGTCATTGCCCAATCCAACATGGACGCCGTTAGCGTGAAGCAATGGAATCGGGATGGTCGGCATATCAATGGGCACAGCTGACATGACAGCTATTCGCTGCTCTGCAAAAAGCTCCGCGACCTCTTCTGCCACAGTAGTCGGAACCTCTCCTAGCCCGTAAGCATGACTGACAGTGACTCGACCTTGCCACCCAGCATCCTTCGTCATAGCAGCCAGTTTTTTCATAATATAAACACCCAAATGTCCAGGCTCGTGTAAGTGCAGATCAACATCCGCATTCGCTTCTACCGCTATATCCATCATCGTATCAAGAGATTTCTCGATATCATCGTCGAACGTGGCAGGATCGACACCACCAACGAGGCCAGCTCCATGCTTCATCGCCTCACGAACGAGGGAAACAGAATCACTACGCAGCAAACCGTGTTGGGGAAACGCGACAATTTCCCAGGAAAGTTTTTCACGATAAGTGGTTAATGCTTCCAAAGTGGCTTCCAGGTTTTTCAGCCCAATGACCGGGTCAATGTTGCAATGGGTTCGCACGTGAGTAGCACCGTGCGATTGCACTAGCTCCAGCAGCTTTTCTGCACGCTCACGGGCGACGGGAAGCTGGCGAGGCAGCAATTCCTGCTCTTGTTCGATTCGAAAAAAACGATTGGGAGCCGGAAGAACAGCTTGCCATGGACCTCCATAAAATGTTTTGTCCAAATGAATGTGCATTTCCCGGAAAGAAGGAAGCATCAATAGGCCTTGTGCATCCCACACAGATACCCCATTGGGTATATCCAACGAAGCAGGTACGATTTTCTCCACGCGACCGTCCGTGAGCAAGACGTGAAAACGCTCCGTCTTTGTTCCCGTCACGATGCCATTCGCCTCAGTATAACCACATTCCAGACTCGCATTTTTAATCCACAAGCTTTCTTTCATGCTCCGTCTCCATCCTTTTCTATCTAAATGTTTGCGTTATTCAATCGTAATGCCGTTGATCATCATGTACCCAGAAGGGCTGATCCAGAAGCCTTTGATGTTTTTGCTGATTGCAGCGACATGCTCAAGATTGCGGATTGGGACGATTGGTGCTTCTTGCTTTTCAATCCCCAGCGCCTTTGCATAGATTTGCTTGCGCTTTTCCGTATCCTGTTCGCGGCGCCCTTCTTCGATCAGCTTGTCCACTTCTTTATTCACGTAGAACGTTGTATTTCCGCCTTTACCCAAGGAACTGGAGTGGAACAGATTGTACTGGTTGTAGTCAGCGTCGCCAGTGGCATTGCCCCAGCCGCTGATGAACAGCTCTGTTTCACCGTTGTCTTCTGCATCTAAATAAGCTCCATACTCAAGCACTTTTACCTCTACTTCGATGCCGATCCCCTTTAACTGAGACTGGATCACTTCCGCAGCATTAATCCGCTCCTTGCGATCGCCTGTCCACAAGGTTGTCTTGAAGCCGTCCGGATAGCCTGCTTCTTTCAACAGGGCCTTCGCCTTGTTCGGATCAAACTCGTATCCTTTTAACGCCTCATCATATCCAAGAACCTTCGGACTCATTGCGGAATTCGCTTTGGTTCCGACATCGTTGTACACACCTTTGATGATCGCATCGGTCTCAATCGCATAGTTGATCGCCTGGCGAACACGGGCGTCGTCAAACGGCTTTTTCTTGGTATTGAACCCGATGAAATCTGTCCCCAAGCCCTCAGTCCGGTACAAGCTCATATGAGGGGAGTTACTGACGCGGTCAATTTCTGTCACTGGCAATGGTTCAGCGATATGCGCCTCTCCCGTCTCTACCATGGCTACGCGTGTCGTGTCCTCTGGTACGACTTTGAAGACGGCCTTCTTGAATTTTACCTTTTCTCCCCAGTAGTTGTCATTTTTCACGAGTACGATCTCTTGGCCAGGTGTCCACGATTCGAATACGAACGGCCCTGTACCGACGGGATGTTTGCTCAGCTCCTTGCCGTATTGCTCAATTGCTTTTGGACTAATGATACTGCCTTCGTGGTTGGCGAGGATCGACAGCAATGGGGAATACGGGTAGGCTAGCTTGAAATGTACGGTGTAATCATCCACTACCTTGACTTCCGATACCATCTTGAACTGAGACGCACGTGGAGAGGCCACCTTTTCATCGAGGACGCGTGCGAATGTTGCTTTCACCGCATCGGCGTTAAACGGCGTACCATCGTGGAAATTGACTCCCTGACGCAGCTTGAACTCCCAGGTGACATCGTCCAACTGCTTCCATTCCGTGGCTAGCATCGGTTTGAATGCCATGTTATCATCCCGCTGGACGAGGCCTTCGTACACTTTGTGATGGACTACACTCGCTGCATTGATCGCTGAAATAAAGTGCGGGTCTAGATTGTTTGCGTCTGACTGCCGTGCAATCACCAGCGTCTGATCTGTTGCCGGAGCTTCCTTCGCAGTCGGAGTCCCTGCCGCACCCTGCTCTGTACCCGATGAACAGCCTGTAAGCACAAGGCCAACGCCCAGGATACCTGCCAGCATTGATCCTAGCATCTTCTGTTTTTTCATAGACTCGCCCCCATTTACTTCTTCTTTGTATAGTCAATCAGCATAGCTCGTTCCCAATGGGCGAAGCTATGCTGATCATGAAGCATTTTTCCGCTGAAAATTATGGCAATGTTACATCATCGATCTCAATGTGTCCTGCTGGGCTGATCCAAACCCCTTCTACACCTTTTTGAATCGCTGCGAGGTTTTCTGAGAATCGGTACGGTACCATTGCTGCTTCGTCCATTTCGATTTGCTGTGCTTTTTCGTAGATTTGCTTCCGTTTTTCTTCGTCTTTCTCTTTGCGGCCCTCATCGATCAGCTTGTCCACTTCCGGATTGCTGTAGAAAGCATGGTTGCCAGCTGCCCCTTGCGACTTCGTGTGGAACAGATTGTATTGGTTGTAGTCTGCATCGCCTGTCGCGTTGCCCCAACCACTGAGGAACAATTCTGTTTCTCCTTTGTTGGCTGCTTCAATATAAGCACCGAACTCTAGCACTTTCACTTCCAAATCGATATTGATTTGTTTCAGCTGTTGCTGCAGCACTTCTGCCAAGCTAATCCGTGCCTTGTTATCATTTAAGTAAATCGTTGCTTTGAAACCGTTCGCGTATCCAGCTTCCGCCAACAGCTTTTTGGACTTTTCCAGATCGTAAGGCAAGTCTTTTACATTCGGGCTGTAACCAACCATGGACGGGGTAATGGAAGAATGAGCAACAGTCCCGACATCGTTGTAGACCCCTTGAATGATAGTTTTCTTATCGATCGCATGTGCAATCGCTTGACGAACACGCACATCATCGAATGGCTTCTTCGAGTTGTTAATCCCGATATGATCGCTAGCGAATGCAGGGTAACGACCAAGTGCCATACTTGGAGAATTTTTCACCCGATCGACTTCTGTCACTGGCAATTGCTCAGCTATATGCGCTTCTCCTGTCTCGACCATCGCGAGTCTGGTCGTATCCTCAGGAACGGTCTTGAAGACGACTTTGTCTAGATTCGGTTTGTCGCCCCAATAGCTATCGTTTTTCACTAGGACGACTTCTTGACCAGGTGTCCATGATTCGAATTTGTAAGGCCCTGTTCCCGTTGGATGCTTGGTCAAGTCTTTCCCATATTGTTCAATTGCTTTTGGTGACAAAATTCCGCCTTCTGCACTTGCGAGAACGGACAGGAGTGGTGCGTATGGATAGTGCAGGATGAATTGAACCGTCGTATCATCCACGACCTTTACTTCTTTGATGGCTTCAAACAAATTGGCGCGGTTAGAGCCTACTGCGGGGTCTTGGACGCGAGCAATCGTCTTTTTCACAGCATCCGCATTGAATGGCGTGCCATCGTGGAACGTCACACCGGAGCGAAGCTTGAATTCCCATGTCACATCATCGAGCTGCTTCCATTCAGAAGCGAGTGAGCCTACATATTTGCTTTCTTTGTCCATCCGAACAAGACCCTCGTATACCTTGTGATGAATGATGGCAGCAGAATTGATTTGCGTTAGAAAATGCGGGTCAAGGTTGTTCGCATCAGACAAACGGGCGATGACGAGTGTCCCGCCTTCTTTGCCGGCTGGTGCAGAAGCATTGGTTTGCCCTGAAGAATTGGTACTCCCTCCTGCTTCAGGTGCTTGTGAGCAGCCTGCCAACGCTGTAGAAACCGCAACGGTCATGGCAAGCAGCGTCTGGAAAAAGCGCGTCTTTTTCATGTAGTTATCCCCCTGTTTTGTGAAAAACGTCTCGACGTTTTTCATAAATGTTGATGTGACCGCTTGCGGTCAAAAAAAACGGTCGTGACCGTTTTTTGCGCCAGATGTACTTGAATATTTTGACCATTCGCGCATATTTCATTTTACCCACTATTCTGGCATTGTATTTTCACTCTCTTTACTTGTATTTTCACTTTCTTTACTCTTTTTTTCACTTTTTCTACTTTTATGCGAACAGTACATGTTCAAAAAGTCGACTTTTCAGCTTCGAGAAAGTGACGAGAACCTGAAGAAGGAGGCGCGGAGTGTAGCGAACCTGCATAAGCACCGGACTTCGAAGGTGAACGCCACTTTCGATGTCGAATCAGCTTCCAGCAGTACTTCGTGATCAAAAGTCGCTTTTTTGAACAACCACTAAAAAGACCCTCTCCATTTGTTGGAGAAGGTCTCAAGCTCCTGCTATTGAATCGTCACTTGGCTCACGTCAATGTACCCAGACGGACTGATATACACTCCCTGCACATTTTTCGCAATGGCTGCAAGGTTTTCACTGCTGCGGAATGGCAGCAACGGTACCTCCTCCATCTCGATTTGTTGCGCTTCTGCGTAGATTTCCTTGCGCTTCGCTGGATCTTTTTCCTTACGACCCGCTTCAATCAGCGCATCTACTTTCGGATTATTATAGAAGGAATGGTTGCCTGGCACACCTGCTGACGTACTGTGGAAGAGGTTGTACTGGTTGTAATCTGCATCCCCGGTCGCATTGCCCCAGCCACTGATGAACATTTGCGCTTCACCTTTTGCCGCCAATTCCAGATACGCGCCGAACTCCATCACTTGAATCTGCAAGTCGATGCCGATTCCCTTCAGCTGGGATTGCAGCACTTCTGCCACATTGATCCGTGCCTTGTTGTCATTTAGATAGATGGTTGCCTTGAATCCGTTGGCGTAGCCTGCTTCGGTGAGCAATTGCTTCGCTTTGTTCAAATCGTATTCCGGCGTTTTAATATTCGGGCTGTAGCCGATGACTTTTGGTCCTAATGACGAGATGGCTACTTTTCCGACATTGTTGTAAACCCCTTTAATAATCGCTTCCTTATCGATCGCATGGGCGATGGCCTGACGTACGCGAACATCGTCAAAAGGCTTCTGCTTGACGTTCATCCCGATGTGGTCAACTGCGAATGATTCGAACCGACCTAAAGACATGCTCTGCGAGTTCTGTACCCTTTCCAGTTCAGTGACCGGTAGCTGTTCTGCGACATGAGCTTCACCTGTCTCCACCATGGCTACACGTGTCGCATCCTCAGGAATGGTCTTGAAAACGACTTTTTCCAGCTTCGGTTGGTTGCCCCAATACTTCTCGTTTTTCACCATGACGATTTCTTGTCCAGGCGTCCATGATTCAAAGATGAACGGCCCCGTCCCTACTGATTTCTTGGACAGTTCTTTCCCAAATTCCTTCATCGCCTTCGGACTGATGATGCCACCCTCGGCACTCGCTAGTACGGACAAGAGCCCTGCGAACGGATAATGTAAAATAATATCTACCTTCAGTGGGTCAATGACCTTCACTTCTTTAATCATGCCAAACATGTTTGCTTTTGGAGTCGGATTGTCTTTGTCCAAAATACGGTCGATTGTCTTTTTCACAGCTTCTGCATTGAAGGGTTCCCCGTCGTGAAAGGTAACACCGTCACGCAGTGTAAATTCCCAGGTCACATCGTCTTTTTGTTTCCATTCCTTTGCCAAAAGAGGTTTGTACTCACTATTCCGATCCAGCATGACCAGACCTTCATAGAGCTTGTGCTGCGTCACTGCCATGGAATTAATCTGGGTACTGAAATGCGGGTCTAGATTATTCGCATCGGACAAGCGCGCAATAATCAAGGTACCGCCTCCACCCGCTGCGGCCGATGAAGACGCGGGGCTAGTCGAAGCTTGGTTGGAGTTGGACGCGGAATTCGTCCCACTGGATGTCTGACTGCCACCACAGCCTGCCAAAACTGTGGAAAGCAAGACAGACAGGGCAAGAATAGATCCTAGCATGTGCTTCTTCTTCACTGTGAATGCCCCCTTATTCTGGATGATAGAATGAAAAGAATATGACATGATTAAATATTACTAATTTTCTTACTATTAATCTTTTCATTATCTTTACCTTTCTTTTCACTTTCTTTACCATGTCGTTTTTGAATGTTCAAAATAACTCTATTGGAGCTAGCTACATAGTGGAGGAGAAGAAAAGCACAGTTCTCTTCGACTCTGACATGCCAGCATGGGGGATTGGCTGTCCGTCTCCACTTCAAAAAGGGGACCGTCGAGCCAAAGCCACCCTACGGGCGGAAGTTTCTCAAGGAAGAAGTGTTCGACAAGCTTGGTCCCCTTTTTGAAGTTCCGACTGGGGAGGCTTTGTCAAGGTCTGCGAGCCCTGTGCTTTTTCTTCTCACCAGCTTTGGTGGTTTAACGATACCTTCTAGAACTTAGGAAGAAAAAACCCATCCCTCAAAAAAAGGGATGGGCGTGCATAAGATATTGGAATGTGCTCTTTTATACGAATACAAATAATGGCGACGAAAGACTATTTACAGTTCAACATCTTTGTCCCACCGTCTTTCCAGATCCCTCACCGTTGAACTTTTCTCAACATCTTGTTCATTCTTGTACGTTCCCAGCATGACGTCAAAAACAGGGCTGGTAACACCGTACCAATAATGTTCATTTTTGAAGTGATGCCATAGATGGAGCTTTTTCATCCAGCGCCCCCATGGAGATATGGGTTGAACCGGTCGATGGGCGATATAATGTGTCCATTCATAAAATAGCAGAAATCCTATCACGCCCGTAACAAAGGCATTGGTCACAATCACGTCGGAAGTAAGCAGATAACAAATGGCTCCGGTTCCTGCAATGAGCGGCAAGCTGTACCACACGGGCAAGAACAACAGGTGCAAGTTGTTCGGTTCGGCGTGATGATCGTAATGTAAACGCTTTAACAAATGGAGAAAAAATGGATTTCGAGGCGGTTTGAGGTGAAAGAGAAATCGATGAATCAAGTATTCGCTAGCCGCATATCCAATCATCCCCGCTACGAGCGCCACCCATGTTTCCAACAAGTACCATTCAGAAATAGTGAAAGACAAGCCAATCAGGAATAGAATGCTCATGATGAGGATATCTGGAAACGTAAAGAATTCTTTCAGAAACTTTGCCTTCAACAGAACGCCCTCCTCTTATGTTCCTTCACTTGTCTTGTTCCAACACGGTTCGGTTTCTCCACAGCTCCAAACTTTTTTCCATTGCCTTTCTAGCTACACGCTCTGCTTCGATGAAATCTCCCTGTAAAGCGACGTTCAACAGTTCATGGTAATAGTGCCAAGATGCCTCGCGGTGTTCCGGGATGGAAAAATACCTCCGCGCCATTTTTAGATAAAAGGAATCAAAACTGTTTACAATCAGTAAATAGATAGGATTTGGGGAAAGCCTCGTCAGGTTTTTCTGCAGTTCCCAGTCAAACGCTGCATAAGAATCAGCATCAGGTTTCAGTTGATCGAGATCGGCGAGCAATGCGACTACCTTCGGCTGATGAGCGGCTACCGCGTTACGAATGTAAGCAGGCGACAACGATATCCGCAGTTCTAGCAAGTACGAAATAAACTCATCCGTAACATCGTCGTGGTTTTGAATGATATGGACAAGGGTCATTAGATTGCCTTGATGCCAATAATCGTTGACAATTGCCGGATGTCCTTTCCGTACAGTGATCCAGCCATCTCTTTCCAAGCGTTGCAGTGCTTCTCTAACGGTTGGCCGACCTACCCCGTAGTACTCTGCCAACTCCCGTTCCGGCCGCAGCGTACTTCCTGTAGGATACTCTCGGGTCAAAATTGCCTTGATCAACTTCTTCTCAATTTGATCCGACGACCGTTCTTTCTTTCCCCCTTTTTTCTCCAATGTCATTGTCACCTCCCTATGCCCATGGTCCTACAACAAATTTTCGTGGTATTACCACAAACGGTAATATTTTACACAACTCTTGTCAAGAGGTGACCTACACGATCAAAAAAGGCATAGCCCTCTTCCGAAAAAGAGAAGGCTATGCCTCTTGTGTTACTGACGTGATTATTCTGTCACTTCTACCGACCAGCCAAACTTGTCTTCACGCTCACCGTACTGGATTCCTGTCATCCCGTCATACAGTCTCGTTGTCAATTCCCCTGTTTTTTCACCGTTAATGATCATCTGATGTCCGTTCCAGTTCAGATCACCCACTGGGGAAATAACAGCCGCTGTTCCGGTACCGAACGCTTCTTCCAGCTCACCGTTGACGTAAGCGGTATGCAGGTCTTCCATGGAAATCCGCTTCTCTACGACTGGAATTCCCCAGTCCTTGAGCAATTGGATGGTCGAATCTCTCGTGATACCCTCCAGGATACTTCCGTTCAATGATGGGGTCCACACTTCCCCTTTTACCTTGAAGAACACGTTCATACTGCCTACTTCTTCAATATATTTATTCTCTACACCATCGAGCCACAGCACTTGCTCATAGCCTTTTTCTTTTGCTTCTACTTGTGCTTTCAGACCACCTGCGTAGTTACCTGCCACTTTTGCGTTTCCTGTTCCGCCTCTTACCGCACGAACGTAGTTGTTTTCTACGTAAATTTTCACAGGCTTCATGCCACCTGCATAGTACGCTCCAACTGGAGAGAGCACGATTACCAATTTGTACGTATGCGAAGCGCGCACACCAAAGCATGGCTCTGTCGCAATTACGAAGGGACGAATGTAGAGAGACTGTCCGCTTTCTGTTGGAATCCATTCTTTATCTACCGCCACCAGCTGCTTCAATGCCTCGACCATGAATTCCTCGTCGATCAACGGCATGCTCATACGCTCCAGTGAACGGTTCATACGCTTGAAATTTTGATCAGGACGGAACAAGCGAACCTTGCCCTCTTGATTGCGATAAGCTTTCAAGCCCTCAAATACAGCTTGCCCGTAATGGAACACCATGGCTGCCGGGTCCAATGTCAGCGGAGAGTAAGGGACGATTTGTGGATCATGCCATCCTTTACCTTCTGTATAATCCAAGGTGAACATATGGTCGGTAAAATGAACTCCGAACCCCAGCTTGTCAGAAGCTGGTTTCTCTTTTTTTTGTTCTGTCCGGGTAATTGTTAACTGACACTCCATCTTCTACATCTCCCTTAGTATTAAATCCACTATTTGAACAACTTCCTATATATACAAAATAGCAACAATTTTGCATGATTTCCAGCGTAACTTTCTCCTTCCCCTACAATTTATGGTTATTTAGCGAAAACTTCGCAAAATTTTCGTGATCGATTTTTTTCTTCGTAGGCAGGATGAAAGGAACAAGTATCCCGAAAAGAATGGATAGGGACAGAATGAGGAGGGATATGTATGACCACACACCTTCGCTTGCACGGAAAAATTGCCATCGTAACAGGAGCCAGCCGCCTTCAAGGGATTGGGGCTGCTATCTGTAAAATGCTGGCCTCACACGGCGCCGATATTTTCCATACGTATTGGACCGCCTATGACCAATCCATGGCGCATGGGATTCAAAAGGATGAACCCGCAATCTTGCAGGAAGAGATTAAACGCTACGGAGTCAGATGTGCCGGAATCGAGATTGACCTGTCACAGCCTGATGCCTACAAGAAGGTGCTCGACGCAGCTACAGTACAACTGGGTGCACCGAGCATCCTCGTTAACAACGCTTGCTACTCGACAAATGACGGCTACGAGGCACTGGATATAGCCAGTTTGGACGCACATTATGCCATCAATGTGCGGGCAACCACCATGCTCAGTGTGGAATTTGCACGTCGCTTCTCTCAACAACGCGGAGGCCGAATCATCAACATGACATCTGGTCAATCCAAAGGTGCGATGGTCGGCGAGATCGCGTATGCCGCAGCAAAAGGAGCCGTGGAGGCCCTGACGACGACACTCGCTGCCGAAGTAGCTACGCGAGGGATTACGGTCAACGCTGTAAATCCTGGGCCCACAGACACAGGCTGGATGAACGAAGAAATCAAGCAAACCGTTTTGCAGCGATTTCCTTTTGGACGGATTGGACAGCCCGAGGATGCAGCGCGTCTTGTCGCTTTTCTGGCAAGTGACGAAGCAGAGTGGATTACCGGACAAATTATGCATTCCGAAGGCGGGTTCATCCGGTAAGTGAAAAAAGCACAATCCGCCGTTTCTAGCAGATTGTGCTTCTTCTTATTTGTTCAGGCTATGGTTTGCTCACGATTGGGAAAGAAGGCTTGAACAGCTCTTTTTCGCCTAGCTGTTGATAGTCGCGCTCGACGTAGCCCAGACGCATTTTGTCAAAGTAACGCTGTCCCTTTGCTTTGATCTCTTCCAGATCAACTCCTGGCATGAGGCGGTCTTTCATTACGGTGCGTCCAGCGATGATGGAGAGCTTCACATCACGACCTGAGCCACACGTAATAATCGTACGGATTGGATCATCAACCGCACCCATGTGGAAACCATCCAGATCGATGGCAATTATATCTGCTTTAGCCCCCGGTGCCAATCGGCCCAAATCATCTCTGTCGAGGAAACGTGCGCCACCCAATGTCGCTGCACGGTAAATATCCGCGTAGCTGGAATCTGCGACATCACCTTCTACCAAACGGGACAGCATGCTGGCTGTGCGAATGTTTTGGATGAAGTCAGGCGGGAACGTATCGGTTCCAATCGCGATGTTGACGCCACGACGCTTGTAACGGGCAAACGATTCGAGAGCCTCGCCGTGGCGGCCGACTACAAGCGGGCAGTGAATCACGGTCGTACCTGTCTCTTGCAGGATCGCCAAATCGTCTCCCTCTCCGAATTTCGCTTTACTAAAGCCTGGAATGAAATGTGCGTGCGGAATTGCCGTTTTCTTTCCGAGGAAGCCGATCTCATTCAGGAACTGAATCGGTGATTTGTTGTGACGACGATGGATTTCCGTATATTCATAGAGACCTTGTGCAGCATGCAGACGGATAGGACATCCGAGCTCCTCGCTGTAGCGCTTTGTGTTAATCAAGTTCTCTACAGACTGTGACTCGATCCGCTCTGGCGCCAGCATTCCACGGATGAGTCCGTTGTGAGCTCCATCGAAATCTTTAACAAATTGGACAGCTCGCTCCAGACCTGCTTGTCCTTCTGCTTCGTTCCACAGTACTTCGATCTCTCCATTTGCCTTCACGACACGCATACCGGATTGATAGCTCGGTCCCATGTACATGCGCAATCCCAAGCGTCCTGCATGATCGGCTGCGGCTGCCAGCTCCTCATACGTTTCCGCCCAGCGCTTGTAGAAGACGGATGTAATCGGCATCGCGGTCGTTACCCCGTTTAAAATCAGTTGACTGTAGGCGTAAAGGGATTTGAACGCCTCTTCCTCAGGGGTCATTACCTCATGGTAGCCTTGGCGGTAGTAGTCTTCCGACCAAAGCATGTTTTTACTTCTAGCAGAAGCTTGCTCCAGATGTACGATGTCGTGATCAATATCACCCAACGCATTCAGGTCAATGAAGCCCGGACTGACGACTGCATTGCCAGCATCGATCACTTCATCTACCTCGCCATCAAAATGGTGCCCCACATACACAATGGTGTCATTCTCGTAAACGACTTCCCCATCTTTGATAATCACATGATCTTCGCCGTCAAAACCGATGACATATTTTGCGGTTATTTTCTTTTTCATGATGATCCTCCCTACTCTTTCTCATTCCGGCCTCTCCACTCCATGGTATCCCTCGTTATTATAGGAAATATTCTGTAAAATTTGTTTCAAAACTTTTACATGTATTTGCACAATCTTTACTCCTTTTCGAAAACAGGCAAGATTCCAAGCAATACGTAAAGATCATGCAAAAACTAGTAAAAAAGATGAACAACCTCGTTCGAAATATTCACTACAATTAACATAGACAGCTAGACTGGACTCTCATTCACTACTTACCATATAGAGAAAGGGCTGATTTCTAGTGATGCAAGCTTTTTGGTTAACCAACGTTCGTCTCGATAAAGGATTTGAAACAGGAGACGACGGCGTCTTTCACACAATTTCAGAAATCTGTCATTTGAAGATCGAAGATGGCAAAATCGCAGAGATCGTATCGGCGAACGAACCACTCGACACCACTTTACCGCAAGAAGATGCAAAAGGTTTATTGGCCCTCCCCTCTTTTGTCGAGAAGCATAACCATCTAGATAAAACGTATGCGGGCGCAACCTGGAAATCTTGCCTCCCTCCGAAAAAATTGATCGATCGCTTGGAATTCGAAGCAAAAGAAATGCCGCTGATGACTGGGACGACCAAAGAGCGCGCACAAGCAATGCTCCAGTGGCATATCAAAGGCGGTGCCACACATGTGCGCACACACGTCAACATCGATCCATACATCGGCCTGAAAAACCTGGAGGGTGTGCGTGCAGCCCTAGAAGAGTACAGTGATCGTCTGACGTATGAAATCGTCGCTTTCCCGCAGCAGGGGCTCCTGCGCACACAAGCAAGCTCCTTAATGAGACAAGCGATGAAGGAAGGAGCTACACTGGTTGGGGGCTTGGACCCAGCTGGGATTGATAATGAGTTGGAAGGCTCCTTGCGTGAAATGATGGACATTGCGGTAGAAGCAGATGCGGATGTCGATATTCACCTGCATGATCCGGGGACACTCGGCTTTTATACGATTAAAAGACTGCTCGATCTGACCGAGGAAGCGGGCTGGCAGAACCGTATGGCGATCAGTCATGCCTTTGCGCTCGGAGATGTGTCGATGGAGGAAAGCTCAGACATGGCAGACCGATTGTCCAAGCTGGGAACGATGATCATGACGACAGTTCCGATTAATCGTGCCATGCCACCTGTTCCGATGCTTCATGCCAAAGGCGTCCATGTCGCACTCGGTTACGATGGATTCTACGATTCGTGGTCGCCATATGGTACAGGTGATATGCTGGATAAGCTAAACCGTCTGGTCGAGCGCTACCGTTGGGTCGATGAGAAATCATTGGTGCAATCGTTGTACTTCATCACTGGAGGAAAAACAACGCTCGATAAAGATGGCAACCGTGCATGGCCAATGGTTGGCGACGAGGCGAGCATCGTGTTTGCAGAAAGCTCCTGCTCTGCGGAAACGATTGCGAGAAAATCTCGTCGGGCTGCTGTTATGTTTAAAGGGAACATTGTGCATGGTGCTTTGGAGAGAATGGAAGCGGGCAGATAATAGATGGAAAGGCTTCGCCGATTTGGGCGAAGCCTCTTTATGTTTTATCGGATATTAAGTTGCAGGATGATTGGTGGAAGATTCCTTATCTTTAGATAAGAACCAACCCAGTACAGCGATTAAGAGAAGAACGGTCCAGAAGGTTGCCTTCCACGCTACCGACTTTGGAAAATCAGCTGCCAAATATCCTAGCTCAGGATGCGACAGTGTGTATACGGCCAACTTGACGCCAACCCAGCCGACGATCAAAAATGCGGCTGTCTCTATTCCAGGTTTGCGTTGCAGCAACCCGACAAAGTAAGAGGCGGCAAATCGCATAATGACTAAACCGATGATCCCACCTGCGAGAATGACACCAAACTGCCCGCCATCCAATCCACCTACATTTGGCAAAGACGTTTCCGGAAGTGTCACAGCGAAGGCAACAGCAGCGAGGATAGCGTCGACTGCAAAAGCAAGGTCCGCTAATTCTACTTTCAGTACTGTCATCCACAATCCAGAGCCTTTCTTCTCAGTGGCAGCCTCCTGATTGTAATCTTTGCGCCATATAAATTTCTTCACGATATGGTGTATGGCTATAAACAGGAGGTAAGCCGCCCCGATTGCCTGGACTTGCCATACGTCCACGAGGTAAGAAATGATAAACAGCGAACCGAAACGAAACAGGAAGGCTCCGGCAAGCCCATAAAATAGAGCTTTCTTTCTCTCTTTCTCTGGCAGATGCTTCACCATAATTGCGATCACCAAAGCATTGTCTGCCGCCAAGATCCCTTCTAGGCCAATCAGGACAAGTAGCACCCATCCATACTCCAATATCATAGCCCAATCCATTCCAGTCCCCCCTTATGTAAGTCCTATCCCTCACTGTGGTAAATCCATCCTTCCTCTTTTTCTAGTATACGATATTATCGCCTATTATAAGTATATAAACATATGTTTATGTAAATGGAATGGTGTGATGAATTTTAAAACCAAGCCTTTTTTAAAAGCTTCACACCACGTTGGATTTCATCACTTGATAAATTACTGAAACCAAGTTTAATTATGGGTTCATCGGTTTTGTTCTTAATGAAGAAGAGTGAAGTAGGATAGACTTTCACTCCCTGAATGGCCGCTTGTTGAATGAGCCACTCTTCTGAACGCTCCACGTGTACTTTGACTAATAAGTACAAACCAGACTGCTCGCCAATGATAGAAATATGTTGTTTGAGATGCTTCCTTAATTCACAAACGAAGTGCTGCATTTTTCGTTTATAAACAAGGCGCATGCGTTTAATATGGCGATTCCATTCCCCTTCCTCCATAAATTTCGCCATTGCGAATTGGCTAAGTAATGAAGTGGTACTCTCGAAATGTGCGAATTGATTTTTATAAAGGTTGATAAGCGGCTGTGGCAACACCATATAACTTAAACGAATTCCTGGCAGAAAGCACTTTGAGAAATTTCCGAGATAAATAACCCTCGTTGAATCGATGGAAGCGAGAGCCGGAAATGGTTGCTGGGTATAGCGATATTCACTATCATAATCGTCTTCGATAACATATCCTTGCCTATTTTTTGCCCAATGGATGAGGGTATGCCTCTGTTGAATGGGCATGCTTACCCCATATGGACTGTGATGGGACGGCGCCACGTAAATCAATCGTGATTTCATTCGTTCCAAGTGTGAAAAATCAGCACCTGTCTCATAAACGGGTACTGTTTCCAGTGTAAAACTATTTAATTGAAAAGCTTCCCTAGCGCCATCATAACCAGGATCCTCCACAATCACGCTAGAAAAATCATGTTTCAGGACAAGACCGAGATAGACGAGCATTTGTTGGGTACTACTTCCGATAATGATTGCATCTGGTTCTGTTTTCACTCCACGAGACTGGAGTAAATATGCTGCGATTTGCTCACGTAAGCTCCATTCACCAAAAGGTTCCCCGTACCGAAAGCTGTCCTTTGCCGTTAATACTTGATTCGAAATCCTCCGCCACGTTTTTAAAGGGAAATGCGATTGATCGACGACGTCTGCGCGAAAATCTATACGAACAGGTGATACCTGCTCTGTTTGCTTGTGAGTAGAAGAACTGCGAGCTTCTTGAAATAAAACAGGCTCTAACTCATTTACAAAATAACCTTTTCGGCCCTCTCCACGAATATATCCTTCAGCAACAAGTTGTTCATACGCCATTAATGTTGTATTACGGCTTACCTGTAAGGATTCTGCAAGTTGACGAATGGAGGGCAATGGCTCATCCGCCTTTATATCGCCTTGTTCAATAAATGATTTAAATTTCTCATAGATTTGTTTGTATTTAGGAGAATGATCTTTGAATGTAAAAATGGTATTTTTCATTAACACCCCTCCTGACATGTATATTTGTTTGTTATTGTATCTTTTTTTATGTCAGTTTGTATCTTACGCTTGGTTCAAATACACGTTGAAAGGGTGGGTACTGTGTACATTCCTAAGCAATATCAGATGGAACATGATGAGGCAGTTCAATGATGAAGTCTAACCCGTTTGCTTTATTGATTACGGTTGATCAACACCGCCCGTTGGCTACGCACATTCCGTTAGAAATTCGTGAAGAGAAAGGGAAAATCTATGCGTCTGGGCACATCGCTTACGGAAACATGCAGAAGAAAACGTTGGATAACCATAGAGATGTTTTGCTGATTTTTCAAGGACCGCACGCTTACATTTCGTCAAGCTGGTATGAGAGTGAACAGGTTCCCACATGGGACTATCTCGCTGTACATGCGTATGGGACAGCGCGTATCCTCACGAAGGATGAACTGAAATCGGCTTTGGATTCGATGCTTACCCACTATGAATCTCAACGGGAAAATGGTCGGCTCTGGGAGACCTTCCATCCTGAATTGCTTGAGCGAGAAATGAAAGGAATCGTTGGTTTTGAAATTGAAATCACCTCTATTCAAGGGGCAGCCAAAATGAGCCAAAATCGCAACAACACCGATTATCAATCGATTGTGGCAGAGTTTGAAAAATCAAATGATCAAGGGGAAAATCAGGTTGCTCAGTGGATGCGTGAGCAACGAAAAGAGTTATTTAAGTGATCAGCCTATAGATACAACAAGGAGCTGCTTCTTATGGAGTTTTCAACTATTTGGCTATTTGTAATTGCCGCTTCTACATTGTTAATCATACCTGGACCAGCCGTGTTCTATATTATGGCAAGAAGTATCGATCAGGGGAAGAAAGCGGGTCTGGTATCCGTTCTAGGAGTCTCTTTTGGTGGTTCTGTTCACGTTTTAGCTGGAGCAATTGGAGTTTCTGCGATCCTAATGACATCAGCAACAGCCTTTCATATCGTGAAATACTTGGGTGCTGCTTATCTTATCTATCTGGGGTGTAAGACTTTATTTTCAAAAGCTGATAGAACAGATTCCGAAATTCCAAAAGCCCCTCGCAAAAAATTACGAAAGATTTTTTACGAATCAGCACTTGTAGAGGTAATGAATCCTAAGACAGCCCTCTTCTTTTTAGCCTTTTTTCCGCAATTCATATCACCCACTGCTGGGTCAGTCACCGTTCAATTTTTGCTTTTAGGAACGATATTTATTATCCTAGCTTTTGTTAGCGATGGGCTGTATGCCGTTCTCGCAGCAAGTATGAGAAAGCGGATTGTAGGTAGTACGGCGAGTTCAAAGGTAGTGAATCAAATAACTGGTTATTTATATATTATACTTGGGGTTTTCTCCGCCTTTGCGAGCCCCTCCAAAACATGAGCGTGCATGATGAAACGGAGAGATAGGATATGCCTAGATTTATCATTGAAGATGATTTTTGGTCGTTATTTCCACATGCAAAAATAGGTATCGTGATTTGTCAGGGAATTAATAATGCAAGAAAGGACGTTGAAATCTACGAGAAGCTGCTGCAGGAGGCAGAAAAAGAAGCGCATAAATTTTTAAGTCTGGAGGAATTCAGCAGTAATCCAGTTATCTTTGTTTGGCGAGAGGCTTTTCAGAAATTCAAGACTAAGAAAGGGGCAAGGTGTTCCATTGAAGCTTTATTAAAAAGAGTCAAAAATGGCAACCCCATCGGAACAATAAACCCGCTTGTTGACATCTATAATTCCATTTCATTGCGCTATGGACTTCCGTGTGGTGGAGAAGATATCGACACTTTTGTAGGCGATATTCGCCTGACGCAGGCAAATGGCAACGAACCGTTTCTCCCATTGGGACAGGATGAAAATGCTTCGCCATATGAAGGGGAAATTGTTTATAAAGATGATGAAGGTGCCATATGCAGGTGCTGGAATTGGCGTGAAGCTCAGAGGACAATGCTAACAGAACATACGAAAAACGCATTCCTCTGCATTGAATTAGTAGATGAAACAAGAAGCGATGAATTCCATATGGCGTTAAAAGAATTGTCTGATTTAGTGCCACATCATCTTGGTGGTATGGTGAAGATGGAAGTGTTAGATATCAATCAGAGGGAAATGAAAATCTTCGAGTAAGGTCAAACGGCAGCAAAATGCACTGGCTGCCGTTCTTAAAACATTCCATTCTCATTGGGGGAATCATCCGGTATGGCCTGGCCTACATCCCAGAATTCGACGATTTGGTCGTGATGAAAACGGAAGATATGGACCACAGCTCCCCCAAGATCCGCTTGGTTTTGCTTCACATGGGAATGGACCGCAACGATATCCCCCTCTTCGATGGCACGTTTCACTTCGAGAATCTTATGAGGATTCTTTGCGGCGTTCTCTTCCATTGCAAGCATGAGAGAATGAGCATCGCCACGGAAAAAGGGATTATGGTGGCGGAAATTCGGATCTGTGTATCTTTGGTATGCTTCTCGCACATTCCCCGACGCTACCAGTTGCAAAAACGACACCGCATTCTCTTTGAGAGAAGTCTTCATAACCAATCATCCTTTCATTCATAAAGGTTCCTCAGAATTGGTATTTTAAACTTACCATTTTCTAGAGGAAACCGCTCATCTTGCCTACTGCGTTGAGGTATAATAGTTCAAAGCAAAGGGGGCGGGAAACTGTGGAGTGGTTAATCGGTCTGGCCTGCAGCGCTGGGATTGCGGGGGCAGCTTATGTAAAACGGTCGCTGTCTGGTTCCGGCTTATTGGCGGCAGTGATACTGGGCACTGTGATGTACGCACTCGGAAGCCCTATCTGGTTCGGAACCCTCATCGCTTTTTTTGTCTCGTCCACCTTATTGTCCAAGTGGAAAAAGCATAAAAAACAAGAGGCCGAGAGCGGTTATGAGAAAACAGGGAGACGCGATGCCGGCCAGGTGCTCGCAAACGGCGGGCTCGGGCTCCTGTTATGTGTAGCAAATTGGGCGTGGCCGCATCCGCTTTGGTGGTACGCGTTCCTCGGCGTGATGGCGGCGGTCACAGCTGATACATGGGCGACAGAAATCGGCGGTTTAAGCCGCAAGCCTCCGCGATCGATCAAGACGGGACAGCGTGTTCCGCCCGGCACTTCTGGCGGTGTTTCTGGCCTGGGTATGGGTGCTTCGCTGGCTGGTGGACTATTTATCGGCGGTGCAGCATCGTTGCTACTTGCGCTACCCGGCCAAACTGCGCCGGATGTGATCACCCCTGCCCTTAGACTGGCAGCTTGGATCGGCATAGCAGGACTGGCGGGCATGATAGGGTCACTGGTTGATTCATGGATCGGTGCGACTTGGCAACAAATGTACCGTTGCGGCGCTTGCGGTCGTGAAATCGAGCAGGCTCGTCATTGCGGCAAGCCAGCCGTGCGAATCCGCGGTCGCGCTGGTTGGAACAACGATGCCGTCAATGTCGCTGGCTCACTTGCAGGTGGTGCTTTCGCCGTCTTATTGGCGCTGGCAATCGGCTTATCGTTTGACCTATAAAGAAACGGAAAGACTTCGTATCACAAAAACGATACTGAGTCTTTCCGTTTCTTTATTTTGGGGCACAAGTTTAGGCTATTTTCGTCACTTCCTTCGCGTTCTGTACCATTTTTGAGACGCACGCCCAAAGTATGAAGCCAACTAGGAGAAAGCCGACATTCATGCTGATGACGCCTCCCCATCCGTATGCGGACCAAAACAATCCTCCGAGTGTTCCTCCTACACTTGAACCCGTATAGTAGAAAAACAAGTACAAGGATGAGGCCTGTGCTTTATTCTGCAAAGCAAGCTGTCCCACCCAGCTACTTGCAACGGCATGAGCTCCAAAAAATCCAAAAGTAAAAAATCCAAGCCCTACTATCTTCATAAGGAGATTTGCTTCCCATGTCAAACAGACGCCGATTAATGCAAGAAATAAGCTAATGAATAACAGCCTTTGCTTACCGTGACGATCGATTAATTTTCCTATCCAGACAGAGCTGAACATTCCGATGATCATAATTAAAAATGTCCAACTTATAACGGTTTGGCTGAGTGAATAGGGCTTTTCGAGCAATACATAAGCGATGTAATTGAACAACGCTACATTACTTCCTAAAAGTAAAAAGCCGATGACAAATAAACAAATGAGACTTGGAGCCTTTAGATGGTCCATTAAAGATAAACTTAACTTTCTGATAACGAATGGGCGGGCTTTGAAATGTTGGGAAGGTGGTAAGGTGTTCCAAAAAATTAGTGTGGCAGCTAAACTGATGAGACCAACTCCCCCTATTGCGATCTGCCAGCCGAAGTAGTCACTCATCATTCCTGAGAAAACCCTGCCAAACACAGCCCCAATTGAATTGCCACATATATAGAGACCCATAGCCGCTCCCAGACTTTTGGATTCGATTTCTTCTCCAAGATAAGCCATCGCTATGGAGGGTAAACCGGCCAATGATATTCCTTCAATCGTGCGAAATACCAGGAGAACATGAAAGTTCGGACTGAATGCTGTGAGAATACAAAACACAGACGAAGCGAGCATGGAAACGATCATGATTGGCTTACGTCCCCACACTTCAGACAACGAACCAAAAATGAGCATACTGACGGCAAGAACCATTGTTGTAATGGAGAGGGAAAGGCTTGCTGTCGTTGGACTAACCGCGAATTCTTTTGAAAATTCAGGCATTAAAGGCTGTACGCAGTAAAGAATAGCAAACGTATTGAAACCAGCGGCAAAGAAAGCAAAGCTGGTTTTGCGGAAGAGTGGCGTGCCTTGTTGTATCATGTGATCACCATATCATTTCAGGATGATTATGGTTTCATGGTACCATCATTTATCTATGATGTATAATTCATTATAATCATGTTTTTTATGCATTTATGTAATGAAAAATCCGAACGGAAAGTGGTGCTTTCGAATGGAATGGCAACAGTTCGAATATTTTCAAACCCTGGCAAGAATCCAACACGTGACACATGCTGCCAAAGCTCTTTCGATTTCCCAGTCTGCCCTTAGTCGTTCGATTGCCCGATTTGAGGATGAAGTAGGCGTGCCCTTGTTTGACCGTCAGGGACGTTCGATTCGACTCAATAAATATGGTCACCTCTTTTTAAAGCGAGTCGAAAATATGATGAAGGAATTTCATGAAGGAAAACAAGAAATCATGGATTTACTTGATCCAGATAAGGGAGAAGTTTCTCTTGGGTTTCTACACACGTTAAGTACCAGTCGTATCCCTGATTTACTGGCTTCTTTTCGCTCCCACTTCCAAAACATTCATTTTCGACTCGGACAAGGTCCCTCCCATACGCTTATGAATCAGTTGCAAGGAGGAGAATTTGATCTTTGTCTACTTGCTCCTATGGATATGAAATCTCCCTTTGTATGGAAGCCGCTTTGGAATGAAGAACTTTTTGTGATTGTCCCCAAAGACCACAAATATGCAAAGCGCACCTCGATTACTTTGGAAGAGATTGCAGATGAATCATTTATTCATTTAAAAGCAGGATACTCCCTTCGTATCACCGTCGAGCAATTGTTTCAAGTAGCGGGAATTACACCTCCGATTACATTTGAAGGAGAGGAAGCAGATACCGTTGCAGGACTGGTCGCTGCTGGACTGGGAATCTCACTTTTGCCCAATTTAAAGGGAACGGATCAGAGTAAGATCACACAAATCCCTGTCAAAAGCCCGAAGTGCCAACGTACCATTGGAATTGCTTGGGTAGAAGGGAGATATTTATCACCTGCCACTGAAAAATTCAAACAATTTGTGATGAATCATGCCTGCGATTTTGAATAAGGATGGATGAATCTACGACTCTCCCCTTTGCCTTGATTCTCTTCTCCAACTCATCAGTACCAAAGACAATGCGATTGTCGTGAGGATAATGCCAAGCGCTTGCAACCCCTCGGCGCTAAACTTATCTCCCATTACAATGCCGATCAACAACGAGGAGAGAATGGTTCCCAGGTATCTGGATGTTTGAAATAATCCAGATGCTACTCCGATGATTTCTTTTGGAGAACTTTTGAACAAGGCTGCTTGCATTCCGACATTGTTTAACCCGTTGCTAATACCGAATGTTGCTAACGCCACACATACACGAATCACATGTGAATCTTGATTTAACGTCACGAGCCACAATGACCCAAATGTCATAAGCATCGCGGATGTCAACAATGCAGGTCGAGGTCCTGATTGATCAATCCATCTTCCTGCTAGTGGAGAAACAACAAGTGAGCATAAACCTAAGCTGAGCATGAGAATTCCTGTATGGAACGCACTGACGTGACGAACCATTTGCAAGTAGGACGGGAGCCCGAAAAAAAGCGAGTAAAAAAGGACGTTCACGAGCATGAATTCGACATTGACCCATGTCATCGCAGGATACTTGGCGAATGTCCGTAGAGGAATAAATGGAGAAGTCGTTTTTAACTCATGTCGTACGAAAGCCCCTAGTGTAACGAGGCCGATCCCTCCAACCATGATATGCCACCATGAGACATGCCCCGATGATTTTGCTGACAGTAATCCAACGAGCAGTGCAACCAGACCCACTGCGAAGAGCAAGATCCCTGTTGCATCAATCAAATCCAACCATTTTCGAAAGGACATGTTATGTGCAACAAGTGATGCCGATTCATCCTTTGGAATCATCCTCCAGGCTAACAGCAGGCTCGCCACCACGAACGGAATATTAATAAGAAAGATCGCAGACCAATCCCAATAGTGAATCAAGACCCCGCCAATAAAAGGTCCAATCGCTGCTGCTCCGGATAGGAATATGGACAGTATGGAAAGCGCAGTCGCTTGTTTCTCCGTTATATGAATTCGTACGATAGCCATTCCAACCGCAACCATCATGCTTGTTCCGATCGATTGCACAATTCGGAACACAATGAGCCACCCAAAGCTTGGTGATAATGGCGCCAATAATGAAGCAACAAAAGATACAACAAGCCCTGTAAGAAATATCTTCTTACGACCAAACAAATCACTTGCCTTTCCCATGACAGGTTGAGCGATAGCACTTGCAATGTAAAAAGAGAAAATAATCCACGAAACAGCCGTGAAATCAAGACGGTACACATTTTGCAGCCTTGCAATCGCAACAGAAATCATTGAAGAATTTAATGGATTCAATAATATGCCTAGTCCAACGGAAATCATCAACCACTTGTTGTGAGCCCCCACTTTCAGCCCTCCTTAAAGCGTTTTGATGATATCGTACTGGAAATCAAACATTTACTCCAACGCATTTCATGTTATGATTTCATTGATTTGAAGGAATGAATGGAGAGTGCTGAATGGAACTTCTTCAACTGCAATACTTTCTCACGGTAGCTCGAATGGAACATGTGACCGAAGCTGCTCGAAGCCTGCATGTGACCCAATCCTCCCTAAGCAAAACGATTCAACGCTTGGAGGAGGATCTGGGAGTCCCGCTATTTGATCGCAAAGGGAGAAAGCTGCGTCTGAATGAGTTCGGAAGCAAATTCCTCTGCCGGGTGGAAAGAGCTTTGTTTGAATTGGAACAGGGGAAGCTGGAGCTTAGCGATTTGTCCACCCCTGAACATGGCACGCTTGAATTGGCGGTGACTACCGCAAGCGCGTTGCCTAATATCCTTCGAGAGTTTCGGAGAAAGCGGCCGGATATCCAGTTTCATGTACAAATGCTCTCTACGCAGGAAATGGTTACGCTTCTTCATAGAGGTGAAGTTGATTTTTGCTTGTCCTCCCCTCCTGTCCAAGAGGATGGCATTGAATGTCAAATCGTGTACATTGACCCTATACTCGTAGCAGTTCCCAGAGGACATCGACTGGCAGACCGAAGTATCATATCTTTGACAGAACTGAAGGATGAATCGTTTGTCGGTGTAAAGAAAGGGTACGGTACACGGGATTTCGTAGACTCTATATGCAAATCGGTTGGGTTTGTACCTACATATGTGTATGAGGGAGATGAACCTGCAAGGCTAATCCAGCTGGTGGAAGCAGAAATTGGCATAGCCTTCATACCAAGCACAGCAAGAGATTCTCGTGAACAAATCAAATATCTCCAAGTAGAGAATCACGAATTGGTACGGGAAATCGCTTTATTATGGCACAAGAGTCGGTACATTTCGCGAGCCGCTCAGGAATTCCGTGAGGTTGTTGTCGATTATTTTGGGGATGTATGCAAACTTGAGAGGTGATGAGTCATGAAACTTCACGATTGTCCTACTTGTAATACCAACAGTCAAGAATGTATGATCGTCATCGTGAATGCGTTGCACCCTACTGCTGAGAGATTAAAGTGCCGTATATGTTCCTGGAGCGGAAAATGGTCGGACATGAAAGTGCGCGAGATCCCAGACGAACCAATCCCAGGCGTCGAACCGATTACCGACTATGGTGTGCTACATTCAGATCAAATTCGACTTCGATATACAGGAGGTTGTTGCCCTCATTGTGGGGGAGATGATCCTTTATGCTGGTGCCATGCATTTTAGGTATCTATATGCTCGAATGAAACACAAAAACAGACACGTCACATTCGCGTGTCTGTTTTTGTAGCGGCTACTGGCGCTTTTAGGATAATTCGATCTTCTTCCAGCTCAATTCGGAGCTTGCCGTCCGCCTGGATCGCCTGGAGGTACTCCATTGGGATCTGTAGCCTCCCCACCTGATCAAGCACCGCCAATTCCTCATGAGTGTCCGCGTTAGCTAACTCATCCAGAGACTCGGAAGTGTTATTTTCCGTTCCTTTTCGCCGCAACAACTCGCTGGACGTTTTCCCATCCCTAATGGCTACGACACGATCGACTTTGCGTGCCAGCTCCAAGTCATGAGTTACGATGACGACGGTTAGCCCAAACGAACGGTTCAGCTCTTGAAACAAATCGAGAATGATAGCTGCCGTTCGAGTGTCTACACTACCAGTCGGCTCATCTGCCAAAAGCAGCTTGGGCTCGTTCGCCAACGCGATCGCGATGGCTACCCGCTGTTGCTCCCCGCCGGAAAGTTCGCTCAGCTTGTTCTTTTTTCGGTGGCCCAGCCCCACCAGTTCCAACAACTCGTGGGCGCGCTCCCTTTTTCGCTTGCCCCGCAAAAGCATCGGCATCTCCACATTTTGCAGCGCGGATAGATAAGGGATCAGATTGCGGGCGTTGTTCTGCCAGACAAAACCCACGGTCTGCAAGCGATACTGAACCAGCTCGGAAGTCGTCAAACGAAATAAATCAGCTCCCGCGACGGAAAGTTTTCCTGCTGAGGGACGGTCCAGCCCTCCCAGCATGTTCAGAAGCGTTGATTTGCCGCTGCCACTATTCCCAATGATCCCCATCAGCTCTCCGGTCTCTACACGCAAATCCAACCCTTGCAGCGCGACCACTTCCAGATCATTTGCCTTGTAGATTTTCACCAAATTTTCGCATACGATCATCTGACTAGTCCTCCCCCAGCTTTACGGCTTGATGGATCTGCATCCGTGACAGCAGAATACCGACGATCCCGATTCCGATAACTAGTGTCACAGCAATGAACGTATAAATGATTTGTTCATCTTGCGGCTTCGAAATGACAGTAAAGGGAGGAACTTGCTTATCGGCATGCAAATAGAGACTGAGTGCAGGCAAAAACAGGCTATTTGCCAGCTTGCCCGCTGTCATTCCCATCGCAAAAGCGACGCCAAACGTCAAGAGTTGCTCCCACGCGAGTATGGCAAGAAGCTGTCTGAATGGCATTCCCATCGCGCGGAACACGCCGTATTGCAATTTTCTGGCTCCAAGTGTAAGCACCCAATACAACACGTAGCCGATAAAGGTGACCAGCATGGAAAGCAAGAACCCAAGCGTCAACGATCCGTTCAGCCCTAAATAAAATGCGCTGTTTTTCGTCTGGATCACTTGCTGTCTGGCATTATTCAGCATGGCGAGCTTGACTCCCTCTTGTGACAGTCCCTTGTAAAGCGACTCAGAAGACGATCCCTCTTTCATTTTGATCCAAACCTCATATGGCTCCAGACGCATCTTGTCTTGCACAAACGGGAGATTGGCGACTGCCAAATACTGTTCTTCCATTCTGCTTCCATATGTACTTTTTACAGGCGCAGGATTCCATCCCGGCCAGTAATCCACGATGGCATACACAATCATTTCAACCCTGCGAGAATCTCCCCATCCGAACAGGATGGTTTGTCCCTCCACCACTTGCAGCTTGTCAGCGAGGCTGCGAGACAGCAACAGGGCACGCGGTTCTTTTGCTATCAAATTCAAATAAGCGTGGAAGTGATGCGGCAGCAAGTCAGGCTTCATCCAAGCG
This sequence comes from Brevibacillus sp. FIR094, assembly GCF_050477165.1. Classification (NCBI taxonomy): domain Bacteria; kingdom Bacillati; phylum Bacillota; class Bacilli; order Caryophanales; family Paenibacillaceae; genus Brevibacillus; species Brevibacillus sp. FIR094. Next base: position 71,315 of record NZ_JBEAES010000013.1, on the reverse strand, counting down.
GCCTTAGCAAACTCTTTGGGCTCGATCCCCATCAAGGTGATGTCCTTCACAGGATCGCCCCGGAAAGAAGCCTCCGCCAGGCCGTTCACAAAGACTTTTGTTGCATGCTCAACCTCAGGCAATCGACTGTACACTTCGAAATCCGGCTCTACATACTGAACGGGAGGAGCGGCAGGCGCTTGTTCCACTTCTGCACCCTCACCTTCTTCCGCATTCCTTCCTCCCCGATAGACCGTTACTTCCGGTTTGTCGCTCTGCCACTCTGCCTTTAAACGAATATCCGCGCCAATAAGGTACCCGATTTTCTCCTCTGCATTTTGATTGATCGTCCGTGCCATGCTTGCACTGAACATTCCTACTGCGACCGTAATCGTCACAAACAGCATGAGAAAATGATACTGACGTGGCGCTCTCCCTACCTGAACCAGCGTCGTATGCAGAGAAAGCGGGAAGAAGGAGCGTCCTGCCCAAGACATCAGACGAAGGAGCCACGGGTACAATCGGAGAAGCAGCAGACCAAAACCGAGTGAAAACAGAACGGGCACAAAAAAGAGAAGGAAGTCGATTGAGATCGCCGTAGCTCCTTCACTCGTTTTTGCTGCGGTTTCAGCGGCGTTTTGATAGGAATACCATCCATACCACGATATCGCAAGCAGCAATACGTCGAAAAACAGCCGGTGCCAAATGGCGGATCCACTCATTCTCGCCATGTTTTGCTTGTGCGTGACGATATTTTGCCTGGTTGCCAGAAACACAGAAATCAAAACAAGTGCGATACAAGCAACGACCATCCACGCAGCATACACGAATACTTCCGGACTGATCGTGACATCCAACCCTTTACGATCGACAAATTCGAGAAATCCATTCGAGACGCCAAGTATCTTACTAAGCTGAATCCCCACAAAGGGACCGATCAGAAAAGCGCATAAACCGAGAATGGCGATCTCCATGAAATAAATAGAAAAGATCTGCATTCTGCTGGCTCCCCTGCTGCCCAGTACTGCAATTTCCGTTCGTTGCCTTTCCACAATTAATCCTGAAACCATCACGAGATAGAGGCCCAGCATAATGAAAATGGGGATGTAGAGTGACCAGAGAATGGTTTTGAATTGCTTCTCTTGCTCATTGTACTTGCCCACGAGACTAGCCGCCGGAAACTGAACGTTGATCTCCGCTTTTTTCAATCCTTGCTGTTGTAGCTTCCCTTCGATTCCAGTCACCATTGAATTCAGCTTCTCTGTATCGCTGATCCGAAATGATTGGTAGTGAAGGGCCGTATACATCTGGGTTGAAATGACCAGATTTTTCTCTTCCAAAAACACACTCCGAAAAAGCTTTTCATCCAATACGAAACCACCGGAGTATTCACTGGTCGAAGCAAACCAATACGGATCGTTCCCCTCTTTTTCCTTGAAAACACCGACCGGCTTGATTCGCACCTTGAGTCCTTCTACCTGGATCGTGGTCAGCTCATACAAGCTGCCTAGCACCATCCGGCGGTCCTTTAACGCTTTTTCCGTTACCAACGCTTCGTACACGCCATCAACGGGAGTTGCAGCAGGCAGGCGACCGTCGACAAGCGTCATATGCTGCGCAAGTCCACTCAGCGAATAGATCCGTGAACTGTCGGAACTGACTGGGCTCTTCGACTGTATGTTTTCCTGTATGGCATTAAACGGAATGGTCCGCAAAACTGTCACTTCTGCATATACCGGGACATCCAGTTCAGCGATTACTTCGTTTTGCAGATGAGCGGTCATTTCGTCTACAAGAACCGCCCCATTCTTTCCTAGCTTGTTTTGATTGACCGCGATCAGCAAGCCACCGGGGAAGCGGTTCACATTCTTCTGGTATTCCTCCATATCCTTGATCAACATGCGTTGGAGTACCCCTGACGTGAATGCGGGTATACTCGATACCAATCCGACAGCGACGATCAGACCAATCAACAGACTGCCGACCAGCCAGCGGTTATTCATCATTTTCCGCAAGATCATTTGCAGCATCGCCACGACATTGTCCCCCTATTCCAAAATAACCAGTTGGCCTGCCGAAAGACCTTTGCGAATCTCAACCTCCGTCTGGGTCATGATACCGGTCTCCACGTCCACTTCCTTCTTGCTATTTCCGTCGAGCACCCGAACGTACTTCCTGCCCGATAATTCATGAAGGGCTTTCCTCGGTATAAAAAGCGTCTGATCCTGCTTGTCCACAATCACTTCAATACTGACCCCTGTCCCGATCTCCAAGCCCTTCGGGGGGATTTTCGGTGCAATGAGTAGACTTCTCTGATACAGCTTTGTCAAATCCTCTGGTAAATTGGATGGGACATGCAGGGGTGTCTGAACAACTGTCCCCTCGCCTTTTTCGTTGTCTTTGCCCGAGAGAATCACTTTCATCCCTTCCCTAACATCTTGCAGCGCCTCTTTCTCGGGAGCGGTATACACCACGAACAGCTTGTTCGGATCGCCTATCGTTACCAACTTTTGATGCGCTTCTACCTCATCTCCCACCTGCTCGTTGCTTGTAAAAAGCACGATGCCGTCAAAGGGCGCGATCAGCTTGGTCTCGGCCCAACGCTGTTGCAGGTTCTTCAGGTCCATCTCTTTTTGCTTCACGTTCAGCCTGGCACGCTCCACCACGTACTGCCTCTTCTTGGGATCCTGCAATTTTGCCAAGTCTAGCTGAGTCTTTTCCAATTCGATCTTGGCTAGCTTGGTCTCGTTTACCTTGGCGTTCATCTCTGCCTTCAAAACGTCCAGCTTGGCGGATTCAACTTCGTAGTGATTATCCTGCTGGGCTTCAAGCAGCTCCAGCTTTGCCTTCTCCACTTCATACCGGGCCGACTCGATCGCTCTCTCCATTTCAGCCGCATCCAATTCAGCAAGCACCTGTCCTTTTTTCACCTGATCGCCGCCTTGGACAGAAAACGACTTTAGCCGCAGTCCCTTCGTCTCTGGAAAAGAGAGCTCCGCCGTTTTCACGGTCGTGAAGGAGGCGTTTCCTTTCACACTTTTTACGATCGTCCCTTTTAAAACTTCTGCCACCTCGTATTTGATAGGTGACGGCTCCACTAATGGCGGAGCCAGCACCTCTTCTTCCTTAGGAAATAGGGAACAGCCCGTCAACAAAAGGAAAACGGTCAAGTACGCCCATTTTATTTTGCTATTCCTTGATACGACCGTCCTCCAATTCATAGACATCGTCCGCCACCTCCATTACACCAGGATCATGTGTCGTCATGACAATGCTCATAGCACCTTCATCGACCAGTTGGCGAAACAAACGGCTAATTTGCAGACCTGTTTTACTATCCAGCTCAGCTGTCGGCTCATCCGCCAATAGTAGTGTCGGCCTGTTCGCAACAGCTCTGGCAATCGCACAGCGTTGCTGTTCTCCACCGGACATCTCAAACGGCCGATGATGCACCCTTTTGGACAGCCCAACGATGTCAAGCGATTCGCGAACACGCTCCCTCCATTCGGCAGCAGGCACCCCTGACAGCCGGAGTCCAAACTCGACGTTTTCAGCGGCTGACATCAGCGGAAGCAAGCCAAACGACTGGAAGATAAACGCCATGTTCTTTTGCCTAATCTTCGTTCGCTCATGATCCGATAGCTGGCCGATTTCTCGTCCCTGAAAGTACACGCTTCCTACCGTCGGACGATCGAGACCACCCAAAAGGTTTAATAGAGTCGTTTTTCCTGAGCCTGATCTGCCTTTTAGTACGAGCAATCGGCCTGATTCTACGCGCATTTTTACGCCCGCAAGCGCTCTAACAGCAGTTGCCCCTCTACCAAACGTGCGTTCTACGTTTTTTGTCTCTGCAATGAACGACAAAATGACACCCCCGAAAATATGTCTGAAAAATATGAGATTTATTAATAGTAACGCAAATGAAAACCATTGTTTAATAAAATTGGAATAAACTAAGATAAAGGAAAATAAATCCTCGTCATGGATTTTGAACTGTAGTTAGTGACAGTTCTTTTTCTCCACATGTCTGCAGATCAGCTATTCCTTTCCCCCGAACGAAAAGATTCCCTATCTCTTCTGAAATAAACACAAAAAGAGCTATCCTTAACAGGTAGCTCATTAAATGGCCAAATATCATGCGGCTCACCTTTTTAGCAAACCGCTCATTTCTCGTGTGGAGGGCAGCTTCTGATCAACCTGAAGCGCCCCCTCAATAGGCCTCAAATTTAAACTTATGACAAAACTTCCCATGAAACACTCTTTCTTAATTACACCTATATTTGTGGTGGACACACTCATAAAAATTGAGCTTACACAAAATTCATTTCAGAACCGATTTTTATACTCATTATTCACCAATATATTTTAGATTTATTTCATCCAACAAGAAGCTACCATCTTCAGATTTCATGTTTAGAAGGTTATATCCTTCTTGAAGATATACCTCATTACCAATAGAAGTGTACGTCTTAAAAACTGGCGCATCTAGACTAGAAGCAGAACCCCGTTGCATCAGATAGTCTACTTCTTTGAATCCTTCATACATCCGAATCTTAAACCATTGATCCGTAGAAATCAGATACTCTATTTTATATCTACCTGTTTTTGGAACCGTAAAATCAAACGTGATATATGGGTTATTTGCTTTGTCTGGTATAAAAATATGTGTTCCTCGTTTTTCTACACCATCACTTCCATAAAAATAATTTTCAGCTTCAATCTTAATATTTATCTCATCTGGTACATTATTTTTTAACGTTTCAGTTATACTAATACGATGATTAATTTGCTCAATATATCCTTCTAAAGTCTGCATGAGAAGCTCTTCAGAACTATATTCTCTACCTATTAGATCATTTTTTGTGTTTACTAGATTCGTTTTATTATAATTTAGCCTAGACAAGGTGTCTTCAAGAGCCTCTTTCGTACCGCTATTACGATTAGCATAATCAAGAACATTAAATGTATCCAGCCTAGCAGCTTCTACACGTTCCGCAATATAATCTCGCTTGCTCTGTTCTGCATCAGAAAGCGGCCCTGAATATTGGAATGTGATAGCATCTAAATCAAAAGAACTTCCCTCTACCTCAAAAACAAGTACTCCCTGATTTAATTTAATTTCACGAGGTGCACTTGATTCAGTTACTTTTTGACTAGAATCCGGTTTATTTCGCTTAATGTCTTCAAGTAAAGCACCGTTTTTAACATTTTTCACCTTAAAATTCATTTCTTGATCGTAAGCAAATTGAAAACTCATCTTATAGAAGCCGGGCTTAGGAATGTACATTTGATACGTTGTTTTTCCGTTATTTTCAAATTTCAGACTGCCATACTGTGCTAGCTTCTGAGTATTTTGGGTATACTGACCGTGATATAAACTTCCATAATTGATATCTGGGTTTCCTCGCAACAAGTGTGTCGGACTTTTCCAAACATTCAATAGGTTCCCAATGGATTCATTGCTTATTAAATTCGAATCCGTCATCGCTGATTTACCAATGTTTCGTGTCTTTCGTCTAAGTTGTTCCATTCGTTCTTCGGTTAAAGTACCGTTACTAAAGGCTGTCGAAAGATCCAAATATCTCCTACCATCTCCACCAACAAAAGCTAACATAGCCACCAAATTTGAAACGAGTTCTGTTTCTTTTTCTAAGTAAAAAACATTATTTTTAGATTTTGCTTTTGTTAAAGCTATACCTTTATCTTTATTATGTTGACTAGCAGGTAAATAATATCTTTCAAATGGTGTATCAGCATCTTTGTCATAAAATTCAAGAATTAGATTTTGTGTACTTGAATTGGTTGGAATTGTAATTTGCTCAAGATTACGTAAAACATATTCAGTTGGTTCATTTGCTCCAAACTCACTATACACTTTAACACGAAACACCACTTCATCACTGCTGGATGTTGGGTTATCTGTCATAAGACCTTTTGTGGCATAAGGATTGTAGGCAATTATGTTAAACTGGTTATAGCCAAAACTTGGGGGTAAAAAAGCTTGTAATTCGTCATCTCTACCATTTTCAACAGAATCTTTATCCAAAAAATAATCTAAAGCTGCAGAAACTATGTTAAGAATGGCAAGAACCGGACCCGCAGCAGACCCAACTGGATTCTTAATTGGATAACCAAACTTAGCATCAAATACTCCAAACACCCCCTCAATTACCCCTTCTAATGTGCTAGAGTCTACTGCTACACTGTTTGCTGCTACACTGTTTGCTGCTACACTGTTTGCTGCTACACTGTTTGCTTTTGCAACTGAAGGAGCAATAAAAGATCCTGGAAAAGAAGACGTTAAAAGCATAAAAGCTAACAAACAAGAAATTTTTTGGCTTCGTTTTTTCATTAATAACCCTCCCTTTTCTTTCATTGGAATTTCCTTAACCTTGTTCAAAACGAATGACATGTTCTGCATGAATATTCGCTACATCCAATCCTGTTTCCAAGCAGCCTCCTCTCTTCTTGATTCGTGATCCCAAATACATAATGCAACAGCTTTTCGTATATAAAATTCAGATAATATTTTTTGTATATGATCGAATGATATATACAAGCTGTTGTATAGATTTTTATCATCGAGAGATCAATATAAGATGAAGATTAAATCAATCTCAAATGAAGTTTATGGTGTTAATGAAAGCCCTTCTTTAAAACGACGCTTGCTCCTGTTGGAGACATAATATTTAACAGTGGGACCAATCCATGTAGGACACAGGACGACAAAAAAGGCAAAACCATAATGGTTCTGCCTCTTAAAAGTTATCGAATTGATTTTACAATGCCCCAGAAACAACATTCCCGCGGAACATCACTGCTTGACGCTTCGCACGGCGTGCAACTGCTTCTGCTGCCGAGGATGCGTGAACGAATACGATATCCGCCTCGTCGCCAACATTCGGCCACATGCGGTTGCCCTCTTTATCCAGCGGTGTTTTCCCGCCCGTAATGAAGCCCAGTGCTTGGGACAGCGAACGCTCATCCTGCATGCGGAAGCGCTCTGCCAGGCGACCTGCTTTTTCCAAGCTATCGCCTTGTCCAAATGGCGACCAGTGATCGGTAATACTATCGTCTCCGAGCGAGACGGAGACACCTTTTTCATGCAGCAATGGAATGGGAATCGTCCCTCTATTCACCGGTACAGTGGAAGTGATCGAAATGCCCAAGCCAGCGAGCATTTCAGCTACGTCGCCTGCTTCTTCCAGGCTGATGTCAGCAAGGGAGTTGGCATGGCTGATGGTAACCCGACCTTGCCAACCTGCTTCTTCGGTCATTTTAGCCAGACGCTTGAATGTAAACACCCCGAGATGATCCGGGTCATGCAAGTGAACGTCGATTGGTGCATTCGCTTCGACTGCCAGCTCAAAAATGGTAGCGAGCGATTTCTCGATGTTTTGATCCACAGTCGCCGGGTCTACACCACCAACATAGGTCGCGCCCATTTTCAAGGCTTGGCGAATGTTCTCCACTTGGTTGCTTCGCAGAAGACCTTGCTGCGGGAAAGCAACAACCTCACACTGCAATCTGCCGCTGAAGGTCTCCAGGGCTGCCATAGTTGCTTCCAGGTTTTTAAGTCCGATGTACGGATCGATATTACAATGGGAGCGAATATGGGTGGAGCCTGCGGACAGCAGCAATCCCAGCATTTTTTCTGCGCGCTCTTGTGCTGTTGGCAACAGCTTTGGCATGAGCTGGCTCTCTTCTTCCAATCGACCCAAGATGTTTTTCACTGGTGTCACGGCTTTCCAAGGACCGCCATAGTACGTTTTATCGATGTGGATGTGCATATCCCGGAAAGACGGCAGTGCCAACAGACCGCTGGCATCCTTCGTTGGCAGCTCGGTTTGTGGAGCAGCTCCACTCACGATCTGTGAAATTCGTCCGTCTTCGATTAATAGATGCGCCACTTCAGTATCTGTAGCAACCACCTTGTCGTTTTCTTTGCGGTACCCGCTCTCCAAGCGGACGTTGGTAATCCAATAGGCTGTAGACATCTATCCATGACATCCTTTCTATTTCAAAGTAGTATTACCACTCACCCGCTACCCGATTGCCTTGGAAAAGAACGACCTTGCGCTTCGCACGTCTCGCAACAGCTTCTGCTGAACATGTCGCTTCGACCGCCATCAGGCTCGCCTCATCTCCAACCAATGGCCACAGGCGATTCCCGGTTTCATCTAGAGTGATCCGCCCTTCTGTCACGAAGCCGAGTGCTACCCCTAACGATCTTTCATCCGTCAAGCGGAAGCGTTCAGCCAGTCGTCCTGCTTTTTCCAACAAGTCTCCACTGCCAAAGGGTGTCCAGTTGTCGGTCAAGCTGTCGTTTCCAAGCATGACGGCAACCCCTTCCTGATGCAGCAACGGAATCGGAATGGTCTGGCGATTGATCGGCACGGTTGATGCAATGGAGATACCAAGGGAGGCGAGTCGTTGTGCCATCTCTCTGGCTTCTTCCTGCGAAACATCGCCCAAACCCATCGCGTGACTAATCGTGACACGTCCTTGCCAGCCTGCCTCTTCCGTCAGAGTAGCGAGGCGCTTCATCGTAAAGACTCCGAGATGCCCCGGATCATGCAAATGCATGTCAATGTCGGCATCCGCTTCGACTGCCAGCTCTAGCATCGTTTGCAGTGAACGCTCGATGTCGCTGTCTACTCCACCTGGATCGACGCCACCTACATGAGTGGCGCCTTGACGTAGTGCCTCACGTACCATGTTGCGTGCTTGTGTACGCAGCATGCCATAATGCGGGAAAGCAACGATTTCGTGTGAGACACGGTCTGCATACGTCTCAAACGCATTCTTCATTCCTTCCAAAAACCCAAGACCAACCTGTGTGTCCACATGACAATGCGTTCTTACATGAGTAACTCCTGTTTCCACCAGCAGCGAGAGAATATTTTCTGCTCCTGTCTGAGCCTGCTTGAGATACATCGGCAACAGCCCTCTGTCCTCAGCGTGGCGTTCGAACAAGTTTTTTACGGGAGTTGTTGCCTTCCATGGGCCGCCGTAATACGTTTTTTCCAGATGAATGTGCTTCTCGGCCATAGACGGCAAAATCAGTAAGCCTTTCGCGTCCTTCTTAGGCAGCCCATCCTCCAAAATCTCACTGGAAGGGACAATCCGCGTAATTTTCCCATACTCAATGAGCAAATCGCACAACTCTGTCCGCGTTCCACTGATCACGCCTTCTTCCCACTCATACCCGATTTCCAATCGAGCGTTGACGATCCAATAAGGAGAAGATTTCACCGGCTTTTCCCCCCTCTTAAACGTTCACTTCTTCCACTTGACCAGAAGCGAGAGTGCCTTTGAAGAATACAGCGTGTCGCTCGGCACGGCGCGCGATTGCTTCTGCCGAGCAGGTCGCGTCCACGAGGATCAGGCTAGCGTCTTCACCTTGTGCAGGCCAGAGCTGTGTTCCGTTGGCATCCAGCGTCGTTTTGCCACCTGTGATAAAACGCAGTGATTGTGACAGGGACAGCTCGTCCAGCCAACGATTACGTTCAGCCAGTCGCCAGAGGCGCTCCAGTACATCGCCATTTCCGTATGGCTGCCACGTGTCAAAAATGTTGTCGCAGCCGACCGCAACGTCTACGCCATTTTGGTGCAACAACTGCACAGGTGGAATGACGCGGCTAAATGGCACACTGGTGATGATTGTGATGCCCGCTTCCCGCAGGATCGTCGCCATCTCTTCTGCTTCTTGTACAGGGATGTCTCCGAGCGCAAACGCATGGCTGATTGCTACGCGGCCTTGCCAGCCAGCGTCTACGGTCATTGCTGCCAGTCGCTTCATCGTGTAAGTTCCCAAATGTCCGGGATCATGCAAATGCAAGTCCACACCTGCGTTTGCTTCCACCGCCAGCTCCATCATCTGGTGCAAAGATTCTTCTATATCACCATCCACATTAGCTGGATCTACGCCCCCGACATGAGTCGCACCTTGGCGCAATGCCTCACGCAAGAGTACTTTTGCGTCTGTACGCAACAAGCCATGCTGCGGGAATGCGACGATCTCGTGGGTGACTCGATCCGCGTAGGTTGCTAATGCTACTTTTACTGATTCCAAATTGGAGATTCCCACTTCTGGGTAAATGTCCACATGTGTACGTACATGTGTCGAGCCATAAGACAAGAGGATCTCCAACAGATTCTCCGCACGCTCTTGTGTGGTTGTCGGCAATCCTGGCAGCGTGCGCTTCTCAATCTCGCAACGCTCAATAATATTGGATACAGGAATGACAGCCCGCCATGGTTCTCCCTGAAGCGTTTTGTCCAAATGAACATGCTTCTCTACGAAAGATGGGAGTGCCAATAAGCCTTTTGCATCCTTTTGTAAAATACCGTCTGTAAGCTTCTCGGTCGCTGGTACAATACGCGCGAATTTTCCGTCTTTTACTAAAATGTGAAACAAGGATGCCTCTGTCCCCGTGACGACACCGTTTTCCCGACGGTAGCCCGTCTCCAAACGAACATTGGTCAACCAATAGGTAACGCCCATCCATTATCCACCCTCTCTTTGTCTCTCTCCATTCCTTTCTCCCCCATTATCTAGAAAGCCGGAAGACTTGATTTGCACAATCTTTACGTCTATTTTCACTATTTTTACGACTTGTTCAAATTGCCTTTACTTCGTACATTTTTCTGATAACTTTGACGTAAGCAAAGGAGGGGTTACACCATGAAGGTTGAGATCGCACCAACCAATCAAGCTCTTCCGCCGAAAGCAGCGGCTGCACGCCCTAGTAGATGGCGGACTTTTTACAGGAAACTACGAAAAAACAAACTCGCCATGGTAGGCGGCTGTATCGTGATTTTTTACATCGCGATTGCCCTGTTGGCACCATTCATCGCTCCTTACGATCCCTATGAGATTGATTTGGTTAACAAATTGAAGCCACCATCTGCTGAACACTGGATGGGTACCGATGACAAAGGTCGGGATGTCATGAGCCGTCTTTTATACGGAACGCAGCTCTCGATGTCCGTCGGATTCGTCGCCGTCTTTATTGGTGCATTTTTCGGAATTATTCTCGGCTTATTATCCGGTTACTACGGAGGCTGGGTAGATACGGTCATCTCCCGTATCATCGATGTCCTTCTCGCCTTCCCGGGAATCCTGCTATCTCTGGCCATTGTCAGTGCATTGGGCCCTAGTCTCTTTAATGTAATGATCGCCGTTGGTATCTTCTCGATTCCTGTATTTGCACGGATCGTCCGCGGCTCTACTTTGACCGTGAAAAAACTGGAGTACATCGATGCGATCCGCTCACTCGGTGCCAATGACTTCACGATTATCTTTAGACACATTTTTCCAAACATTTTGTCTCCTATTATCGTACAGGCAACGATGCGCTTAGCTACCGCGATTCTATCCGCCGCTGGCCTTTCGTTCCTCGGACTGGGAGCACAGCCTCCTCTGCCGGAGTGGGGCGCCATGCTCAGTAATGGACGCGACTTCTTGTTTACCGCTCCGCATCTGGCCATGTTCCCTGGTTTCGCTATTGCAACTCTTGTTCTCGGCTTCAACATCTTTGGGGACGGCCTCAGGGACGCTCTCGATCCACGAATGAAACAATAGGAGGGAAATCTTCATGTTTGTTTACATTATCCGTCGCCTGCTACAGATGATTCCCGTCCTGCTCGGTGTCATTCTGGTCGTCTTTTTGATCATGCAAATGGTTCCTGGCGACCCGGCGGTATTGCTCGCTGGTGAAGGCGCTTCTGAAGAAACGATTGCGAACATGCGTACACAGCTCGGCTTGGATCAACCGATCATGGTTCAATACGCGCAATATGTCGCCAACGTGTTCCAAGGCGATCTAGGTACATCCCTTCGCTCTAATCTCCCCGTGTGGGATGAGATCATGGCGCGCTTGCCTGCTACCATCGAACTCGCACTCGCCAGTATTTTTGTAACAGTTGTACTCGGTATGATCGCAGGTATCATCTCTGCTACCAAGCAATACTCTGCTGCTGATATTACGATTATGGTTATTGCCTTGCTCGGCGTATCCTTGCCAAGCTTTTGGCTCGGCTTGAGCTTGATCTACACGTTTTCCGTCAAGCTACAACTCTTCCCGGTTGCCGGCTGGGGCACTTGGAAGCACATGATTTTGCCAGCGATCACACTCGGTACCGCTGGGGCTGCCATCGTTGCTCGTATGACTCGCTCCAGTATGCTCGACGTCGTGCGTCAAGACTACATCCGTACAGCGAAAGCAAAAGGCTTGCGTGAAACAGTCATCATTTACAAGCATGCTTTGAAAAACGCGTTGATCCCAATTATTACGGTCGTTGGCTTGCAGTTCGGATTCCTTTTGGGTGGGACCGTTCTCGTAGAATCTGTATTTGCCATAAACGGCTTGGGTCGTCTAATCGTCGATGCGATCCGCATGCGTGATTTGCCTGTTGTACAAGGCGGCGTACTAATCGCTTCCATTATCTTCGTATTCGTGAACCTGCTCGTCGATGTATTGTATCGCTACTTCAATAAACGAATTGATCTGAACTAAGGAGGGATCACCATGCCGGAACAACAAGATATCATCCTGGACGTTCGCAATCTGCAAACGCATTTTTTCACAGACGATGGCGTCAGTAAAGCAGTGGACGGCGTTGATTTCTCTCTAAATAGAGGAGAGACACTAGGGCTGGTAGGAGAATCGGGCTGTGGAAAAAGTATCACTTCCCTCTCGATCCTGCGTTTGATTGCCAGTCCTCCGGGAAAAATTGTAGGAGGAGAAATCCTTTTCAAAGGGCACGACCTGACGAAAAAATCTGAAGCAGACATGCGCTCGATCCGTGGAAACGAGATTTCGATGATTTTCCAAGAGCCAATGACCTCGCTTAATCCGGTTTATTCGGTTGGGGAACAAATCGCAGAGGTATTGCGCCTGCACCAAAACATGGGACGTAAGGAAGCATGCGACAAGGCAGTAGACATGCTGCGTCTGGTCGGTATTCCCTCCCCGGAAAAACGCGCAACGCAAGAGCCGCATGAATTGTCTGGGGGTATGCGTCAACGCGTCATGATCGCGATGGCTCTCGCCTGCCGCCCGGAAATTTTGATCGCAGATGAACCAACAACAGCTTTGGACGTTACGATTCAAGCTCAAATTCTCGAGCTGATGAAAAAGCTACAAGTCGAAATGGGCATGAGCATCATCATGATTACCCATGATCTTGGGGTTGTTGCTGAAACATGCGATCGCGTTGCGGTCATGTACGCAGGAAAAGTCGTGGAGTACACGACTGCACAAAACCTGTTCGCGAATCCACGCCATCCCTATACAGTAGGGCTGATGAACTCCCTCCCCCGTCTTGATGAGGACGTGGAAGAGTTGCAAGCGATTAAAGGGAACGTTCCAAGTCCGTTCAACATGCCAGTTGGATGCCGATTCGCTCCACGTTGCCCTCATGCAACAGAGCTGTGCAATACGAAGCTTCCTGAGCTCTTGGAGTATGCAGACGGAAGCAAAGTACGCTGCTGGATGTATACGTCTGAGTGGGACGGCGACACCAAGACTGCTACGGAAGTGGGGGTATGACCATCATGACGACACAAGCGAATCCAACGAAAAAACCACTGCTCGAAGTAAAAAATCTCAAGCAGCACTTCCCGATCAAAGGTGGCATTTTAGGCCGTACCGTCAACCACGTAAAAGCCGTGGATGACATTAGCTTCACGATCTTTGAAGGTGAAACACTGAGTATTGTAGGCGAATCCGGTTGTGGAAAATCCACTACCGGTCGTGCCATCCTCCGTCTAGATGAACCGACGAGCGGAACGGTATTATTCGAGGGACAAGATCTTCTAGCGATGTCCAAGAAGCAAATGCGCGACATGCGCAAGCATTTGCAGGTCATTTTCCAGGACCCATTTGCTTCGCTCAACCCGCGCCAATCAGTATCCGCTATTCTCGGGGAAGCGTTGGCCATCCAAAATATCATACCTGCGCATCAACGCCGCGAGCGTATTATCGAGCTGCTCGGCTTTGTAGGCTTGCGTCCGGATCAAATTGACCGTTTCCCGCATGAGTTCAGCGGTGGTCAACGCCAACGGATCGGGATTGCCCGTGCTCTCGCGATGCAACCGAAGCTGATCATTTGTGACGAAGCCGTATCGGCACTCGACGTATCCATTCAGGCGCAAGTGCTGAATCTCCTGAAATCGTTGCAAAGGCAGTTCAAGCTGACGTATTTGTTTATCTCTCATGACCTCGGCGTCGTTCGTCACATCTCAGATCGCGTCATGGTGATGTACCTCGGTAAAGTGGTAGAGATCGCGGATAAAAAGTCGCTGTTCGACAACCCGCAGCATCCTTACACGCAGGCACTCTTGTCTGCGATCCCGGTACCAGACGCAAACAAAAAGCAGGAGCGCATCATTCTGCGTGGAGATGTACCTTCTCCGATCAATCCTCCACAGGGCTGTCGCTTCCATACGCGTTGCCCGTATGCGATTGATCGCTGCAAAACTGAAGTACCCGGACTTACAAGCCTGCACGATACACATCACGTAGCCTGCCACTTGGTACAATAGAGAGATTAAAATTTTCTAAAAACGCAAGAGATCACGAAGCAGCATGATATGATGATAACTGCAAAATCTATCCATACAGAAGGGATCTCATGATAAGCTTCGAAGGTTTCACATTGCTGATTCTGCTGTTTATTTTGGCTCCTATCATAGGAGCTATTGCTTTATTGTTTCTGTTCATTTTCGAGAAGCGGATTGATCTGTTAGAAAACAAAAATCTGAAGATCGAGCTGGAAAAAGAGTTGCAGCAAGCGCTTTACAATCAGTTAAATCAACAAATCCAGCCGCACTTCTTGTTTAATACGCTAAATGTCATTCTGAGTCTGGCGCGATTGAACCGTACGAAGGAACTGGTGAGAGCGCTCGAAGTCCTCTCCCAGTTTCTCAAATTCAAATATAAATCCACAGAGCCATTGATTTCATTGGCGCGGGAGATTACGTACACGGAGCAATATTTGGAGATTCAAAAGCTGCGTTTCGGCGATCGGCTCCGGATTCAGCTAGATTGTGCAGATGATCTCTTGCAAGCATCCATTCCCCCATTCGTCTTGCAGACACTTGTGGAAAATGCATTTAAGCATGGATTGGAACGAAAAATGGGCGAAGCTATCTTAGACATCCGCATAAGCCGAAAAGATGACGATGTCCTGCTTACGGTCATCGACAACGGTTCTTCCGGACTCACAGCATTCCAGAATGAAAGTGAGATCGAAACTGAACAGCCACATGAGAAGAGCGGTCACGGGTTGGACAACATCCGCAGGCGGCTCCACCTTTGTTTTGGTGATCATGCACATCTGGAGCTTGCTCCGATTTCTGAGGGAGGAACTCTTGTGTCTGTCAGGTGGCCCTGTACTTATGAACAAATCGATCTGAGGTGAGAAGATGAACGTACTACTCGTGGATGACGAACCATTGGAGCTGGACCAGCTCGAGTATTTGATTCAGCCCATGTTCCCCTTGTGGAAATTCTACAAGGCCGCAGATGGCAGTCAAGCCATGGCGATCAGCCAGAAGGTTCCTCTTCATCTCGCCTTTCTGGACATTAATCTTCCGGGGAAATCCGGGCTGGTGCTTGGCGAAGAGCTGAGATCCCAGCACAAAGACATCGAGCTCATCATTGTCACGGCTTATCAAGATTTTCATTATGCCAAGCAATCGATCCGCCTCGGTGTCGTGGATTACATCACGAAGCCCGTCATTGAGAGCGAGCTGGTCGACATTCTGAAAAAATATCAGAAGAGCCCTGCCCTCTCCGCTTATACCCGAATTATTTCCGATGCGATGAACATCATTCATCAAAAATTCGCGGAGAAGCTGAATTTGGCTGATCTGGCCGCAGAGGTCCATATCAATCCTACCTATTTGAGTCGCCGTTTTCATGAAGAAGTAGGCGTCTCATTTTCCGAGTATTTAATGCAGTACCGCATTCAAATGTCGAAGAAGTTCCTGATTGCTCATCCTGATTGGAGCATATCGACGGTTGCCGAGCGGACTGGCTTCAACAGCCAACACTATTTCAGCACCATTTTTCGCAAGGTAGTGGGGAAAACCCCGAAAGAATACCGGGACAAGGGGAATGCATCTTGACCTACTTATCGTTTCGCGAATACGTGGTAGGTGCAGCAAAGATCGGCATTGGGCTTGGGGTCGTCTCGATCCTCGCCCGATGGGTGACCGGAAACACCATATTCGGTTCACCGGAAGCACTCGTCAAATACGGGATATTTGGCGGGATCGGCTTCGCTTTAATGGGAGCATTTGCCCTTAGTATGTTTGGACTGCTTGGGCGTAAGGTCCGCCGTGAGCTGTCAGAAGGGATGACCATCGGGGATTACATGCAGGACAAGCTACATCCGTTTGGTTACTGGTTGATGATCATCATCCTTTTGATTACCACGATTGAAGCGATGTTCGTCCAGGGGATGGCTGGGGGCGTATTGTTAAACATCTTATTTGGCTTACCGATCCCGCTTGGCTTGCTCTGCTTTTTCGGATTTTGTGTGCTGTTTGCAGGCATCGGAGGTATCCGCTCGATCCATCGTTTTGCCATCGTGCAAATTGTCATTACGTTTGCGGCCATCATCCTGATTCCCGTCTACTTTTTCGTCGGAAAAGGTGTCGAGCACGTCTATAACGGGCTACGCCTTTACCATCCTTACCTTCTGGTGCTCAACAACAACGAGGGTCTTTTTTTTATCATTACCGGGCTGTTGATTGGATTTGGTCAAGTGTTTGTCGATCAAGCATCGTGGCAGCGGCTCTATATGATGGAAGAGAAAAAGATCGTTCCTACCTTTCTCGTGTCCGGACTCATTTTTGCCACCGTACCACTGGCGTTTTCCTCGCTGATCATCATCGTTCTTTTTACGGGCGGCTTTGATGACATTTACTCGCTGTTGTTTGATCTCGTACGCAAGATTGACACGATGATATTGCTGGTCTTATTTGTCCTCTGTGCCTTCGGTGCGATCATGTCCGCTTTTGGTGCAGGTCTTCATTCTATGATCAGCCTGATGGTGAACAACGTCTATCAGCTGTTCCGCCCAGACGCTTCTGAACGGCAAAAAATTCGTTTGGGCTACATCCTTGCCATTGCTATCGGTGCGCTTTCGTATGGTTTGACGATCTACTTCCAGCCGACCTTGCTGGATTTGCTGTTCTTCTTTGGCATTATTTATGCCTCGCTGTTTTTGCCTGTCATCGTCATCGTGTTGACGAAGGGGAAGGCCCCTACTTTCATTTTGATCAGCGCAGTAATGGGATTCGTCGCAGGCTATAGCAGCCGGATGTACGTCGATCCGATGATGGCAATCTGGATTGCCTCCTTATGTACAGCTCTGGTCTTAACGGCCTACTTGTGCATGACCTGGCTATGGAAACGGTACATCCGAACGCCGGATCACACTCGCTGACCCACAGGAAGGAACGAATCCTATGCTACGCTCCTATTTGCTGCTCATTTTTTGCGTAACCGCTTGGGGCAGCAATTTCGTCTTCGGAAAAATGCTCGTCGCCGAGTTTTCTCCACTCTTTTTGTCGGCTATGCGTCTCTTGTTTATCGTGTTGTTTCTGCTCATTTGGTCCAGAGGGCGTCTGAAAATGCCAAAGCTCTCTCGTACGGACTGGCTCTTGCTCGCGGTACTAGGAGTTGTCGGCGTATTCATCAACCAGTGGTCCTTTTACAAAGGGCTCGTTACAGCTGATCCAACCACTTCTGCCCTGATTCTGGCACTGACGCCGATTACGACCGCGCTCTTGGCTGCCTTGTTCTTGAAAGAATCGCTGACTGGCCGCATGGCAATCGGTTCGGTGATCGGTACATCAGGTGTTTTATTCGTCATTTATACAGGGGCAGAACTGCATTTTGATGTAGGTATCCTCTGGATTGTATTGACGATGCTGACGTTCGCGACCTCGATCATACTCGTCAGGCTGTTGGGACATCGACTCCCTCCACTCGTGACGACGCTCGTATCCAATTTGATCGGCTTCGGATCGATGCTGCCTTTTCTCCTGATCAGCATCCCTACGGCCACGGTAAGTACCAGCCTCTCATCCTGGATTCTCTTGTTTGTCACCGCTGTCGTCATGCACGGCATTGTGACCTTAATCTGGAACAGTCAACTACAGAAGGTAGGCGCCGCCAAAGCCGCGATGTTTGCCAATCTGGAACCGTTTATTGCCATGCTTTTTGGCTTATTATTGCTGGCAAAGCCTGTCACAGCTGTACAGTTTTTCGGAGCGGTTCTCATCATTGCAGGCGTGACCTTGACCACAACCTCCAAGGAGCCGCGTGAAAAGAAGAAGCTCTCCTCGCTTTCATCCTAATGAAAGCAGTTGGTCGCACTTTTCATACTAAAACAGTCGGAATTGTAGTTGAGAAGTACAATTTCATTGTTTTATACTTGAAGAAAGGCGGGCGATGTCCGTCCCGTTACATCGTGATAAGAGGAGGGGACAGTCCATGTCTACCGTAAAACTATCCCAGTGGGAAACGATGCTCTTAGAGGCAGCCCGTGCCCATGGATTCGTCGATGAGGAAATCATCCACAAGTTGAGAACAGGTGACCCTGCGCCGTTTTCGGACGTGGAGGGCGGCAAGTACGATTACACCCATCTCTTTGAACTGTCCAAAAATGATCCCTCTACGCTGGAAGCTGCGATTCGCGACGGCTACCAGATCAAGTTCACCACTTTTAACGGGATCAAGTTTTTGCTGAACAAACGCTACAACATCCAAGCAGAGCACGATTATCAAGTTGAGGAAACAGCGCTGCACCACGTTCGCTTACCAAACGATGCATTGGCGTGGATGCGCAGGACAATCTCCCATAACTGGCGAATTGTTGAACTAGAAAAGCTCGCAGACACCAAAGAAACGCTCGTCAGATTTGAACTGGCAGCATCGTAAATACGAAAGAGCACTTTCCTTTAGAGGAGAGTGCTCTTTTTTCGAAATGCGGAGTATTGGAAGGAGAATCATGATGACAACGCAAGCGTACATCCAACACATTCAAGCAACGTATCCGGAATTGACCATCACTTCCGCCTACTTTAACGAAATGGGCCAAAATAATGATGTGCTCATCGTCAATGACGCGTACGTGTTTCGATTCCCGAAATATACCGCCGGAATCGAGCAACTGAAGGTCGAAACGAACATTTTACACACGGTAAAACCATATCTCTCCCTGCCAATTCCGACTCCGATCTATTTGTCCTTTGCCGAAGAAATACCTGGGCGGGTGTTTGCCGGATATCCGCTACTCGAAGGTGAGCCTTTTACCCGAGAAGCTTTTCAAGTAGCCTCTCGTCAAAATTCGGTACCGACTGTCGCTGCCCAGCTGGCACAGTTTCTTTATGAACTGCATCAGCTTCCCTTCTCCTCCTTGCTCCCGGAGCTTATCCCTGGCGATTTTGACATGGCCAAGCAGTTAACTGAACTGTATGAACAGATTGATTCGCAATTGTTCCCAGCCATGCGTGAGCAAGCGAAAAAGGATGTAGCCGAGCGGTTCGAATCGTACCTGGCAGAACCTGCCCACTTTGATTTTCAGCCTTGCTTGACTCACGGAGATTTTGGCACAGGGAATATCTTGTACTCCCCGACAAAACAACGCATCACAGGCATCATCGACTTTGGCGGATCGGGTGTGGGCGATCCGGCATACGACCTCGCAGGACTCTGCGCGAGCTACGGGGAACCGTTTTTGCAGCACTTCACTCCGGTGTACCCCCAGCTTGAGCAGGTGATGGCAAGGATGCGATTTTACCGCAGTACATTTGCTTTGGAAGAAGCGCTGTTTGGTCTGGAAAACGACGATGAGACAGCATACCAAGCCGGCATGCGTGACTACCTCTAGCCTTTTACAGCACCTTGTGTGAGCCCTTCTACCAAGTACTTTTGGCAAAAGGCAAACAGCAGCATCGTCGGGATGACTGACAGCACCGTCGCTGCCGACATCGCTCCCCATTCGATATCGTACTTTTTGATGAAGGCATTCATCGCGACGGGAATCGTTTTGACTGACTCTTCATCAATGAACAGAACTGCCATAATCAGCTCGTTCCAGCATTGGACGAACGCGAAAATAAACGTGGCCGCAATTCCGGGGAGCATGATCGGTACAATGACACGAAACAGGGCGCTCAATCGGGAACAGCCGTCCATCATCGCTGCTTCCTCCAAGGCGTTGGGTATCCGTTGGAAAAAGCCGGACATGATGATCGTACAAAATGGAATCAGCATCACCGTGTAGATGAGCATCAACGAAAACAGGCTGTTTAAGATGTGCATCTTGGACATCATCATGTACAACGGCGCCATGCCAATAAACATCGGGATCATTTGAGTGACGAGAAATCCGAACATCACCTGCCGCTTTCCTTTAAACGAAAAGCGGGCCAACACGTAACCGCCGAGCATCGCGATGAATACGACCATAGCCGAAGCGACCAGGGAAACGAGAAAGCTGTTCCAGATATACACCTGAAAGTGGGAAATCTGAAAGATCTCCAAGTAGTTGATCAACGTCACCTGTTCCGGCCAATATTGAATCGGGAGCGAAAAGATTTCCTTCTGACCTTTGAGCGATGTAATGATAATCCAATACAGCGGGAAAATCGCAAAAGCAAGAAACAGGGTCAGTACAATCGCTCTGCCAGTCCTCCACCCTAGATGTTCACGGTGCATCAGAAGTCCCCTCCCTTCTCTACTTTGGTCGCTTTCACGTAAAAGATCGTAAACAACATCAAAATCAATACGATGATGACACCTACTGCCGAGGCTTGCCCGTAGTCTTGTCCAAAGATGACTTTATCGATCATGTAAGTAGCGAAGATATGCGTGGAGCCTGCAGGAGCTCCATTTGTCATTGCGTAAATAATGTCCGGGAAGTTGAGAATCCAGATGACCCGCAACAAGATCGTCACCAGCATCGTAGGCATGATATACGGCAGTGTCACCCTCCAAAACTGCTGAATCCGTCCCGCTCCATCCATTGCCGCCGCTTCGTACAGCTCCTCTGGGATCGATTGCAGGGCAGCCAGAATCATGATGGCAAAAAACGCGACGCCATACCAAATATTCGCAATAATGACGGCAGCCATCGCCCAAGTGCCATCCGCCAAAAAGGAGATCGGCGCATCGACCAGACCCGCTTTCAAGAGCAAATCGTTAATGACGCCAAACTGAGCATTGAACATCCACCGCCAAATCAGCCCAATCAGAAAGCCGGACATCGCCCACGGGAAAAAGACAAATGCCTGGTAAATCCCTCTTCCCCGAAATTTTTTACGCATCAAGAGGGCCAGCAGGAAGCCAAACAGCAATTGAAAGACAAGGGAGAAAAACACCCAGTAAAAGCTGTTCATGGCCACACGCGGGAAGTCTGGGCTTGTCAGTACGTTCACAAAGTTGTCCAGCCCGATGAACTGAATATTCATCAAGTCAAAGAGCGTGTAGTTCTGAAAAGACATGATGATTCCACGTACGAGTGGATAATACGTAAAGACCGAAACAAACAAAATGGCGGGCAAGAGGCACAAAAATATAAAGCGACCTTCTTTGGAAATCCGGAACGTTTTCTTCCCTTCCGGCACAACCTGCTTCGTCGTCATGACGATGGGTTTTTGTGTGTCCAAGCTACCATCCCCCACGTCTACTTTCGCTCGGCTTTTTCTTTCGTCCAATATTGATTCCATTTTTTCAACAGGTCCTCTGCGGTCAGCTGATCAAGCAAAAAGCTCTGAATATCTTTATCCGCCGTGCTTTGCCAAGCTCCCCAGCCTTTGTAGTCGACAGGACGTGAAACATCGAGGAACTTCGTCGGCTGCTGGCTCATCTCAATAAACGGCTGGAAGTAACCTGTCTTGTAAAATTCATCTTCTGCCGCGCTTTTCACGACAGGAATCGTGGACGTCTTTTTCGCAAAATGAGTGCTCTGTTTCGGATCAGAGAGGAATTCAATCAGCTTCCACGCCTCTTCCTTATGCTTCGAGTACGACG
Organism: Brevibacillus sp. FIR094; assembly: GCF_050477165.1. NCBI lineage: Bacteria > Bacillati > Bacillota > Bacilli > Caryophanales > Paenibacillaceae > Brevibacillus > Brevibacillus sp. FIR094. Next base: position 49,278 of record NZ_JBEAES010000013.1, on the reverse strand, counting down.
TCATTCCCCAACCCGGCCCGCCGACTACTTGTTGAGCGACACCTGAAGGACCAATCGGAATCGGAGCGGTCGCCCACGTCCCTTCCTGCATCTTCTCCTTGGCTCCATCGATGACGTCAGGGTCTTGAATTAGCATGGCAGTCGAACCCGCTACAAAGCCCTGTACCATCTCCTGAAAGCCCCAGCTCACCGAATCTTTTGGAGAGCCTTCCTTGTAAAGCTGTTTGTAATACTGCATCGCTTCAAGTGATTGCGGCGTGGAGAAGAGCGTGCGTCCATCCTTCATAAAAAAGGCAGAGTCAGGGTCGACCTCGGTCCCGTTGTAGGCCCACATGGTGATTAGCGCGTAATCCCACCCGGTCGCACCTCCCCGGAAACTGTACCCGTATCGGTTCTTGGCTGGGTCCGTCAGCTTTTTGGCTGCGACCAAGAGCTCATCCCACGTCTTCGGCACCTCGATCCCTGCTTCCTTAAACCAATCCGTCCGATAATATAAGACGCGCTGGTACAATCCATTCGGAATGTAATAAGGAGTTTTGTCCACCCAAGTGGCTCGACGTTTGGCGACGTCGGTCAGCTGATTGTAATTTTGCCATTTGTCTGTGTAGGGCTTCAAATTTTCAATAAAGCCGTTCATCGAAAACTGCTTGGCATTGAATTCACGAACCTCCAGTACGTCCAGCTCTTCTTTTGCCATCAGCATCTGTGTGATCTTCTGATCTGCTCCTTCAAAGGGAGGTGAAATCAGATCGACTTTGATCCCCGGATTCTTCGCTTCAAACTGGGCTAGCATTTCTTTTAACAGCGCAGTTCGTTGTGGGCTAGTAATGCTCTCGACCATTTTTAGCGTGACGCCATTCGCACCTGACGGCGATGCTGAGTCAGAAGTGGCCGCCGGCTGACTACAGCCTACAAGCAAAGCTGTCGCCATCGTTAATTGGAGCGCCACAGAAATCCAGGAACGAAATCCCATACACGAACCCCCTCATGATCTTTTTGTGAGACAGTTCGTATTATATTAAATATTCTGAATTATAAGTTTTGATATCTTTACCATTTTTTTCGTTTTCTTTACTCTTTTTTCAGTGAGGCTTTCTCGACACTATTTATTTGACGAACTGGAATAAATAAGTTAGCATTTTATATGCTGTAGCATGTATGCGAAGGGGCTTGGGTTTCCTATGGAATTATTCAATCTGACCGGATTTCTTCTTCACCGCACAGATATGAAAATGACGAACTATTTTAAGAAGAGGTTAAAACAATTGGAGATCACGCCAGAGCAATGGGGAATTCTTAGTGTAATGGATGGAGAAAGAGCGATAACACAAAAGGAACTTTCAGATGCTATTGACCGAGATCAAACCACCGTCGTCAGAATGATTTACTCACTTGAAAAAAAGGGAATCGTCATTCGCACCTTAAATGACGCGGATAGACGCTCTCATAACTTGTTGCTGAGTGACAAAGGGATGGAGCTAAAATCAAAGCTAATACCCGTCGTTACCGAAGCGCATACTCATGTCACGCAAAACCTTACCGATGTAGAGATTGCGGAATTGCATGCATTGCTCGACAAACTCTATCAAGTAGTAAAAGATGAATAAATAGAGAGGCAGATGCTTTCTCCATCAAATACATGCTATAGCATACATCTAGTTTGATACTGAATAACGAAAGTGAGGAAGCCGTCATGACCCTAATCATTTTGCAAGTCATCGTTGCGATTTTCTTTATGTTTACAGGCACAAAAATTATTTCCGGTAAAATGGCGAATGAATTCGATCGATTTGGACTCCCTCCCCTCTTTAACTTCTTAACTGGCTTTATTGAAATCATCAGTTCTATTGGCTTGATTATTGGAATATGGTTTTCGATCGCTGCATTACTATCAGGATTGCTTTTAGGCGTGACTATGTTGGTAGCTGCCTTCATCCTACTTGTGATCGCTAAAGATCCTTTTCCGAAAGCAGTACCAGCGCTCGTTCTCGGCTGTCTCTCTCTTTTAATCTCGATGTATCATTTTTAGCCTAGGGAGGGGAATACCCACCGAACTATGGATACAGTCATACCAGTGGCGATTCCAAGACTTTATTATCATGTCTTAGGTCGCCGCTGGTATGTCACCTACTCGCTCCTACAAAGCATCCTCAGCCCCATGAGGACCGCCCACGCTTGCTGCTGTTTTTTGAAAAAGAAGCGAAGCGGTTGACCGTTTTGTACATCGATCAGCGTATCGTGGCTGCTGGCCCGTAACTCGTACTCCATACCAGCTACCTCAGCAACAGGAGCATCATCTCGGAGGAAGAGTCGCAATCTTCCGCCTTCCCCTGACGTGTATGTCCCGACGAGCTTCTCTAGCTCTTCTCTCGTTGGGCTATAGAGCGGGGCTTCGTCTTCTTTGTGTGCAAGCGGTAAACCAAGGACAGCATTCACAGCAGCCAGCCAGACATTGCGGATCGGAACGTTTTCCAGGTTGGATAGAACGGTAACGACTATCCCTTTTTCCGGTACAAACCCGAAGTTCGACGACACCCCGGGCTGGCCGCCCCCATGCTCAACTAGCGTTATTCCTGCATAATGGGGAGTTGTTTTGAGCGCATAGCCATACCACGCGTCCTTTGTCAGTCGATGAACTGGCTGCCACATGGCTCTAAGCGAGGCTCCATCTGCTACCTGCTTCTCTTTATAGCGCCCGGCATTGATATAGAGCTGTCCGTATTTCAGCAAATCAACGACGCAGGATCGGATACCTCCCCCCACTTCATAGTTGCCGAGCGTGGGCCACGGCACTTTTTTTAGTTGTTGCTCCTCCCCTTTGACATAAGGGACGGAGACATCGGCAAAGCGAGCGACTTCTTCCAGATTAAAGGTCGACCGACTCATTTCGAGCGGCGCTAGCAGGCGTTCTGTTACATAGGTACGATAGCGCTTCCCAGTGACAAGCTCGATCATGGCTCCCAGTAGGAGAAACATGTCGTTACTGTAACTGATATACTCACCCGGCTCACCAAGGGGAGCAAATTGGCCTTCGTTCAAATAGGCAATATGTTCAGGGAGTCTTGTCAGTTCTTCACGGCGCAGCAGCGGTGGAACACCTGATGTGTGAGAGAGCAAATGGTGAATCGTGATGTTGTCAGTATGTATGTCCGCCTTCAGTCGTAAATCAGGCAAATAGCTGCAAATCGAGTCGCCAACAGTCAGCTTGTCTTCTGCCACGAGCTGCATGATGGCGGCAGCGGTAAACGATTTGGTAACCGAAGCAATGCCGAAAATGGTATCAGGTGTTACTGGCTGACTCGTCCCCAGATCGGTGACACCAAAGCCTTTTTGATAGATGGTCTCACCATTCCGGGAGATGCCAATGGAGAGCCCCGGCACCTTTTCCTTTTCCATGAACTGCTGCACAAATGCTTCAAAAGCTGAAACGCTTGCGTGGTCCATTCCATTCCCCTGCCTTTGGCTATAAGATTCTAGTTAGTAAAAAGAGTGTTCCAAAAGCCATTCAACATGCCTTAGGAACACTCCTTTTCTACGTGATCTCATATTTTTTCATTTTATTGTACAGCGTGCCCCGGGATATCCCCAGCTGCTTGGCTGCCTTTGTGTAGTTGTAGCGGCTATCGTTCAATGCTTCCACGATTTGCGTACGTTCATCATCTAGCGGCGTCGACTGCAAAAGTCGTCTGCTGTCTTCGATTGTCCCTGTTGACTCCTGGATCATATCCGGTATCTGCCATGGGAAGATTCGGTCATCCTCCGCAAAGACGACGGCATGCTCGATCGCATTTTTCAGCTCTCGGACATTTCCCGGCCAATCGTATAGTCGCAGTGCGTCCATCGTGTCGGGCATCAAGCGGTATGCAAAAGATCCGTGTCTGTGTGCGCTCAAAAAGTGTTCGGCCATTGGGACGATATCTTCTTTTCGCTCGCGCAGTGGAGGGACTTTTAGTTCTATCGAATTCAGCCGGTAGTAAAGATCCAAACGGAATTGTCCGGCGTCAGCCATTTTTTTCAGATCCTTATTGCTGGCAGCGACGATCCGAATGTCTAAAGGGCGAGCCTTGTATTCTCCAATGCGGGTCACTTGCTTCTCCTGCAATACGCGCAGCAACATCGCCTGAATGGGCAATGGGAGCTCCGCGATTTCATCCAGAAACAAGGTGCCTCCGTCCGCCACTTCAAACAGCCCCACTTTCCCTTCCTTCAAGCCGCCCGTAAACGTCCCCGGTGCATAGCCAAACAACTCGCTCGCAACCAGATCATGGGCAAAGGCTGCACAGTTCACCGCGACAAAAGGCTTATGTCTTCGCAAGCTATGATCGTGAATGTACTGGGATAGCACTTCTTTCCCTGTTCCGCTTTCCCCGATTAAGAGCACAGACATATCACGTCCAGCGACCTTGTCCAATTTTTGCAGCAAGCCAAGCCACTGTGGTGACTCTCCCACCATTTCTTTCGCAGTTCCCTTGCTCGGTAGCGCAGAACGTGAAGGTTGACGGCGCATTTGAACAAGCGCGCCGATCAGCCGATTTTTGTAATATACGAGCTGAACTCTGCCTGTAGCAGGATCGGGTAAAAAAGGCAAAGGCCGCTCAGTCGAAACGATAGTGGATAAAAGGGATAGATCGAATTGCTCCTGACAGGATTGGAAGTAGTGGAGCCACTCGAATCGGTTGCACCATTCTTGTTGATCTGTCGTAGCCGGGTCATTGCTCCGCACGATCTGACCATCCAAATCAATAGCCACTAGTAAATCATTGGAAATGGCTAGCTCTTTTTCGAGAAATGTGTTTTCCAGATAAAGCCGATGAATTTGAAGCTGATTGAAAATCTCCATCTCGATACTTTTCGCAACCGTTTGCGTTAAGACCAAGGCATGGGCAGGGAAATCCTCTGCAAAGCTCGTCAAATCCAATACGCCAATGACCTGTTTGGTAATCGGATGAAAAATTGGCACACCTGCACAAGAAATGTTTTGCCAGCTCTCACAAAAGTGCAGGGCATCGTGGATGACGACTGGCTGCCCCGCCACAAGGGTGGTGCCAAACGCAGTCGTTCCGCACAGCTCCTCGCTCCACACTCCGCCTGGAACTGCATTGACGCTGGTCAATAGCTCCATCAATTGGTGGTCGGCATTGACATGGAGTAATCTCGCTTTATGATCTGCTAGCATGATGGAATATTTTGTATGAATGAAAGATTGGATTTTTGGAACAATTGATTGATATGCATGGTATAACAAGCTGGATTCCTGTAGCATGTGGACATCCATTTGGTTGAGTACTTCAGGCGTTTTTCGCAAATTCGGATCAATTTTATAGGACAAGCTCCTGCTCCATGACTCTGAAATACTGACGGGAACATCAGCTTTTACCTGTCCAGCAGAGAGAAACGTATCTCTGGCGTTCATCCGATTTTTGTACATAGCCTGCCCCCCCATCTAGTTATCTCTCCTTATTTTATTATACCTCTATGTGGTATCGCATTAGTAGTCTTTTAGGCTATGGTTGGGCTGTAGTGAAGAAGAGAAAAAAGAAGAAAACGCTCAAGTTCTTGGGCTACCTGCTAGGGGGTGATCCCTGTCCAGCTCCATGGAAAAAACGAAACCCGCGTCCAAAGTCGCGCATCTAAGGAGCGTCTCAGAGGTGGACGCTAAAGGCAGGTTTCCTTTTTTCCATTGCGCTTCGGTTGGTATTCCAAAGACTTTCGCTTATTTCTTCTTTTTTCTCTTACCAGCTACGGTGGTTATACTCGCTTAAAAGATTATTGTTCAGGTTTAGTTTACGAAGATACTTCAATGAATAGCTTGCGAGATCTTTGACAGAAGCTGCGTAGAAGAAGCGCACTTCCAGTCCAAGCGCCTCTGGAGCCCAACCTAGCGTAGGAAAAAATGGCAGGGAATTTCAGCTTCACTTATGGATTACTTCCTCGAAACTTTCTACGTTTGAAGCGCTCCTGCCATTTTTTTCGGAGCGGACAGCCATACCCACAGCGGGGCGTAGGCCGAAGCCTAGACTGGAAATGCGCTTCTTCCCCCACTACAGCAACTCCAACAAAAAACAAATCCCTTCGGTCTTTTGTACGGAAGGGATTTGGCTTTTATCTATTAAAACGGAAACGGACGAGTTTCCTTCTGAACGGATACCCAGCGTGGAGACGTAAACTCATGCAGAGACCAGTCACTACCATGGCGTCCCAAGCCGGATGATTTCTCTCCGCCAAATGGTACGTTCGGCTCGGTGTTGATGCTTTGATCGTTGATATGCATCATACCTGTTTCGATTTGCAGAGCAACTTCTACGCCATGCTCCAAATCGCGTGTAAACAAAGATCCGCTCAAGCCAAAATCCGTTTCGTTTGCAATACGGATTGCTTCCTCTTCGCTATCCACCGGCAAAATATTGGCAACGGGACCGAATACTTCATTCTTAGCTGTCGCCATATCATTCGTAACATCTGCCAGTATCACTGGCTCCATCAATGTGCCTTTCACTTCACCGCGTTTGATGACACGCGCACCTTCCACGATTGCTTGATCGACCAAGCCTTGAATTTTATCCACTTGTCTCTCGTTAATAAGCGGACCGACAAAGGTATTCGGGTCTGCTGGATTACCTGCCTGGATAACGGAAGCTTTTTTCGCGAAAGCGTCAATAAATTGATCATAGATTTTGCGATGGACGATAATGCGGTTCAACGCCATGCAAACTTGTCCTTGGTGGAGGAACTTCCCGAAGACAGCCGCGCTTGCTGCTTGCTCGACATCTGCATCTTCCAGAACGATCATCACGTTGTTACCGCCTAATTCGAGGGAAGCTTTCTTCAAGTTTCTGCCGCAGATTTCGCCGATTCGACGACCAGCAGCGGAAGAGCCTGTGAAGGAAATGACTTTTGGAATCGGATTTTCGATCATCGCATCGCCGATTTCCGCAATATCTGCAACGACTACGTTAAACAAGCCTTTTGGCAGGCCAACTTCTTCGAGCAGCTTCGCGATGACCAATCCACCGGAGATGTACGTTTGCAGATCCGGCTTGACCACAACGCCGTTACCAGTAGCCAAAGCAGGGATGATGGCGCGGATAGACAAGTACAGCGGGAAGTTAAACGGGCTGATTACACCTACGACCCCAACCGGCAGATGGTAAACGCGATTTTCTTTGCCCGGAATGAACGAAGGCAGGATTTCACCTTTCATCCGTAATGGCAAGGACGCGTATTCCTTGATATCTCCGACCACAAAATCAACTTCCGCATTCGCTTTTGCAAATGTGCTACCTGTCTCGGATACTAAAATATTCACGAGCAGCTCACGATTTTTTTCTACTACATCTGCGATTTTGTGAATGATGCCAGAGCGAGCGTATGCATTCGTTTTTGCCCACTCTTTTTGTGCTGCTTTTGCAGATTCGTATGCCTGCTCTACGTCTTCAACCGTAGCTAACTTGATGTTTACCAGCTCGGATTGATCGTATGGGTTGCGGTTAGTATAGCTATTCTGGCTCTTTCCTTCTCGCCATTCGCCATCCACGTATTGTTTTGTGTACTCGCTGAAAATGTTGCTCATATGAAGTGTCCTCCTAGCTTAGTCCATCTTGATGATTGCTTTGATTGTTTTACCGCTATGAGAATCGGCCACCGCTTGGTTGATTTCATCGAAACGATAGAATTTCACCAGCTTGTCCATCGGGAATTTCCCTTGTTTGTACAAATTGATCAACTGTGGAATGAAAATGCGCGGTACGCAAGCCCCTTCTACTACGCCAGTAATGGTTTTGTTGAACAAGAGCAAGTTGTTCGTATCGATTTTCTCATCGGTTCCGAGTGGCGGTGCCCCGATTTGCGCTACGACTCCGCAAAATGTGAGTGCATCGACAGCTTGACGCAATACGCCTGGTCGACCAGCAGTTTCTGCTGCATAGTTTACGCCGCCATTGGTAATCTTCTTGATCTCTTCCACTGGATCAACGTTTCGCGCATTAATGACATGGGTTGCGCCCAGTTCTTTCGCCAGCTCAAGACGGTTATCATGCACGTCAACCGCGATGATCGTACCGCAGCCGATTGCATTCGCAGCCATGATCGCGCTAAGCCCAACCGCTCCTGCACCAAATACGGCAATGCTTGATCCTGCCTCTGGCTTCAGCTTGTTTATGACCGTACCACTACCTGTTTGAATACCGCAGCCAAGCGGTCCCAAAAGAGCCAAATCTACATCTTTGTCTACTTTCACCAGATTGCGTTCGTTTACAATCGTGTACGTTCCGAAAGAGGACTGACCGAAAAAGTTGGACAACCCTTTCTCTTCGCAGTGGTGTCTTTTTGTCCCATCTTCCATATTTCCAAGGAAGTTCAGCTCGAAAAATCTTTCACATACATACGGACGTCCGCTCAAGCAATAATGGCATTTTCCGCAATGGGCAAAACCGAGCACCACATGATCGCCAGGCTGTACATAAGTAACACCCTCGCCTACCTTTTCAACTACTCCGGCACCTTCATGGCCCAGAACGGCTGGAAGTGGAACTGGATATTCTTGATCGCGCGCAATCATATCTGTGTGGCAAATTCCAGAAGCTACGACGCGAATCAGAACTTCTCCGCTCTTTGGTTCATCGAGTTGAATCGTTTCAATACGAAATTCTTCACCTTTTGAGTGAGTAACAGCAGCTTTCATTTGCATAAAATATCCCTCCGGTGATTTGAAGAAAAATCCAATCGAGTGTTGTGCGTCGAGAGTAACGTTATCGTTTCTCTTCTCCGAGGATTATTCCAATAGCAATTTTCATGCCAATCATATTTTTCAACTGAAAATGAAGCATTTCCCCACTCTATCCTTACTTTTTCTACGCGCACATTTCTCGATCGCCTTTGAACGAATTGAACATATTGTCTAGCTCACATTGAACAAATTGTTCAAAACAGGACGAAAAACAAAGGCATCGCCTTCTTGTTTGCAAGAACGGGCAATGCCTTTGGATTTTCCCAGATGTATAGGTGTAAAGCCATAGTAGGAGTATTCTCTCCATTCGCTTTTTTACTATTCAACACAATAATATCGCCATATCCCGTTGCTTTTACTCTTTTGGACGCTGTTCTCCGCCTCTAAATAATCCAATAACCCGATGATCTCTGACATAACAGGAGAAAATGCTTGGCTGTACTTCGTTGGATAGTAGTTTTGTGCCAGCTCGTAAGCAGTCGCTATGCCACTGTGAATCAACGCTCTTATTCTTCCAGCTTTGACTTCTATACGAGCCAAGCGTTTTTCGATGAGCTCCTTGTGATTACCGATCCATTCACCATGTCCTGCAAACACAATTTCCGCATCGAGCTCCAAACACTTTTTCAACGATTGAACATACGCAACAACAGTACGTATCCGTCTCCCTTCACGATTCGGTTCCACAAAAGCATTGCTGGAAATATGGCGAATCAAATGATCGCCAGCAAATAACCAGCTTCTATCAGAATCCCAAAATGCAAGATGATCGGGGGCATGACCAAAAACCTCAACGACTTGAAAGCTTCCTATGCGGTCTGCTTCTGTGAGAGGAATAATCTCCGGTTCGATTTTGAAACGTTCATTGGCAATCACTGCTTCCTGCAGCTTTTGTACTTGTCTTACTCCCGTTTCCCCACAACCCATTTCTCGATAAAGCTGATCGAAAAATTGAATGCGCATGGTGAGAAAGTCACGATCTCTTTTCATGCGAGGAATCGCCTCGGGATGGGCATACACCGGAGTATCCTGATGCAACGCGATTTGATTGATCAATCCGATATGGTCGACATGGTTATGGGTGATCAAGATTCGCGAAAGATCATGCAGTGCGAAGCCGCGCTCCGCCAGCATTTGAATCAAGGCCTCCCAGCATTGTTCCGAGTCAATTCCAGCATCGATTAAGGACAGCTCGCCCTTCTCTTCCAGTAAAAACAGATTCACATCGCCGACATCATACGGGGTAGGAACCGTTATAGGATACACAACCGCTCCGTTTTTTTCGATTGTCTTCACGACACAATGAACCCCTTCCCTAATGGTATTGAGCTGTGCTGATGGCAACAAGATGATGACCGTCCCTCCTTTGATGAAAAGGCCAGCAGGGCGGATTCCTTTGCCTTCATCCGTATTCACCCCTGCCTTTTATTGACTATCGTCACATTTACATAATGATTGCTACGAAAGAAAAGGAAGGTAGCTAATCTCTACTCTTCCTTTTTCACTCAACCTTAGGCACTCAACCAAGGGTTGATTTGATTATTCTCGGCAGGACGGTCTTCTCGCAGGATGTCCTTCACTTCATCTGGGATTGGAACCGCCTTGATTTTCCCTTCGGTTTCCTTCACCCAACCACGCAGCTCATAGCCAGTCCCCGTTCTCGTATCCCCGCGATACACGTCGTGATGCAGCTTGATCGTCTTATTGTTGATTTCTCCTACGACGGTTTTGATCGTAATGATATCGTCGTAATACAGCGGTTGCTCAAATGTGCAGCGCACGTCAATTAAAGGCAGAATAATCTGTCTATTAACAACAAGCTCAACCGGTGACAACCCTGCACTTCGGAAAAATTGGTGTCCTGCAATATCAAACCATTTGAAGTAATTCGGGTAGTAGACGATGCCAGCCTTATCCGTATCGCCCCAGTTCACACGCAGTTGAAATTCATTTCGTCTCAATTATCGATCCCTCCCCCTCTTAACCCACTCGCAATTTAAATCGTTGAATCTTCCCTGTCGGGGTCTTTGGCAGTTCCTCGATAAATTCAACACTGCGCGGATATTTGTACGGGGCTAACTGCTTTTTGACGAAGTCCTTCAATTCTGCTTCCATTTCACCTGTTGGCATGAGCCCCTTTTTTAGCACCACATACGCCTTTGGTTGTACGAGATCGTGCTCATTCGACTCTCCGATGACCGCTACCTCCAACACTGCTTCATGCTCTAACAGGCAGTTTTCGATCTCTGTCGGTGAGACCCATATCCCCCCGACCTTTAGCATGTCGTCCGAGCGCCCGCAGTACCAATAGTACCCCTCATGATCCATGTAGTACTTATCTCCGGTCGCCAGCCATTCGCCGCGGAATTTTTGTTTGCATTCTTCGTGCAGATTCCAGTAGCCTTGAGCAATGCTGTCACCCTTGATCATCAAATCCCCGATTTCATTGGCAGGAAGCGGTTGGCCAAGCTCATCGACGATTTTGGTCTCGTAACCGGGCACTATTTTTCCCGAGCTGCCTTCTCGTACATCGCCAATTCTGTTGGATAAGAAAATGTGCAAGGCTTCTGTTGATCCGATGCCATCGAGGATGTCGAGCTGATACATGTCCTTCCATTTTAAAATATACGGACTCGGCAAGGCTTCTCCTGCTGAGACACAAATCCGGATAGACGACAGATCGAAGGTACGCCCCGTTTGCTGGACATAATCAATCATGGCCCCATATAAAGTCGGCACACCAAAAAATACGGTTGGTCTGTAAGTTTCGATCATCTCAAACACATTTTCTGGCCGAGCACGTTCTGGCATCAGAATCGTCGAGGCTCCCAAACCTAACGGAAAATACATCGCATTCCCCAGTCCGTAGGCAAAGAAAAGCTTAGAGGCAGAGAATGTAAGATCATGCTCATTCATCTTCAATACGTTTTTCGCGTAATGCGTTAAGGCAAATTCCATGTCATGCTGTAAATGAATGACGCCCTTGGGATTTCCCGTACTCCCTGAACTGAACAACCAAAATGCTGAATCATCGTACGTGGTATGAACAGGCTCTAATTCACGGCTGGCCGCTTCCAACAACTGATTGTAAGAAATGACGTTCTCACTCGGCCGCTCGTCTTCGGATATGACAATGACATGCTTCACGTACAGAAAACGGTGGCGTAAATGCTTGATTTTGTCCCACAGCTCCTGATGAGCAATCAAGACTTTTGCCCGACTATTATTCAGATAATATTCGTAATCACTAGGCTGCATCATCGTATTCACCGGAATCGGAACAGCACCGATTTTTACCGAACCAAAAAATGAAACGATAAACGCTGGCGAATCCAAGCACATGATCAAAATTCTGCTTTCGATGCCAACCCCTATATGCTTCAAGGCATTCCCAAATTGATTGACGCGATCCTGAAGCTCTCTGTAAGTAACTTGTTCCCCCTGATAGTAAATCGCGACTTTTTGAGCCAGACCCTCGTTTATTCTTTCATCAATAAACGCTCGGGCAGCATTGTACGGAACGCCCATGCCCCTTACATCCATCCATGATCATCCCTTTGCGCAAAGTAATGACAGTTACGGTGAAAAGGAAGCAAGCTTTTCTATTATAGACCCTTCCAGTTCGCTGGACGTTTTTCCAGGAAAGCCGTTAGCCCTTCTTTGGCATCCTCCGAACGGAACAACAGGTTTTGAAGCTCTCCTTCATAGCGGATCGCTACATTTAAGGGCATCTCTTTACCGTTCATGATCGATAGCTTTATATTGGATGCTGCATAGGTCGCGCTATCAGCAATCTTTCTGGCGTATTCCAACGTTTGCGCACGCGTCTCCTCTTGCGCGAATACTTTGTTCACCAAGCCGATCTCCAATGCTTCCTGCGGAGAAAGTGTGTCACCCGTGATGTTCATATCCAGTGCGCGGGAGTGTCCGACCAAGCGTGCCAAGCGCTGTGTGCCACCTGTTCCCGCTAATACCCCAAGCGTGATTTCAGGAAGACCGATCTTGCCTGCTTGATCCCCCATGAAGCGAAGGTCACAACCTAATGCCATCTCTAATCCGCCACCAACCGTGTGTCCTTCCAGACAGGCGATATAAATTTGGGGAGAGCGAGCCATTTTGTCCAAGGTTTCGTTGCAGAACAGGCAAAACTGTGTTTTGAAACGAGGTTCGGCCGCTTTCAGGAAATTAATATCTGCTCCTGCCGAGAAAAATTTAGGGACATCGCTCATGAGCACGACGACCTTGATCTCGGAGTCAAAACGAATATCATCAATTGCTGCGTTCAGCTCTTGGTAGAACTCCAGGTTATACGAGTTGGTTTTGTTCACATGCAAGTGAATTTCAGCGATGCCATTTTCTTTGACCAGCGTGAGGTTTTCTTTTTTCACAGTAGATACTGTCATCATTCATTCCTCCTTGTTTTTACTCCCCTTTGTATACGGGCGAGCGTTTTTCAATAAAAGCAGCCAGGCCTTCTAATCGATCTCGGGTCGGAATCGTCTGCTTATAATAGCTCCACTCTGCATTCAACCCATTTTCTAGCTGCGCAGCATTGTAGCTATGTATGGCTGCTTTCGCTAACCGGACGGATATCGGTGCATTTTTGGAAATCTCACGAGCCAATTCAAGCGCCTTCTGCTCCGATTCACCTACGCTGCATACTTGTTCGACCAACCCGATCTTTTCAGCCTCATGCGCACGCAGACTTCTTGCAGAAAAAATCAGCTCTTTCGCCTTGCCTGCACCTACGAGCTGCGAAAGACGCTGTGTCCCGCCTGCACCAGGAATAATTCCCCACGACACCTCCGTTAACCCCATGAATGCATCCTCTTCCATGACTCGTATGTCACAAGAAAGTGCCAGCTCACAGCCTCCACCGAGTGCCAACCCTTTGATGGCAGCGATGGTAGGCATGGGAAGCTCGGCAATTTTCGTAAAGGTATCCCGAAGCAGTGCTACGTATGAGACGATCTGTTCTTCATCCATCATTCGTCGTTCTTTTAAATCTGCCCCCGCGCAAAACGCCTTGCTCTCTCCTCCCGTAAATACAACGGCACGCAGCGTATCATTTCGGGATAAGCGTTCGATGTGGTCGGCCAGTTCTTCCACCAAAAATCGGCTAAGTGCATTCGCTCGACTAGGATTGTTCAGGTTCACAACGGCACAATTATCTTTGTACGCTACGATTACCCCAGTCCGAGACATCTTGGCATTTCACCCCCTTACTCCATCGTGTAGATGGCTTTTTATATTATGTTTTTTTGAATATCGTTTATATTACATAATACTAAATAGTTTGAATTTTCTTGTCAAGTCGTAATTTCCATTTATTATCTGCTTGATTTTTGCACAAAAAAATAGCATTCATCACTCCCAACAGAGCATGAATACTACTTTTTCCATAAATATTTCGCCATTCCTTACTTATCGGAATAAACACTTGCATGGTAAACAATCTTTGGGTCATCTGTCTTCAAGAGTCGCCCAGCAGCTACAAGATACTCCAAATGCGCCAGCGTTTCGGCCATCGCAAACCGCCATTGGTGCGGCGTCAGCTCCTTATGGCTAAAAGTCGCATCGGCAATCTGATAGGCTGTACGTCCGTCCTTCGCCAGCTCATACATGCTCTCCAGTCGCTCTTCATGATGTATGACAATCTCCTGAATGCGTTGGGGAAGATTCGTTACGATGTCCCCATGACCCGGCAGGACACGCTCCACATCCAGACCCATCATCTTTTGCAGAGACCGCAAATAATCCTGAAGCGGATTGGAACGACATCCCGGCCACAGACTGATATTCGGCGTAATTTTCGCGAGGATGTGATCGGCGGCAATCAACAGACGATCTCTCGCATGGTAAAAACAGAGGTGTCCATCACTATGACCTGGTGTGTGGATCACCTGCCAGGTCTCGTCTCCTAAAACGACCTCTTGCTGCTCAAAAGGCTTGATCTCAGGCAATGGATGGACATGTTTATTCAAACGCTCCATTTGTTCCATGATTTGTTGCCCCAGCTCTTCTGGCACTCCATTTTGCAGGTATAATTCCCGGATACGTTTGGCCTGCACACTTTCTGCTCCCCACACCCGATTTACCATCTGCAAATCTTCTGTGCTCAAATAAACGGGCGCCCCCGTCCATTGCTGCATCCAGCCAGCCAACCCGAAATGATCCGGATGAAAATGCGTAAGATAGATGGCGCGAATGCGTTGAGGTTCCAACTGTAACTGTGCGAAGGCATCCTGCCACACCTCGCGAGCAGCTGCGTAGTTCAGCCCTGTATCGACGAGATCCCAGCCCTCTTTTCCTTGAATCAAATAACAGTAGACATACTTCATCGGAAAAGGGACAGGAATGGGGATTCGATAGACATGATCGTTGATTCGCTGAATACCCAAGACGTTTGACCCCCTTTAATTGAAATCCGCAAACGGGTTGATCGCTTTGTCTCGATTCGGATGGAAATCACGGTCTGGCGGCAGTTCGAACAAGGATTCAAAGTAGCGTACAGCGTGCACGGATATCAACTGGTGGATATTCCAAAACAGCTCTCTCGCTTTGATTCCGTTCCAATCAGACGGCAACAGCTCAAGCGGAAAACCCGGGTCTTTGAACAAGAACTTCCTGTATTCATGTACCAAGCTCGTTCTCTCCACAAAGCATTCCACATCGGTCAAAGAGCCGTTCCACGCCCGTTCCTTCAAATCCTCGTATTTGCGCTTATATTGCTCAATAAATTGATCGTATTCGCTGGCGATCTCTTGTAAATCCCAGCCCTTATCGACAATGTCCTGATTCGTATGCGACACAATAGAACCTGCAGAAAACAGCATCGTGTAGTCTTCTAGCTGGTACGTCTTGATCAATTCCATAATTTGTTCTTCTAATGGATTGGGACTTACCCACGTGCTATTGGACAAGAGACCGAAGCCAGTCCAGCCCAATTCTTTCCGAATCTGATTGCGCAATTCCCGCTTTTCTTCTGGAACGGAATAGGTCATGATTCGCCAGTTTCCATCCCATTTATCGTTTCGGATCGAGTACACCCTGCGCACCCCGTCTCCGACTCTTCTCTTTCCTTTATCCGTTAGCGAATAGTAGCTCTTGTTGCCCACTTTTCTCGACTGTACCAAATCCTGCTGAACCATCCGCAGCGTAGCACCTCTGATTGAAGATTCGGAAATTCCGAATTCAGACATCAAGCGAATGAGGCTGCCCATCCAAACTTCCCCACCATAATATTGAATAAAATCCCCGTAGAGGGTGATCATCAGTGATCTAGGTTTCATGATTTCACCTTCGATAATCGAAATTTTTAGAGAAGAATCACTGATTATTACAATATGCGAATGCTGGATAAGTTTCAAGCGGCGGTCCTCCAACCGTTGTGGTCGGGGGGAAGTGCTGTTGGCTACTTCCTTCTTTCAAACCATTATAGAAGGTTAATCAGGATCGCTTTCTTTGCCCACTACAGCCACATTCTCTCTGCCAAAAAAGCAATACCGGCTATGCTCCATAACCGATATTGCTCGATGAAAACTTATTAACCTTGCCAGTTCGCAGGACGTTTTTCCAAGAAAGCAGTCAGGCCTTCTTTTGCATCTTCCGAACGGAACAATAGGTTTTGCAGCTCGCCTTCATAGCGGATCGCCACATTCAGCGGCATTTCTTTTCCGTTCATGATCGACAGCTTAATATTGGATGCTGCATAGGTTGCGCTAGCCGCAATCTTTTTCGCGTATTCCAGCGTTTTCGCGCGTGTCTCTTCTTGTGTGAATACTTTGTTCACTAAGCCGATCTCCAGCGCTTCCTGCGGAGACAGCGTATCTCCTGTGATGTTCATATCCAGTGCACGAGAGTGTCCGACCAAGCGAGCCAAACGCTGCGTACCGCCTGTACCTGCTAATACACCCAGTGTGATTTCGGGAAGACCGATCTTGCCCGCTTGATCTCCCATGAAACGCAGGTCGCAACCCAGCGCCATTTCCAATCCGCCTCCAACCGTATGTCCTTCCAGGCAAGCGATGTAAATTTGCGGGGACCGAGCCATTTTGTCCAATGTTTCGTTGCAGAACAGGCAGAATTGTGTTTTGAAACGAGGCTCAGCCGCTTTCAGGAAGTTGATATCTGCTCCAGCCGAGAAGAACTTTGGCACATCGCTCATCAGCACAACTACTTTTATCTCTGGATCAAAACGAATGTCATCAATCGCTGCATTCAGTTCTTGATAGAATTCGAGGTTGTAGGAGTTGGTTTTATTTACGTGCAAATGAATTTCGGCAATTCCATTTTCTTTTACCAATGTGAGATTTTCTTTCTTTATAGTAGATACTGTCATGTCGTTTTCCTCCCTAATTTATGTTATGTTTTTTTGGCTATCGCAAATAATTCACAATACACAAAAAGCACCAATTGTTTGCAATGTATTTTATAAAATATTTTGTCAATTTCACCTAAGGAGTGCTATAGACCGAACAGATTGAGGGGACGGCTTCCGACATAGGACACGACGCTTTTTGTCTCCGTGTAGAGACTCAATGTTTCCAGGGCCAATTCTCGGCCAAAACCGGATTGCTTGTAGCCGCCAAACGGCGTTCCTGGGAAAGCAGATATCGGGGAGTTCACCATGACAATCCCTGCGCGAATCGCCGCTGCCACGCGGTGGGCTCGACCATGGTCTTTCGTCCAAATGGCAGAACCAAGGCCAAAGATGGTGTCATTCGCTCGGCGAATCACTTCATTCTCATCACTGAACTTCATGACAACGACGACGGGACCAAAAATTTCTTCCTGCGCTACCCGCATGTCATTCGTCACGTTCCCAATGATCGTAGGCAGATACCAGTTGCCCTTTTCAAACTCCGGTCCATCTGGACGTTTTCCTCCATAGAGAACGACGGCACCTTCGGCAACAGCCAGTTTTACATAGCTGTCGATGACTTTTTCATGGCCCGGCGAAATGACCGCGCCCATATGGACTCCTTTTTCAAACGGATCGCCAGTACGGATTCGACTTGCTTTTTCCAGGAACTTTTCCATGAAGGCATCATAAATCTTTTCGTGGACAAACAATCGAGAACGCGCTTCACAAGACTGGCCTGTGTTGTAGAAGATACCGTACAAGGAACCGTCTACCGCGCCATCCAAATCACAATCATCAAATACGATGTTCGGTGACTTGCCACCCAACTCCAGCGTGATTCGCTTTAAGGTTCCGGAAGCACGAGCCATAATGTCTTTGCCCGTTTCTGTCTCACCTGTAAAGGCGATTTTGTCGATGCCCGGGTGTTCCGTCATGTAAGGACCGATTTCTGCTCCACTACCCGTAATGACATTGATGACGCCTGCTGGTACTCCCGCTTCATGGCAAATGTCCGCCAACATAAATGCAGTGATCGGAGTCGGACTGGCAGGCTTTAAAACGACGGTACAACCCGCAGCCAAAGCAGGCGCAATTTTCCATGCCGCCATCATCAACGGATAGTTCCACGGAATGATCTGACCGCAGACTCCAACTGGCTCCTTCGCCGTGTAGTTGAAGAAACCGTTTGGCACCGGCTTCGTTTCACCGCCAAGCGTCAGAGATGCAGCCGCATAAAATTCAAAGTCCTCAATCGCTTGCGTGATCTGTCCTTTGGCTGCATCCACGGTCTTCCCGCTATTCAAAACCTCTGTGTGGACCAATTCATCGAAGCGCTCTGTCATGATGCTCGCGATCTTGTTCAGCAAGCGGGCGCGTCTCGCCCCTGTCAGCTTGGGCCATTTCCCTCCTTCAAAAGCCGCACGAGCCGCTGCTACTGCTTTGTCCACATCTTCCTTGGTTGCCTTCGCTACGGTTGCGAGCACTTCACCCGTAGCCGGGTTATGCGTTTCAAAAAACTCGCCATTGCTACTGTCTACGTATTCTCCATTGATCAGCAATTGGTATTTGTTTTTCACCATACCACTACCTCCCTAGCATTTCTCAATGACTGTCGCTATGCCTTGCCCTACACCGACACACATCGTTGCCAGTCCATATCGACCATCTCTTTTTTGCATTTCATGTACTAAGGTCGTCATGATTCGGGCACCGCTACAGCCTAGCGGATGACCCAACGCAATCGCGCCGCCGTTTACATTGACCTTGTCCATATCAAACCTTAGCTCTCTCGCACACGCGATCGATTGCGAGGCAAAGGCTTCGTTCATTTCGATAACGTCCAGATCATATACGGACAATCCAGCCCGCCGCAGAGCCTTTTGAGTAGCGGGAACAGGACCCATCCCCATATAGGACGGATCAACTCCAACCACGGCAGAAGCGACGATTTTGGAGAGGGGTTTACGTCCCAATCTTACCGCCGTCTGCTTCTCCATGATCAAGAGGGCACTTGCGCCATCATTGATGCCAGAGGAATTTCCAGCGGTGACCGTCCCACCAGCTTTGAAGGCAGGCTTCAATTGCGCTAGCTTTTCCAAGGTTATATCCGCTCTCGGGAACTCATCCGTGTCAAAAAGAATGGGATCTCCTTTATGCACGGCAATCTTCAAAGGAACGATCTCCTCTTGAAAACACCCACTTGTGATCGCCTGCCCTGCCTTGCACTGACTCTCAAGAGCAAACTCATCCTGTGCCGTGCGGGATACATCATAGCGAGCAGCTACGTTTTCAGCTGTTTCACCCAAGCTGATGGGTGGGTACTGCGCAGCCAAAGCAGGGTTTACCAGACGCCAGCCAATGGTCGTGTCATGCAGCGTCTGATTATCCCGCATGCCACCAAGCTGAGGCTTCATCATCACGTAGGGAGCTCTCGTCATACTTTCCACTCCGCCTGCGATAAAGACGTCACCCAAATCGGCTTGGATCGCAGCCGCCGCTTGATTGACCGCCTCCAGTCCCGAAGCACATAAACGATTGACGGTAACACCCGCTACAGTCTCTGGCAGCCCAGCCAGCAACAAAGCCATTCGCGCTACATTTCGATTGTCTTCTCCACCTTGATTCGTGCACCCGACATACACGTCTTCGATGAATCGGGGATCGAAATGATTTCTCGCGATCAATTCACGGATGACATGCGCCGCCAAATCATCTGCACGCACATCTCGTAGTGCTCCATTGTATTTTCCTATCGGAGTTCGAACGGCATCGACAATGACAGCTTCCCTCACGCTACTGTCTCCTTCCCTCCTTGATGGGTATACCGATAAAATCCTCGGCCACACTTCTTGCCCAACCAGCCTGCGTAAATCATCTTCTTCAGCAAGGCAGCAGGGCGATATCGCTCTTCTCCAAGCTCCCGGTACAGACCAGCCAATACCGCATACACATCATCGATCCCTACTTCATCCGCCCAAGCCAATGGCCCCATCGGGTAATTGGTTCCTTTTTGCATAGCCGTATCGATATCCTCAACGGTAGCTACCCGCTCCATCCATGCAAACACCGCCTCATTGATGATCATGGATAAAATGCGCGGAAAAACGAGCCCAACTTGATCATCAATAACCTCTATTTCTCTGCCCATCGCATCGAATAACTGGCATGTTCGCTCCAGAAAGGCCGAATCCGTCTGCAACGCCGGAGCAATCTCTACCAGCTCCACTTCCTCCTGCTGGACAAAGGTCGCAAAACCTACCAAGTGCGCAGGATGCGACAACCACGAAGCAGTCTCTGTCGCAGTTAATCCTAAGCACGAGGAGAGGATAAGCGTATCACCTGAGACATGCTCTTCGATTTGCTGAAGGTTTTGCTTTTTCCGAGCGAGGTCGAGATTCGTCGTCTCGATCACGGCATCTATATCCACCCCTTCGTGTAGGGGCACAAGCTCTATGTCACTGACAACAGAAGCCAAATCACGAAGAGAAGCCGCTAATGCATTCGACCCTACAATCGCAATTTTCCAACTACTTTTCATAATCGTAGTACCCTCCCCCCGCCTTTCTTCCGAGCTTTCCTGCTTGCATCATTCGCTGCTGAAAAAAGTGCGGGCGAAAGCGGTCCTCCCCGAAAAATCCTTGATGAACAGATTCAGTCGTCGAAAAGTTGATATCGATGCCGATCAAATCTTGCAGCTCAAACGGCCCCATCTTGAACCGACCCGCTTTTTTCATAATGCGGTCTACCTGCTCTACCGAAGCTATTGAATCTCCTTTGATCCTCAACGCCTCGTTGTAAAACGGACGCGCTACGCGATTGACGATAAATCCGGGTGTATCTTCGCAGAGAACCGGGTGCTTTTTCAGATTTAATGCCAGCTGCACGAGGGTAGAGATCGTCTTTTCATCCGTCTGTACACCCCGGACGATCTCCACTAACGACATGATCGGAACCGGATTGAAGAAATGCATGCCTGCGACGCGATCCGCCCGTTTCGTAATACTCCCAATCTCCGTAATAGAAAAGGAAGACGTATTGGTTGCGAGAATCGCATCCTCCGCGCAATGCGCATCCAGCTCTTGAAAGATTTGTTTTTTGATCGCCAATCGCTCTGGTGCCGCTTCGATGACGACTTGGCAATCGTGCATATCAGCCAAGGTGGTCGTCTGCCGAAAACGCGCTTGTATCTCCTGACATTCTTCTCTTGTCAGCTTACCTTTTTCATAGAGCCTCTCAAGCCGTGAAAAAATACCGGATAGCGCCCTTGCTACCACCTCCTCACGGATATCGTATATAACGACTGTATACCCACTCTGTGCTGCAACCTGCGCAATGCCTGCCCCCATGGTGCCCGACCCGATTACACCGACTTTGGTCACGTCCACCAAATGCTCACCCTTCCTTTACGGCATCATCTGCGGGTTGCCAACGGATAAATTCGAACACACTCTTACAGGCGTTACAGTAATACTGGCGAACTAATTGGGCTGTACCGAAGGGAGACATGAGCGTCACATCTGTCGAGTCACAAAACGAGCAATGTGGTTGTACAGTTTTCTCAATTTCCATGAGCCACTGCCCCTTGAGGTGCTACTTTTCCAATCTGCTCTTTAAATGACTGGACGAGGCTGACATTTGGCAAGAGATATCCCTCTGCTCCTAGCTCAGTCGTGTTTTCGATCGTCAAGAGCCATGTCTCTGCTTCCGGAATGATTTGCTCCAGAGATTCCCTGAACCTGCGGGGGACAGCTCCCTTGTCATGCAATAGCTGATGCGCCCAGTTGCTCGCGTACATAATATGTTCCTTTTGTTCTTTGATCAGCTTGTGAATGCGTGCGACCACTTCTGCGTGGCGTGCTTCCAGTGCGGATTTCAGCACCACATCCAGCGCCACATTGACTGTATAAAGAGCTGCGATCAACGAAATCCAGTCTTTTGCCTTCACGACACCATCGAGCGCTTTGCCTGACTGCTTTTCGATTTCAGGCTTCTTCCCTTTCTTTTCCCGAAGATCAAACGTCCAGTTGTACAGCAATCTGGCGTGACCCAGCTCCCCTTGCGCCATAGCAACAGAAGAGAGAATCGCCTCCAGATTGGGGCCGCCGATTCCGACTTCCACCAGGCGATCGCCCATCACGTATTTGTTGTCAGCTACGCCTTCAATTAACTCAATAAATGCCTGCAATCCCGCCGTTTGCTTCGTCATAGCTTACCAGCGCCTTTCTTTGCGAATAGCCCTTCCGGCTTCCTGACCCACGTGATCTGATCCCGGCGAACGACGCACATCTCCACCCACTCTTCCTCATCGTAGGTAAATGTAGCGTATACGTGCGCGAGCTCATCCGTTTCCGCTTCGACTGTCCCAATTTGTACGAGTTGATCCCCGCGCTTGATTCGGGTGAACACCTCATACTCATAACGACATTGCGCGTCCACACTCATCTGGAGCTTACCCCCCAATATTTCATTTTCTCTCGGGCTTCCTGACTCAAACACTCCACCGTCCAAGGCGGGTCCCACACGACCTGAATGTTGGCTTCCCGAACATCCGGCTCTTGCAGCAAGCGCTTTTTGATATCACCCTCAATCCATTCCATGCAGGCACAGGAGGCAGCCGTATAGGTCATAGTCAAGTCGATGACTCCCTCGTTCTCTTTGATGTCATAGATGAGGCCCATATCGACTACACTGACGGGAAACTCCGGGTCCATGACTTCCTTCAAGGCGTCCCAGTAGCGTTGCTCCAGTTTGCTCATTTACACCACCTCTTTGCGAAGTTCTTCCAATTCGTGCTTTCCTTTCTGAATCCGAGCAACAAACTGCTCGTTATACGGCCCGCGTTTTTTAAACCGTGCGATGACGTTGTCCCAGGTATCCGGCTGGTCGTATAGCCATTTTTTGTTTTCCGAGTCAAATTTGCACGGGAACGGGACATCGATGACATATCTTTCGGTTTGTTCATCGTAGTGAGCGGGAATCATGACTCCGATTGACTCGCAGAACGGAACAGCCGTAGACAGCCATTTTTGACGCAGCTCGTCGTTCGTCTTCCCTTTCAGCTTGTAATCGAGCTGTGCAGAGCGGCTCTTTCGATTATCCTCTACACCGAAGAACTCCAGCGCCATCAGGAACATCCAATCTACCGCCCGCTGCACTTCCGCTCTCGTCTCGGGATGCTCCATCGCAGCCTTCATGATGATC
Organism: Brevibacillus sp. FIR094; assembly: GCF_050477165.1. Lineage (NCBI taxonomy): Bacteria > Bacillati > Bacillota > Bacilli > Caryophanales > Paenibacillaceae > Brevibacillus > Brevibacillus sp. FIR094. The sequence goes on along the minus strand of NZ_JBEAES010000013.1, from coordinate 25,987 downwards.
TCCCCGTTGCGCAAATGGAACAGTTCTTCTTTATCCACTTTTACAAGGGCACGCTTCCAAGGTCCATACGACGTATGCTGATGGGCATCTCCCAGAAGCGTATAACCGGCACGGTCAAACAGAGCATTGAACACCCCGAGCTCCACCCAGTTCGCCAGATCGAAGTCAAAGGCATACGGATTTTTCCAACGATGGGCCGGACGCTCAAACACCAGTTCATCCGGGTTCTCGCCGAGATCCTTCAGCAGTCGGTACGCGATATGCGCGTGACCGATTTCATCCTGCATGATCGCCAATGCCGTAATTTTGTGATTGAGAGTCGGCGCTTGATCGTACACCGTTAAGAGTGGCGGAACACTCAACAGCTCCGTATCCCCGACGATCGTCAACGTTTGCTTTAACGCTTGAAAGTATTCGTCGTTCATATCTTCCAGGCGTTCCACCATAAAGCCAGCATGCAGCTTTTCTTTTAGTAACGCTTGAGTCATAGGTGATCACCTCATTTATATTATGTTTTTTTGAACTTCGTCTTTATAACATAATATTATTCAGTGGTTTGTTTTGTGTCAATAGCGAATAGTGTGACAATTTTAAAAATAAGACACACAAGTGAAAAAAACTGATCAAATCAGGTTTTACCCTGTTCGATCAGTCTTTTCATTTCTTGACACGAATTTAGTTTTTGCCTATAAAATCATATCGTTTTTTTGTAACTCGTCACATTTCCATATAAAACTTCGCACCTAGATTGCTTTCCCCCATTCTATCTCTTTCCATTCAAAAGAATAAGCCAACACATCACTTCCACGCTTACTTCCCGCTCCTCATAACCAGTAAAACCGACGAAATCATGTGAGGGGCTGATCATCCAGGGAACTTCGACAGGAACAACTTTCATTTGACTCATCGATTTACGTTCGCTTCAAAGGACACCATTTCATCAAATGTAATCCCAAGATAGCTGTACTTTATCTTCACTCTGTTTATCGCTTCATGATGAATAACACTAAGTCCATAACTTTCATCGTTTTTCGTAGCAGTACCCTCATCTAATTTTTTAAAATAAGCAGAAGGAGATGTACCAGCCTTCATCACTATATCCTCTATATTCTGAAATCCATACGGTTTGGAGACCTGATTATCATAATCATCCGTTATGATGAACCCTTGCATGGCATTACTAACTTGTACTTTTGTTTTTGATGGCTTTTCATCGTTATTGACTGAAACACCTAATATTTTCATTTCACCAAAGCCCTTATTACCAATGCCCACAACAACAGATTTATGATCATTGCTTGAAGTAAGGGTATCAATATCCAATGGCGGATTACCTTTCACAAGAAAATAAAAACCTCCCATAAATATTGCTATAAGTAGTACAGAAATCCACAGTTTCTTCTTCAATTTCCCCATCCTTAATCTTTGTTTTTTCATGTCTATTGAAAACCATATGTTGGTAAATTCAATAAAAAATAGCCAATATCCTGCACCAAAGCAGAAATATTGGCCATCTAACCCCACTCATTCAAGAGTTAATAAACTCCACCAGCTTCTTATTAAAATCATCCGCCTGACAAATCGGCATGCCGTGCCCACTGTTTTCAAACGGAAACAGCTTTGACCCTTTGATTTGCTGCTGGGTGAGTTCGGCGCTTTTGAATGGAATCAATTGATCGTGAATCCCATGAAAGATTCCGGTTGGCACACGGATTTGACTCAAATCATTGATTACATTCTCTCTCGCTGCTGCTTGCATGATTTTGATGAGCGCATAGGAAGCGGAGTCCAACCCCATTTTGACAAACCACTGGAGCGTTGCAGTGCCTAAATTTCGATTGAAAAACTGCAAAGAAACCGTGTTAAGTAACTCAGGCAAATTGGCGTACATCTGACTGATCAGCCCATCCGCTTGCTCCTTCGGGACGCCGTATGGAGAACCCGGCATTTTGACAAAGGAAGGAGAAACCGCATCCACTAACGCTAATTTGGAAATATGACGCCCTTCATAACGAGACATATACCGAATTGAAATCGCTCCACCCACCGAAAAACCTAACAAGACAGCATCTCTTATCTTTAATGCTTCCAATACGACATAGATGTCATCTGCTAAGCGATCATACGTATAGCCGTTCCAAGGTTTGTCCGATTGGCCGTTGCCGCGGATGTCCATGGCAACACAGCGGAACCCCTGCTGGGGCAGTACGTTGAATTGGTAGGAAAACATGTTATGGTTGAGCGGCCAGCCGTGAACAAAAAAAATCGTTTTGCTATTCGGACCAGGATTGAGGTCTTCAACGAAAACCGTGACACCCTTTTCGACTTCAATGTACATAACCCTACCTCCTATTGCACACCATGCACCTCTTTACACTCAAAGTATGTCACCAGTTGTAGGGTTATGTTACTACTCTCCTATATCCTGACTCGGATACGCATGAACGATGCGTCCTTTTCTTCCCGTTGTCGTGACTGCTTGCGAAAGAGAATGATAGATGGCTTCCTCTGTCGCTTCTGCTGCAGCAGCAAACAGTTCGTTCATGATCGGGTGATCCTCGCGTAGTTGCACGCGAGTTTCTGTAACGGCTGTTGTCTGATGTGGGATTTTTTGCGCTGTGGAAAAAGCGATAACGATGTCGCCGCTCCCGTGCCCAAAATGGCTCCCCGTTCGTCCCAAGCCAATTCCTGCGCGCTTCGCTACCCGAAGCAGTTGGCGATCACTCAATGGAGCATCTGTTGCCACGACGATGATGATGGAGCCATCCTCGGACTTGTCCACTGCCATTTCTTTTCGGAGGCCGCTTGCAAACACCTTTTCACCCAGGAAGTCATTTTTATTGCCGAAGTTACTGAGAACGAGTGTCCCCAATGTATACAATTGCTCCTCAGCCACAACGATACGAGAAGACGAGCCGATCCCACCTTTATAGCCAAAGGCAATCATCCCCGTCCCTGCCCCGACAGCTCCTTCTTCTACGGCCTGGTCCGTTGCGTTCTGAATCGCTTCTCTCGAATCTTCCGGGCGCACGACACAGCGGCGAATGGAATTGAGATGACTATCGTTGCATTCGCCCACGACAATGTTGATCGTCCCGGTCGTGTCCCCGATCTCTTCGTTCGTATCCAGCATGTATTGCAGAGTCCCTTGTGTAACCGCTGGTACGGAAAACGTATTGGTGAGCATGATCGGCGATTCCAAAACACCCAGCTCATTTACTTGCACGAGTCCTGTCGTTTTGCCGAAGCCGTTGATCACATAGCTGGCTGCAGTTACCTTTCGCGAAACAGGCTGCCACCATGTGGCAAAATCGCTGTCACACCGGTGCATGCATAATCCTCGTTGTCTAGCTCATGCTGAATCGTTACATGTCCCACTCGGACTCCGGCTACATCCGTAATATCATTTTTCTCTCCGACGGGCAGCCTCCCGATTGTCGCACCGAGTTGCCGAATTTTTTTCGTCATGCATTCCATTCCTTTCGTAAGGCTGTGCCGATCACTTACACGGGACGATTGCGCAAAAAGTTCTCATAGGCAAACCCGCGCACTTCTTCTTCCTTATAATGCTTGAGCAGCTCGTTGATCAGGTTTTGGCTCTGCCCCGCATGCTCCAAGCTCACGACCTTTGCGGTAATCCCGTCGAAGTCAGAGCCGAGCCCGATATGACGCACGCCACCGAGCGAACAAAAATGATCGATGTGCTTGATCAGATCATCTATCGTGGTTGGTGTCGTTTCATTGATAAACTGGGTGCAATAGACGACGTGTACATTCGCACCTTTGGCAAATAACGCTTTTGCCTGTTCATCCGTCAGGTTGCGTGGATGGTCACAGATCGCTCGTGCATTTGAATGACTCGCAATCGGGTATGTAGCGAGCTCAATCGTATCCCAGAAGCTGCCCTCCCCTAGATGCGAGACGTCCGTCAACATTTTATGCTCATTGTGAAACTGAATGATTTCCTTGCCAAAGGTCGTCAGTCCGGCATTTCTCGGTTCCAGCGCACCATCCGCAGCGAGATTTGCGAAGTTCCAGGTGAGGCCCACAGAGCGAACCCCTAACTGATACAAAATGTGCAGCTTCTTCAAATCGTTGCCGATTGGCTCTACACCTTCCAATGTCAGCAATGCCCCGATCTCTCCCTCTTGCAAATGATCGAGATCGCTCCAATCACGGATTTGTTTCATTTCTGGGTGTTTCCCGAGAACCTCTGTATAAAAGTAATGAATTTGATCCAAAGCTTTTTGAAAACGTTGCTCCGTGGACAATTCAGGTGATGTCCAGATGGCATAGCACTGTAGCTTTACCCCGCCATCGTGTAGCCGTTTCCTGTTGACGTCCAGCTCGTCCGCATCCGCAAAGGACAAAGCCCCATTTTTTTCCCAAATTTTCAGCAGTGCATCACAGTGCAAATCGATAATCGGCATTTTGGTCATTTGTATCCATCCCTTGTGCTAATTTCCTTTGAGAACACTCCCTATTCTGTTAATGTTAAGGTAATGTATTTTGGAGAGCGAATCCAATAAATTATTGCTATAAGTTACTTAAGAAAACATTATCGAGGCTTATTCGAGGCGGAGCGACTGCCTTTTTTTGGAAAGTTTAAAAATTCACACAATGGAGCCACTACTCATGAATATGGAGCAAATTGAAGCATTCATCTTTGTCGCCCTGACCGGGAGCTTCAGCAAAACCGCTGATTTGCTCTATCTGTCACAGCCCACGGTCAGCATGCGGATCAAAGCACTCGAGACGACTATGGGCTGCAAGCTGTTTCAACGTACGGGTCATACGATTTCTCTTACAAAAGAAGGCGATCTGTTCCTTCCCTATGCGAAAAACATCATGCACATGCTACAAGAGGGTCAGCAAGCGATTCAGCGATCGCAAGGCGATGTAGAGGGAGAATTGACCATCTCCACCGTTTTTGTCTCCGCCTTTTACATTTTGCCTGACCTCGTCCAGCAATTCCAGCAATTGTACCCCAAAATCAAACTGACGATCCTCACCGGGCATTCCCATCAGGTGCTCGATATGGTTCTGAACCACGAGGTGTCATTCGGAATCGCTCGTGCCGTTACCCATCCACAGATTAACCGGATTCAGCTGATGCCTGATGACATGGTCTTAGCGATTTATCCCGATCATCCGTTTGGATTCCGCCATCAGGTTTCCATTGAAGAAGTCGCACGTGAACGACTGATCTTGTTCAATAGGGGTTCGCTCGACTGGAAGCTGATCAACAATGCGTTCAGCCATTTTCAGCTACAAAACAATGTCGTCATGGAGGCTGACAACATCGAGGTCGTGAAGCGGATGGTCAAACAACGGCTGGGCATCGCCTTTTTGCCTCGCTTTGCCATCTCCAAAGATTTGAGCGAAGGCGAGCTGCAGGAAGTAGACGTCCTGAATCTGCCGCAAATCAACCGGAACTTCGAGCTGATTTATCTCAAAGATACACCTGTTCACGGGATTATGCGTACGTTTATTGATTTTTTGATGCAGAGCAAAGCTTTGCAGCAGTAGGGAGAAAACAGAGGATGCTCTTTAAGACACCTGCGCAGAATCCATCAAAAGTGCTGGTCCTCCTGAAGGTGAAATGGATGGAAAAAAGCCGATATTTGTTCGTTGAACAATATAACAGCGGCGACCTATGACCTGAAATAAAGTCTTAGACTCGCCGCTACATTGCTAAGCTATCGATCTAGTCTACTGAGTTAATACCCTGCCCTCTAACCAGAACTGGTTCATTCGTATTTTTCTCTTTATGCCCAAGCTTTCGTTTTTCGCGCAGCATGCAAAGGATCAGCAGCAAGGCCAAAATCCCTGCATACAGCAGCAGCGCACCGATTTCTTTTTGAAAATAAGACAGCTCTCCTCCACGCAAGCCCATCCCGCGGATAAAAGCGAACAGCCAGGTAAATGGGATAGCTTTGCCCACGATCTGCAAGGCGACAGGCAACAAGGCAACAGGCGCCTGCACTCCCCCGAGCAGCATCGACGGCAAGAGAAAAAGAGTTACCCGGAAGGCTGCCTTCGCCGGAGTGGCTACATTCCAGCTGATCAGCATGGGCAGCAATCCCGCCACGACTGAGTATAGGAATAGCGGCAGCAAAAACTCCCATGGATTGCCGGTAAAGCGAAAGGAGCCCAGCACCTTCAGAACGCCCAATGAGAAAAAGATGCCAATCGTCCCGACCAGGGCATACGGGATCACTCGGCTGAACAAGGCGAGTGGGTTTTCCAGCTCTCTGCCCAGTCTCCCCTCCACACGAAGCCGCGGAATAATTTGCAGGCACTGAAAGGTGTAGATCCCGAGGCAAATCAGCATGACATACCCGATGACATTGGAGTTGATCGGATCCATCGTAGGATTAAACAGAAGTCGCTGCTGGAGGGAAATGCCCGCGATGGTTGCATTTATCTGGTCATCGTTCATTCCGATTGCTTTTAAACGCCCCATTGAAGAACCGATATTTTCTGTCGAGATGACCTCGGCAACTCCCGTCCGCAACGTGCCGACCGCAGCGGCATTCGCGTTGTCAACGAACAGGCCGATATTGCTTTGAATACCCTTGTAGCGGTTTTGCTCCAAACCTTGTGGTATGTACAGAACTCCCATAAATTCTTCATTGTAGAGCAGCTCATCCGGCTTCACTGCATGCAGAAAAACTGCCGCTACATTCACGTACTGGGAAGCATCCAGTCGATCGATCAGCTGCCTGCTGTACAAGCTGTTGTCCTGATCGATGACAGCCAGTTTTCCCTCCGTAATCTGGTTGTTGCTGAAAATATAGCCGAACACGACCGCGACGATCAGCGGAACAATGAGGGCAAGCGTGATAAATTTTCCTTTCCATATATGCGAAAATTCATCGCGCAGCGATTTCATCCGTTTTCACCTCCACTGTCATGCCCGGCAGGAGATCGTCCGCTCTTTTTACGTAGACCCGCACCTGGAAAGAGCTCAGGTCCGCCTGTCCTTTCTCCCTGCTCATTCGCAGATTGGCAAATTGCGGTGCAGCCGTAATGAATCGCACATCTCCTGTAAGATCGTGGTTTAGGGCTAGGACATGTCCTGTCACCTGCGCTCCGACCTTGAAACTCGGCACTTGTGTCTCGGAAACGTAGATGTCGTAGAAAAGGTTGTCCGTCTCCAGCAGAACCACCGTACCCCCTATTGCCACGTTCTCTCCGACTTTCGGCACTACCTTGATTGCTTTGCCGTCTTGCGGTGCTTTCAATGTCAATCGCTCCCGCTGTGTCTGCAGCGTTTTCAACTGAATTTCAGCCGCTTCTTTTTGCTTTTGCAAAATATCTGCATTCATCGCGTTATTCGTCAAATCATCGCGAGCCTGCTCCACTTGCGAAAGCACGGTTTTCGCCTTTTCCGCAGCGATGCTGGCTTGCTTTCTTTCTTCGGCAGTAGCCCCTGCCTTGAGTTTTTTCAACACCTCTTCTTGCTGGGCTAATGCATTCTGAAATGTGGATAGGGCTGTCTCTGCACTGTCCAGACTTGCCTTTGCCACCGCTCCCTCGTCAAACAGCTTTTTCGTCCGATCAAATGTTAGCTGTGCATTTTCTAATGATTTGCGCGCATCTGTCACAACAATTTCTTGGCGGTGTACATCCTCATCCCGCGCCCCTTTGTTTATCTGCTGCTGGCTGGTTACTGCAGACTCGACCCCCAATTTTGCTTGAAGCTCCTGAGTCGATACTTTATGCCCGCCATTTCGCACAGAATCCTGGATTTGCTTGATTTTGACGTCCATCTGCTCCAAATCCTTCTGGGCTTTGGCGATTTGCAAATCCAGATCGGTTGAATCGAGGTGCATGAGCACGTCTCCTTTTTTCACTCGCTGTTCTTCCAGCACCTCTACTTGTGTGACACGGCCTCCTACTTGTGTGACACGGCCTCCTACTTGTTGAAAAGAAACATTCACCTGCTCTGCCGTCAAAATACTCTCTTTTTGCGTGGCCGCCACACTAACCGCATCTGTGCCGTTCGTATTCAGCAAAAGTCCGCCTCCGATCAGGCAAATGACCAAAACACCAACTAAAACCAGATTTCTTTTCATTCCAAACCCTCCACACGAAAGCTCGTCTATTGTCGTCAAATAAATGATTTGGCGGTATAAAGTTGACCACCAAACTACTTCTACAAAAAAAGGATTACTCTAACCGAGTTATCCCTGTCTGGATTTTTCCGAGCAGCCCAATCAATATTTTTCTCTCTTCTGCTGTAGTTTCTGCCAATACTGTAGTTATCCGTACCAGCTGCTCTGGCAAAATGGAAAACAACAGGTTCCTGCCAGTCTCCGTAAGATAGATCGTGATTTTCCTGCGATCATGCGGATGATTGCGCCTCTGGACATAGCCCTCTCGCTCCAGGCCATCCAAAAGACCGGTAATGGTCCCTCTCGTCACGTTCGCTCGCTCTGCCAATTCGGATGGCGTCAGTTCTTCTTCTCGAATCTGCTGATTGGTGTACAACAGTATCAGCAAATTGAGCTTTGCCTGCGAAAAATTGTATTTGGCAAGGTACTTCCCCATGGAATTGTACATGTCGTTAAAAGTTTTTATGAGGTACAGCCATGTTTCTGCCCCGGAAATATCATCTTCTGTTAGTTCATGCTGCATTTCTTTTAAAAGAATGTCCGAAGCAAGATCACTAAAAATAAACATTGACGAAGATTCACCTGCCTTCCATTTTAGTTTCTGACCATATAATATGGCACCAAATCACTATACGTCAATCCCTTTTTGTTCATCCATTGCGGGAAGGCCTGGAGCAAAATCTGGGTCTCGTAATTGCCAAAGCGCGTCGAATTAGTGGAAGCAGGCGTTCCAGCAGCGGAAAATCTCCCTGGGGTGGAGTTCACAAACAGAAAAGAGCAGTCGCCAGGATGTGATCCCCCTGCCTACCTGCTCTTTTTTCGTGGACTTTTCCTGCTAATTTCTATTTGATGTAGTGTACTTTTTCATGTCCAAGCAATGCTTCCAGCACTTGCTGTACTTTCACGCCTGTCTCAAACGTAACCAGTCTGGCATCTCCACCTTTAATCGCTATGGACAGTTCATCCAACAGCAGGGAGAGACGGTCTTGCTGTGGAACTTCAGCCGGAACGAGCGTTTCGCCGTGTCCACCCACAAACAGATTGCTCCAGTTCACGACACTCAACGTTCCTTTTGACCCGTACACGCGATAATCCAGATGCTCCTCATGCGCGATACCGGCTAAGCCATTGATCGTAACCGGAGTACCATCTGTCAGACGCAGGAAGGCCGATACACCTGTCTCGCATAGGTCATGATCTGCTGGATAATCTACCTCTGACCGGACTACATGCAGGTCTCCGAAGAGCTCGTAAGTCAGGTGAGTGAAATGAGGGAGCACTTCACGGATGAAACCGCCTTGCTCACGACCAGCCAGCCAAGGAGTTTGCTGCCATGGACGCGGCCACTGGTGAAAATGCGTCAGGATATCGATGCGGCAGATGTCTCCGATTTCTTCGAGTCTGCGGGAGAGCTCAGGAAAAACGCCTTGATAGTAGAGCGGGAAGTTCATCGCATGGACAACCCCTGCGTCATTTGCTGCTTCCAGCATTTCTTGCGCTTCTGTCAACGAATTGGCCAACGGCTTTTCGCAGAGCAAATGCTTTTTGTGCGCCAGTACATCCAGCGCAATTGCGTGATGGAATTTGGGAGGGACAGCCAAATAGATGACGTCCAGCTCTACTTTTTTCAATAATTCCTTATAATCTGTGTACCAAGGCACATCGCCGGACTTTTGCGCGGCCTCCTGTGCTCTTTCCGCAGATACATCACTTACTGCGGCTACTCGAAATTTTTCGTGGGTACGGATCGCGTTCATCATACGCTCGCCCATGACGCCTGCGCCAATAACCCCAACGTTCCATTTCACTTGGTCCATCTGCATTTCCTCGCTTCCTGGTGAATGTTCGTCTTCGTGCCTCTACCCCTTTCTCCATTTGTCTGAACATTCCTCCTGAATGGCTCAGATTGACAGCTGATTCTGGGATTCCCCGTTGGTTAGAGATTTTTAGTTGCGGTTGATTATGAAGTCGTTTAGTTTGATTCAGAGATATTACATGACTGATACTGCGTTAATACGACATGAAAAGAAAACAGCTAGGGAACCGGTGTACCAACCATGTTCCCTAGCTGTTATTTATCCAACTGCTTCGTTACCCAATGTGCAAACTAAATGTTTTATCTCCGAACGAAACGGTCTCCATGTCTGCTACTTTCGCAAAGGACACGCCCGAAACGAGTACACTCTCACGCAAAACATGATCAAATCGCTCCAAAGCTGCTCGTAGCTCATCGTCCACATCCAGTGTGAGCTGGACACGCTTATCGATAGGCAAATCCAGCTTTTTGCGTGCATCCTGAATGACACGGATGACTTCACGAACCAAGCCTTCTTGCTCAAGCTCTTCTGTAAGCGTTGTATTCAAAGCCACGTGGAGTTGATAGCCGGATGCAGAAGCGAAGCCTTGCTTTCCTTGCTTTTCCACGAGCAGCTCATCTAGCGTAAGCCGCACACTCTCACCTGCGACAACCACATCCAAGTAGCCATTGTCCATAGCTTTCTCTGCATCGGCAGCATTCAATGCTTTTAAAAATTCTTGGATTGCCCCAACGAGCTTGCCGTATTTTTTCCCAGCTATCTTCAGGTTGAGCTTGAAATGATACGTCACAAAGCTGCTATCGCTTTGCTCCACCCGAATGTTTTTGACATTGATCTCGTCTTGGATAATGCCAGCAAAACGCTCGAGATTAAATGGCTGCTCCATCGATACGATCAGCTCGGACAGAGGCTGTCTGGTCTTGAGTCCGGTTTCGTTGCGGACATTTCGCGCCAGCTCCACGATGTGTCGAGCCGTTTCCATGTCCCGCTCAAGGGTTTCGTCGATTGCTTCTGTGTTCACCTTCGGATAGTCTGTCAAATGAACACTGCCTTCTCCCCCCAGATTGCCATACATATCTTCAGCAATCAGCGGCGCGTATGGTGCGATCATCTTCGCCAGCGTCAGTAGCACTCCCCGTAGCGTCTGGTAAGCAGACACTTTGTCAGGTGTCATCCCACTACTCCAGAAACGATCCCTCGAACGACGGATGTACCAGTTGCTCAGCTCGTCGACAAATGCTTCGATATGCCCCGCTGGATTCATGAAATCGTAGGTTTCCAGACCTTTGACTACGTGCTGCAAGGTGGTATTCAAGCGGGAAAGTATCCAACGATCCAATTCGTTTACAGGCGCTTGCGGCAGATACTCCTCTGGTTTGAACGAATCGATCAAGGCGTATAACGAATAAAAAGCATGCGTGTTATGGATCGTATCGATCACTTTGTACTTCGCCTCGGCGACGATCCGCTTGGAGAACCGCTTGCTACTCCACGGCGCACTGTCAGACAAGAGCGCCCACCGGAACGCATCTGCTCCGAACTCCTCGATAACCTCCCACGGATCGATCCCGTTTCCTTTGCTTTTGGACATCTTTTGACCGTGTTCATCCAAAACATGACCGGTAGAGATGACCGCCTTGTAAGGAGCTTTTCCGTTATACAGAGTAGAAACTGCCAACAAGCTAAAGAACCAGCCCCGTGTCTGATCGATTCCTTCCGAAATGATGTCCGCAGGATACTGCTCCTGGAATACCTTTTCGTCGCCGAATGGATGATGGTACTGAGCAAACGGCATCGAACCGCTGTCGAACCACACATCAATGACCTCAGGCGTTCGCTCCATCGTACCGCCGCAGGAGCAACGCAGCTTCACCTCATCCACAAACGGCTTGTGTAGCTCCAGACTCTCGTCGAGTGGTGCCACAGATTTCTCGCGCAGCTCTTTTACACTGCCTGGCGCATATTCGCAGCCACACTCCTGACAAAGCCATAGATTGAGCGGCGTCCCCCAATACCGATTGCGGCTGATATTCCAGTCTACAAGTTCTTCGAGAAATTTCCCAAAGCGACCTTCGCGCAAGTGGCCCGGATACCAGTCGATCTTGCTATTGTTTTCGATCAGCTGATCCTTAATCGCTGTCGTTTTGATGAACCAGCTCTCCATTGCGTAGTAGAGCAGCGGCGATTTGCAGCGCCAGCAAAACGGATAGCTATGTTCGTAGCGCTCCTTGGAAAACAGCAGTCCGCGATGCGACAAGTCTTTTACGATATCGACGTCGCAATCCTTTACGAAGCGGCCCGCGAAATCCGAGATTTGATCGGTATATCGTCCAGCCAAATTCACGACGTTCACGAAATCAAGTCCATGCTGACGGGTTGTGCGATAATCATCCTCCCCGTGCGCTGGTGCAGTATGCACGATGCCAGTTCCGCTCGTATCACTGACATAGTCCGCATCGACGACGATATGCCCATGGTTTACCTTGATATAGCCAAAAGGCGGCTCATACTGGGTACCGACGAATTCTGTACCTTTGTGGTTGGACAAAACCTCGTAGTCTTCTTTGAACACTTTCTCCGCGAGATTTTTTGCTACGACATACACTTCATCCTTGTGCTTGACCCGCACGTAATCGAGCTCTTTGTTAACAGCCAAAGCCACGTTGGCTGGAAGTGTCCATGGTGTCGTCGTCCACGCGAGAAAGATGTCATCGCTTGTCTTGCTTTTGAATTTAACCGTCGCACTCAAGTCCTTCACGTCTTCATAGCCTTGCGCCACTTCATGGGAGCTGAGCGTCGTCTGGCAATCCGGACAATACGGACTGACACGATGTCCTTTGTACAGCAGTTCTTTTTTATGAATTTCTGAAAGGATGTGCCAGACGCTTTCGATGTAATCGTTGGTCAACGTCACATATGGATGCTCCATATCTGTCCAATAAGCGATCCCTTCCGTCAGCTCACGCCATTGTTTTTCGTACTCAAATACGCTATTTTTGCACTCCTCGATGAACTTGGCCACTCCGTAGTTTTCGATCTCCTGCTTACCGGAAATACCAAGTCGCTTCTCCACCCCAAGCTCTACCGGAAGACCGTGTGTATCCCAGCCTGCTTTGCGGACGACACGGTAACCGGACATCGTTTTGTAACGTCCAATGAAATCCTTGATGACCCGTCCGAGCACATGACCGATATGCGGCTGTCCGTTGGCGGTCGGAGGGCCTTCATAAAAGACGAAATTAGGCTTTCCCAACCGATTGTCCATCGACTTGCGGAATGTATCCTCTTTCCTCCACTGATCCAAAACGCGTAACTCTCGCGTTCTTGCTTTTTCTTTTACGTCTACTTTCCTCATCATGTACACTCCTTCTTCTTGTAGTGTGCGTAGAAGTGTAGGTTCATAGAACGCAAAAAAATCCCGCCCCCTAAGGGACGAGATTTGATCTCGCGATACCACCCTTGTTCCGAAAAGCTCATGTAATCATGATTTTCCGGCACCTCTACTACGTACCATCATACGCGTCCCTTGTAACGGTGGGATTCCGGGTCAGCTTACTCCAGATGCTTCAGCTTTCCTTCTCGGAGAGGATTTTCCGCTAAGTCTTGAACGTTGGCTTTCAGCACTAGGGCCAACTCTCTGGGGAACAAGGGGATTAGCTTACTCTTTCTCGTCAATGAATTTGTTGGTGTTGGTGTTTTGTTTATTACCTTACTTTTTACACTGGTTTCAAAAAAATGTCAAGGGTTAGACTGCGACGCGCTTCACGCTGCGACGGCTTTCCACCTGCGACAAGAACAAGCTGAGAATCAGGATAATCGCTCCGAACAAATACGGTGCATTCAAATGAACCCCGTACAGCGTACCTGCCACGGCTGGGCCGAAAATATTTCCCAGACTCATGTAAGCATTGTTCATTCCTGCTACGAAGCCCTGTTCGTCCCCTGCTCGCTTGGAAATCAGCGTGTTGATTGCCGGACGCATAATCGACGTCAGGGTAAAGAAGATAACTGTCATAATCAGCATATACCAGAAGTTACCAGACAGCAGCATCAGCACCATCGATACGGCAGACATGAAGAACGTCCAGTTAATGAGCTTCTTCTCGCCAAAACGAGTAATGAGCTTGCCGATCAGCGCTCCCTGCACAATCGTACCTGCAAGTGCTCCCACTGTGATAATGATGGAAATATCACGCGGAGTATAAGCGAACTTCGCATCAACGAACAGCGGGAAAATGACTTCAAAGTTCGCCAAGCCAAATGTCATCGTAAAGATCAGCACCAGCATGATGAAGTACGACGATTGAAACGACTTGCCGAGTTGTACGAAGATGTTTTCCTGCTTCTCTTTGCCTTTTCGTGCCGCGAGCTGCTTTTCCTTCGGAAGTGATTCTGACAAGAAAAAGATGGAACCGAGTGTGGCTACCGCACCGACTGCCGCAGAAATGTAGAACGGCATACGCAAGCCAAGCTCCGCCAAAAATCCGCCAATACCAGGTCCGATAACAAATCCGAGCGACATGGCAGCTCCGAGCATCCCTAGTCCTTTTCCTCGTTTGTCCTCTGTCGTGATGTCTGCTACATACGCTAGCATGGACGGAATCATCGCCGCTGCCCCGATTCCGCCGATCAGACGAGAAAGGTAGAGCACCCAAGTCTGTTCAGCTAAGGCAAAAACCAGATTGGAGATCGTAAACAGGACGAGTCCCGATACAATCATGATTTTTCGACCGTACTTATCTGACCATTCCCCCGCAATCGGAGAAAAAAGAAATTGGGTCACACCAAAGGCCGCCACCAAGTATCCAGCCGTCTCGCCACCCGCGCCGAACTCTTTAAGAAATTCGGGCAAAATTGGAATAATCAAGCCAATTCCCAGCATCGCAATAAACATGTTGATCATTAGGAAGAGAATCGGTCGCTGACTATTCTCTTGTTTACTCATATTCATTTATCCATTCCTATCCTATAGATTTTTCTCTTTAGCCTTGCAGCTTCGCTTTTACACTCTCAATCACCGTACGCCAAATGGCAGGGTCTGTAGATATCTTTTGCTTGAAGTTGCGGTACAACTCCTTTTGCTTTTCCTCAAAATCTGGAGCGTCTGCAGCCGGCAATCCTGCACGGGCTGTCGTAATCATTTCCTGTACTTCTGGAGCGCGCGGGCCCCAAACTCTTGCCTCGTAGCCATCCTGATCGAGGAAAATAAAGATCGGGATCGCACGTGCTGTGCCATTGGTCAGGTATTGATCCATCAACTCCAGATTTTCGTCACGGATGAGAAAGCGCAATTCGATGTTGCTTTCCTCGGCAATTCGCTGAATGACAGGAACGCACAAGGAAGCATCCCCACACCAGTCTGCGGTCAGCAC
Organism: Brevibacillus sp. FIR094; assembly: GCF_050477165.1. Classification (NCBI taxonomy): domain Bacteria; kingdom Bacillati; phylum Bacillota; class Bacilli; order Caryophanales; family Paenibacillaceae; genus Brevibacillus; species Brevibacillus sp. FIR094. The sequence continues at coordinate 10,678 of NZ_JBEAES010000013.1, read as the reverse complement.
GATCCCTTTCCAATTGCGCTGGGAGAGATCACCAAAGAACGCTAGGTCCTCCTTAGTAAATGTGAGCTGATCGTATACGCGGGACAGCTCTTCTTTGTTGACGTTCATGCTTTCTTTGTACGCGGCAAAGCTCATTCCTTTTTCAAACCAACTGTTCTGATTCACGTTAGACATACTCCGTACTCCTCCTGTATAGTGAAAAATTATTGCTCCCAAATAGCTGAAGTTCCCAAGCGATTGCGAATGGAAGAGCTTCTTGTTTTGCGGGCTTCTTTCCCTGACGCCTGTTTCATGGTGCTTGCCTTGGCAGTCAGGTCCATAAACCACTCTCTATCTTTGGTTGCGAGGGCGAGGTCGATCAAATCATGCATGTGTTCTTCATCATCAAAAGAACCTACCGCAATGCGTTCCATCCACTGTCTCGGAATCACCACCTGCTTGCCGATCGTCTCTTCGTTGTCGCATTGAACCACATAAACTTTCGCGGTACCTCGCAATGAATCATCTGTTTCGACGAAGCCTTGAACTAACTCGCCGAATTTGGTTTTTCCCAATACCCATTCTCCGACTTCCAATAACTCATCTCGATTCATTCTCGTGCACCTCCTAATTGTAACGGAAATCATTACAGTTTCCACGTTAAAAATTTGTAAGGTTACTGTTGCGAATTCTCCTGACATCCTTGACGGACTTTATCTAATACGGTCTGGATCGTGATTTGTTCCAAATACTTCGTAAAGTACATCTCTGCTTCGGTAAAAATCTGATCCATAACTCCGTGCATATTCGCAGAAACCTGACACGCTTCTTGCGGATCTCCCGAACACCAATGCGGTTTCAGCGTACCGTTCGAGATCGAGCAATAAATCTCGGCCAAAGTGACCTCATTCGGGTCGCACGCGAGGATATAACCGCCGCCAATTCCCTCTTTGGTCTTCACAAATCCGTTCTTACGCAGAATGCTCATGATTTTGCGAATTCTGGCAGGATTGGTACATACATTTTTTGCGATGAGCTCACTGCTTGCCATATGCTCTGGTATATGAGCCAACAAAGCCAAGCTGTGAACAGCTATGGTAAATTCACTATTCACGTCACAGACGGCCTCCTTGCGAAGAGTACTGTAATAATAATTCGTACAGTTATGAATGTCAACAATTGTGTGGGGGCAAACTTTTTAAAAAGCCGGAGGCTTTCATTTCGCGGTGGTCGGGGGGAAGCGCAGGCACATGTTTTTCAGTCGCCTTTTTCCTCACTATGTTCGGGCGGTCTCCTTCCAAACATGTACCTGCGCTTTTCGGACAGCAATTGCTTCTGCGATGCATTTTAAAAGAGATTTTTAATAAAAAGGATAGCCTCTTTTTTGGTAAAAGCCCATGGCGTGCAGGTTATCGTTGGTGGTGACGAGCTTCATGCGGTGGCAGCCTTTTTCTTTGGCGGTCCGCGCTACTTGATTGAGAAACGCGGTCCCGATTCCTTTGTTTTCGAACACACTGTCCAGGGAAATGATTTCACATGCCTGATCTTCGAGTACATAGGAAATAAATCCGTTGATTGCACCATCTTCACCCTTCACTGCGTAGCATTCACCTCTCAAAAATGATAAAGAGAAAGCCCCCGCTTGTGAGTCAGCAAGGGCTCCACATTATTACGAACGCACATCCAGCAGTACTTTTCCCGTGCTCGCCCTGCTCTCGACCCACGCATGGGCACTCGCTGCTTCTTCTAATGCAAAATGCTTACCGATCTTGATGTCGAGCTGGCCATTCGCTAAATACTCCAAGACTGGCTTCGCTGTATCCTGCAACAAGTGTGGGCGCAGCTTACGTGTCGTACCAAAGCTGAAGCCTAATACAGAGCGGCAGCTGGCATGCAGGTCGATGGTCTTGATCTGGCCGATTTCGCCGCTGGCATTGCCGAAATGGACGAGTCGGCCGTACCAAGCGAGACACTCGAGACTGCGCTCGCTCACCGTTCCGGAAATCGAGTCCAAAATGACGTCGGCTCCCGCACCATCTGTCAGCTCACGTACCTTTTCCACAAAATCTTCGCGATCATTGCAAATCACATGGTCAGCACCGGCTGACGAGACAAGTTCCGCCTTTGCTTCATTACCAACTGTGCCAATGACACGTCCTGCTCCGAGCAGCTTGGCTAATTGAATCGCCGTCGTCCCGATTCCGCCTGCCGCAGCGTGAATCAGTACGGTTTCCCCTTTGGCAACGCGGGCAACCTTCGCCAGTAGCTGGTACGAAGTAAATGACACGACTGGGCAAGCGGCAGCTGTTTCCGTGCTGATTTGATCTGGGAGGGCAAAGGTCAAGCTCTCATCCGCCACGATATACTCGGCGTAAGATCCGTTGGCTGGAAATGCGATGACTCGTTGTCCCACCTTCAGGCTTTGCACCTCTGTCCCTACCTGTTCGATCACGCCAGTCGCATCGAGTCCTGGAATAAACGGCAGCTTGGCTGCTCCCTTTTTTCCATATCTGGATTTGATATCGGCAAAATTGACACTGGTCATCTCGACGCGAATCAGGACCTGTGTAGGTGACATGGTCGGCATCTCGACTTCCGTATATTTCATCATTTCTGGCCCGCCTAATTCCGTTACCAAGATCGCTTTCATGAGAACCCTCCAGACAAGATTGGGATGGAATGTTATTTTTGCAGAATGGTCATGATCGCAGCTTTTTTCTTTGCGAACTCCTCGTCAGAAAGCACAGGGGTAAACGCAGCTCGCGGAATGTCCACCAATAGATCATGCCAAGATTTGCAGCCTTGGTAAGCAGCGTCAATCGGGATTTCTACCGGCTGCTCTAATCGATACATTCGCACGAACAAAATGTGCAGTGGATGTTTTTTCTTCCAATGCAAACGCACATCTGCAAAATTATCCGTCCAGATGTGGAAGGGCGAAAGCGCACGCAGCTTGGCTTCGTCCATCAGCTCTACACCGTCAGTTACTTCGGCAAAATATTCGATAGTCACCGTCTTCTTGTCCATTGTCCAGCCTTCGAGGGTCGCGTCTAACAGGTGTTGGTAGTCTGCCTTTACCATGTCGCGCTTCTGGTGCTCATAGGTCGGATACAAATAAAATTGATTGTTTTCCAAGCGGAATTCTCGTGTTTCTTCGTATAATCCACCCTTGCGGATCGTGATGATCTGCTCACCTTCTCCAAGTGCTTTGACGGCGACTGCCCATTCCTTCAAGCTAAGGGGGGATAGCGGCTGTACGATCGACTGCATGCAGCACGGCTCCCTTCTACTGTCAGAATCATTATGACTTTAGTCTAGTCCAATTCCAGCTCGTTGAGAAGTCGTCTTCAACAGTTGATCGACATGCTGCATAGCTCCTTGCAGTCTCTCGGCATAATTTCCTCGCAGTGTCACGTACGTAATTCCCCGCTCATCCAGCATCTGGCGCAGCTTTTCATGATTGTGCAGGCGCACTTGCTCCTCTCCGTGCACACGCAGTCCATCATCCACCCATGCGACATCTGGCTCCATGAACAACCACAAATCGTATGCTTGCTCTTCGGCAACCTGGTCGAGAACAGGGAAGGTTTGCCCGGTGTACAGTTCGGAGTAAAACTGGGTGACAATCGCTTCGGTATCGATGAACAAGAGCTTGTTGGCTTTCTGGAGCGCTTCGTACTCTTTCATTTTGTGGCCGTACGCGATATGCGGAAAATACTCCGGTGTCAAAATCGTATCGCACCCCCCGACCTCTTCGCAGATTGTACGCCCATACTCCTCGACAAACGTAGTGTTGTAGATTTTCGCTAGATAACGGGTCAAGGTCGATTTCCCGCAGCTCTCTGTTCCTACCACCACTACCTTTTTAACGAAATAGGGTTGAACAACAGCAGGAATGTGCTGCCAATGGGTGTAGACTCCTTCGTTGCGGATTCGGGTAGCGGAAATTGGTACTTGGCAGCGCGATTCATCGAGAATGATGTGCGCTGCCTCCGGGTATAAACGGTGAAAAATCGAATCATAGGAGGGCTCGGAGCTGAAAACCAGATCGATTTTTTTCCCGATCTTGCGCTTGATATCCGCTGCTCCCGTCTCCCAATCGTAGCTCTCATCACTATCTGCACAATCCTCAACTGCAATCACTCGAACATTCTCCATGTCCTTGACCAGCGTGGACAGCCATCTCAAGCGCACTTCATAGGGAATTGGCTTAATTCCTGCCTCCTCACACAGCTTTCGGTCACGAATCGGGCTATGCGAGAGAACGACGTACAGTTCGTCGCAGCGGCAGGCAGCCTGTGTAATCGCGTATACATGTCCTTGATGCAGTGGCAAAAATTTGCCGCCAATGAAGCCTACGCCCCCCATGTCTGCTCCTCCCTTTGCTTACGGTATTGCCGAACCCAGTTCATCAATCCGTAGATGGCATTCACCAAATAAGCGGACCACATGACCAGCATCGAGATATCGCTTCCGTCCTTCAAAAACGCTACCAGCCACATGTAGATCGTGAACAAATCAATGATGATCCAGACCACCCACTGCTCGACCAAGCGCTTCACCATAAAGAGCATCGCGATGACGGAGAGAACGGCCGTCAAGGAATCGACAAAGGGCAAGGCCCCACCCATTTGCTTCAATACAAACCCGTAGGCAATCGTTGCGATGATACTCAAGATCGTCCACCAGATGCGCGCACGGTTGGACAAAATCGTAATCTTGACGTCATTTTGTTTGACTTCAGATACGCGGTTTTTACGCCACAGGTAGAGTCCTATGAATTGCATCGGCAAAAAATAGAGAAGATTCAGCATTACTTCGCCATAGTACTTTTGCCCATAGGCCACGAACGCGTACAAAACCACATTGATGATACCCGGGTAGTAACTCCACGTCTTTCCTTTGGCGACGAGCACGACACTCAGCATCCCTGTCAAAGACGCGATCAAGCCAATTAATGTATCATCCAGTGCAAAATACAAATAGACGGTAACGAGTGTAAACGAGATGAGCCATATTTTTTCAAACCAATTCCAGTCTGCTAAAAAGCCGGTGCTTTTCGCATTCATGCGAATCTCTCCTTGAACGCTCGCAGGTTTTCCTGGCGCGCAGAATTGTCGTAGACGGCAAAAACGATGTGGTCAAAAAGCTGTGCATGCTGCTCCTCGATCAAAACAGTCGCAAAGTAATCTGCTACGTCCTCCGCTTTGTTGCGGAATACTCCGCAGCCGTACGCTCCCAAAATGATCGTCCCGTGGTTGTGAATGGCTGCTGCCCGCAAAATTTTTCGGATGCGTTCCTTCATGACAGGGCCAATCTTCGCGATGTTTTCAGGCTCTCGCTCACGAACAACCCCCGCATTCACAGCAGGCGCCGTAACAAAAGACAAGAGGTATGGATCATGCAAAAGCTGGTCGCTTTGGTCCCGGAGCACAGGGACCAGCGGTGAATAAATCATGTAGTCGGAATAAAAGCAGGTTTTCAACTGGCGATGAAAGGTGTACATTTCCTGCATTTGCACGATGCAAGGATACAGCCCGGAGGAACGCGCCAAGCTCTCTTCCTGCGCCTGGCTCCCTCCGAGGAATCCTCCGCCCGGATTTTTGGCGGAAGCAAAATTCAAGCATATGGCATCTGCTCGTTTCTCTTGAACGACGAGGCGTTTGGCTGCATCCAGGCTGGATTCCGAGGTTACCTCCACCTTGGCACGCAGCTGTGCAGCTGTTGTTTGATGCGATGGCAGTTGCACGGTGTCTGCTGCCAAATCATTTGGACGATACAAGATCGACTGGCTGATTGCAGCAGCCAGATCCTCCGTAATGCTCTTCTTTTCTCCGGCTTTGTTCATGTAGTAGCCTTGCTCTATGATTTGCAGCGTCTCTTGTGCGATTCGTACGCGAACACTTCGATTGTGTCCCTGATTCATTGTGATTTCCTCCCTGGTACGGGGCTACGTCTGATCCATCCATTCCGGATTAAAGCGGAAATACTTGGATGGGCGGTGCCCGGCATGTTTTCGATATTGATTCGTTTCTAGCACTTTGTCGGCTACCTTCCTGCGAAACGCCGCAGCCAACAGCTCACGTCCCAAAATCACTTCGTACACCTGTTGCAGATCGCTCAGCGTGAACAGCTCTGGCATTAAGGCAAAGGCAATGTCCGTGTATTCAATCTTGTTACGCAATCGCTCCAGTGCGTATTGAATGATTTTGGCGTGATCAAATGCAATGTTGTTCGTCTCTACAATTTCGCGGGTCTCACGTACGGTGCGACCCGTTACTGTTTTCGTGATCTTAATGGTGGCAGACAGCTCTTCGCTCTCGTGCACAAGTCGCAGCTCCAGCCATTTTTCAGTAATGGTACCGTCCGGGGTAGACGTCTTCGTTTCTTTCAGCCATTTGTCCTCGATGCGGTACCACTCCGCTTCATCTGCATCATCCCCTGCTTGCAGCTGTAAAGACGAGCTATCTACCAAGGCCATGTACGATGTGCTGATGACCCATGTCCGCGGATCTCTGCCCGTATCTCCCCAGGTGTAGAGCTGCTCCAAGTAAATGTCGTCTACGTTTGTTTCCGTACGCAGCTCTCGTCTGGCTGCCTCCTCGAGACTCTCCCCAGGTGTAACAAACCCACCTGGCAACGCCCATTGACCGATATACGGATGCTCCCCACGCTTCACGAGCAATATTTTCAACGACTTGGGAGAGAGCTTGCGGTAATTCTCCTCCAGCTCATCCATCACGGTGAATACCAGCATATCGACCGTCACAGACGGTCGCTCGAATTGGCTGACATCATAAGCCTCCAAGTACTCCTGTTCGGTTTGACCTCGTTTATTGACATTTGGTTTATCGTTCATCCAATCGCCTCTTTTAGCTGCTGAATTGTTGTTGCCTTTTTGTTATTAACAAAATGTTATTATCAAGTTATTGGTATCATATTACTCTTTCCTGTTTTTGGTGTCAACTAATAAAATCAGAGTAGGTTGTTATCAAAAAAGCTACGTAGTATTCAGTGAAAATAAAGTATTAGACCGGAACCCCTTATGGTACATGGAGTTCCGGTCTTCTATATCACTAGTAGAACGATCCTGAAATAACCTTCACGATCAGCTCTCCAAGCCATACTTCCAACGGAAAGGAACAGGATTGGCATACTGTAGAAAAAAAGGATATCCCGAAATGCCTCATATGAGCATTAACGGGATATCCTTTTGTGCTTAATTTACATACAAGGCGAGGAATCGCTTCTGTATTTCCTCAGGTTCTACAATTTCAATTGTGGTTGAGATCATCCAATAATGTCCGAACGGATCCTTCACACTTCCCGCTCGGTCACCGTAGAATTGATCCGCCATTGGATTAACGACTGTCGCTCCAGCAGCAATCGCCTGATGGAACACTTTATCTGCATCTTCGACATTCAGTTGGATACCAACCGTTGTGTTTCCAATCGTTTCCGGCCCTAAAATGCCGTATTCGGGATATTCTCCAGCGAGTTGTATTAGGGCTCCGCCGATTGTAATTTCAGCATGAGCCACTTTGCCTTCCGGCTCCGTCAAGCGATATCTCTCTACTGCATCGAATGCCTTCTTATAGAACTCAATCGCTTCCGCAGTATTCCTGATCCATAGAAACGGGGTTGCTTTATCCATTTAAATCCACCTCTCTCTTTCCCGGAATATGATGAGCCATATGCAAGTATGGCTAGATGCGATTCATCTGTTTGCCCGCCTCATATAAATATTCTATCTTTCCCTAAAACGAGGGTATAGTAAAAATTTGACCCTTTAGTTGGGGAGCGCAACATGATTCTGATGCATGCATTGCCTCAAGAGATATTCAGTAGGATTGAGGCTGCTGAAAGCCTGAAAATCTTTTATAAAATGCATCTGATCATAATAACCGCAAGCGATAGCGACATCCAACCAATTGACGCTCTTTGCGTGGTCTATTCTGTTCAAAACCTCCTGAAAACGGCGAAGACGACAGAAAAGCTTGGGAGTCAACCCCACTTCTGCTTTGAAAATTTGGATAAATCTTCGTTGGCTTAAACCGATTTGTCCGATCACATCCGAGAGAGGCCTTGTATGCGGCAAACTCAGAAATTCGTTAAGTGCGAAGCTTACTGCAGGATGTCGGATCAGAGGTCTGGATGCCAGCATGATAAGACTATCTTCAAGTGTTCGAAACTTATCATCCACCGTTTTTGATACAAACAGCGCCTCACGTAGTTCTTGGACTCTTACTCCCCACATTGTCTCCAGGGATACATGAATATTATGTAGTTCATTCACGGGCATGTTAAGAAATGGAGCAATACCCCCCGGTTTGAAATGTATTCCCAAAACCGTAGTCTCTGCGGAAGTATCAATAATGAAAAATTCCGAATGCGGACCGCAAATAACAGAACTGCCATATGTCCGCATCAGGTCCTTATGTTCTCTGTCAAACAAATTAATCTTAGCATCACTCAGGCTGATCACAAGTTCAATCGAACCATCAGGCAGCGCGAGCTCCTTCGAATGAGGCGGACTATATCCTTCGAAATACCAGAAATAATCAACAAAACCTGACAATGGAGCTTGTGGAGTATACGTACGTAACTGCATGGCATATGCGCGACAGGAGTCATGAAAGTCAAACCCGTGGAGTCGCTCCATCCTTTCCAGGGGAGTACTTTATAAACAAATGACCAATTCTTTTTTGCGTATGGAATGTTACAGATCAAATAAGAAACTGTGAAGCAAATGATAATTGCCATTGGAGCCACGATAACCAATTTGATTATTGGAAGAAGGTTTATATGATGAAACAAAAGCGTACAACTGACACCAATGATCGGGTGAATGATGTAGGCAGTATAAGCTGAACTCGATAAAATTTGCATGAATTTATTCGTACGGTTCCAACGAACTTGAAACCATACTAGTAGAACGATCCTGAAATAACGTTCACGATCAGCTTTCCAAGCCATACTTCCAACGGAAAGGAACAGGATTGGCATTCACTTCTTGAAGAAGCACCTGCTTCGTCATTTTGGCAAAGAAGCTTTCAATTACGTTCAACCAGGAACCGTGCTTTGGTGTAAAAACAAATTCAAAGCGACCCCGCACACTCTCCAAGTATGCATTCGTTTCTTTGGAGATATGGGCAGAATGGTTGTCCAAAATGATTTGAATGCGCAATTCCGGGCTATAGTGGGCGTCCAACTTCTTGAGAAAATCAACAAATTCACGGCTACGGTGTCGCTCTTCTACCGTACCGATAACTTCACCCGTAACCAGATCAATGCCGGCCAACAGACTTAGCGTTCCATGCCATTTATATTCGGAGTCGCGACCGATCGTCGGGTGTTCTCCGGGCACGGGGGGGCTTATCTTCGGCGGTATTCCCAATGGCTTAATTCCGGGCTTTTCGTCGTAAGGCAAATAAACGTCACATAGCGGCTTTAGTTCTTCGTTTTCCCAAATGTATTCGACTTGCTGATACACGCACAGCACTTCAGCACGTTTCGTGTCAAATTCAGGATCGCGGCGCTCCAAATAATAGCGGACCTTGTGAGGTTGCAAGTCATGAGCATTCAGCAACCGGTAGACACTGTTTGGCGACATACGAGAAAGGCACTCATGGCCAGCTGATACTGCATGATTTCGTACATGTTGAGCCAGGAGACGTTGGGTCCAAACTTCATACGAGTAACCCAACTCTTTGGGTTTCTAACAGGCAAGTGAGATGACCCATGCTTTGGCTTCGGGCGTCACGACAGGCGGTCTGCCGGAACGTTGTTCTTCTCCCAAGGCAGCCTCTGGCCCGAGTTCCAGTGCTTTATCGACACAACGATTCACCTTCGGGACGGTAGTACTGAGCATCTCTGCAATTTTCGGTATACTGAGGCCGTCGGCATAGTGAAGAAGCATGCGGGCTCGCTCCACCCGGCGGTATTCCTCCGTACATGCACGACTGATTTTTAGGAGCATATCCCGTTCGGTAATGGAAAGTTGTAATTTTTCTTTTTTCGATTGGAATGGCATGGTTTCTCTCCGACCAATAAAGGCTACGAAGATTATTCCATATTTCACCGGAATGTAGTTACATTATTTCAGGATCGCTTTACTAGATATTTGAAAATTAGTTTTAGACTCAACATTAGAAGCAATCCATGGCTCTAAACTGAATAATAAAGTTTTAGACTGACTCATTTTAACGCTCGAACCCGTCGCTTAATGATTTACTGCGATTCGATTAGTTTCCACCTACATTGCTTTTTTGAATTGCCTCAGATGGAACTAGGGACCGAATGACACCCTGCACGAATTTACGGAGTTATTCATTTAGAAGTATGAGAAAATATCAGTTCTCGAAGTTGCGTTAAAACGCTAGGTAAGTATTCTTGTGGATGCAAAAAAATCGCTGCCAACACGCTTATTGGTATGACTACAATCCAAATCAAACTTTTGTATAAGGGAAGTATTCGATTAATAAAAGCATGGTAACTATACTCGGAATCATGGCTAATAAGAAAGTGATTACCAACTTCTTCATGTGATGATCTCCTAATCTGGTTCTCTGGAGTTTCACTTAACATCTTATTTACATACTGCGATTTCCATAATGAGGTATTCGTGAAATGAATTAATCTATCCTGCCCGTTCGTATTATGAGGTCAGCCAGTTTTTACTGGTTGACCATTTTTAATA